>NZ_JANJTL010000133.1 GCF_024711105.1 Brevundimonas sp. | reverse complement strand
GCCGGGCCGTCGGCGATCGGCCGGCGGCTGGCGATGGCCACGCCGTGCCAGCCCTTCTGCCCCTGCACGCGCAGGTACGGCAGGCCGGCGTCCCGGAAGTAGGAAGAGGGGAACTCCTCGGTGCGGCACTTGATCTCCTGCAGCATCAGCACGTCCGGCTGCTGCTCTTCGATGAAGCGAACGACCTGATCGGCGCGCAGCCGCACGGAGTTGATGTTCCAGGTCGCGATTCTCAGCATGCCGCCCGCTTAGCAAAAAGACGCCCGGCTCGGGAGGTTCGAGCCGGGCGTCCAAGGGATCGTCTCTCACGCCGCCGCCGGGAGGGGACTTTCCGGCGACGCGGCGACCGGACCGCCGTCCGAACGCCTGTTGCCATAAAGCCACGGCGCAAAGAAAAAGTCAAATCCTAGTGCGGGTCCTGGAAAAGGCTGTTCGCCAGGCTCGAGGCGCTCTGCAGCGTCACCAGCTGCACCCGCGTGCGGCCGCCCTGGGCGTCGGTGACCGTCCATTCGCGCAGGCGATAGGGCGAACCGCCGAACACCATGGTGAGCGAGCCGCGGCGGCCCTGGCGGGTGTCGCTGACGGTGATCTGGGCGCCGCCGCCCGAGGTCGCCTGCACCCGGTCGACGCGGATGTAGCGCGAGCCAAAGCTGACGCTGTCGGCCAGCAGGATCGACAGCGGCGTCTGGTTCATCGGAACGCGCTGGTCGGTTTCGAGGCGCGGATCCCAGCGGTGTACGAAAGTGCCGTCGGCGACCAGCACCAGGCGCGATGGCGCGTCATACTCGAACCGCATCCGGCCGGGCCGGCGCAGGTAGAAGGCCCCGTTCGAGGTCTGCCCGCGCGGGCTCGTCTCGACGAATCGTCCGCGCACCGAGCGCACGCCCTGCAGATAGGTCTCGGCCCGTTCCAGCAGCTGGCGCTGGGCGGCGGTCAGGCTGGACTGAGCGAGCGCGGGGCTCGCCAGCGTCAGGGCCGTGAGGGCGCCGGCGGCGCCCATGAGATGTCTGCGAGTCAGGCTCATGAGTCTGATCTCCTTTCGGGGTCGTCTCTAGCGATCAGGCTTGTCGCCGCAAGGGCGGCTGCGTGGCCATTGTCCGGCGGGGGAATGAAGCGCCGTTCAGCTTCGGCGGTTCCGTCAGACCGCGTCATTTCCATTCGGCCGGACCCCGTGCTAGCCAAAATGTCCAGTCCGTTGAGTGGAGTAGCTTGCATGTTCGATCGCAGGGCGTGGGCGCCGCACAGCCGCATGGCGTCGGTCGACCTCGGGCAGACGCAGGCCAACGACGCCGGCCGGGCCCGCGTTGTGGACGGTGTGCTGACCCCGGGCGAGCAGACCGCCCGGATCACGCCGGACCAATACGCCGACCAGGACTTCATCATCGTGCCGGACTTCCTCGACGCGAAGGAGTGCGACCGGCTGGTGACCATGTTCAACCGGCTGCATGGCCTGGTGAAGCACCGCAAGATCGGCATCGATTTCTGGGAAGGTCGCATCGTCTACATGAACGACGTGGCCGCCCACGACGCCTCGGCCGCGGCCATCATGGGCGGCTTCCAGAAGCGCGCCACGAAGATGCTGGAGGAGTTCTACGCCCTCACCCATCCGCTGTGGACCGACACGGTGCAGCTGAACATCTGGGAGCGCGGCTCCTTCCTGCCGTGCCACACGGACAACTCAAATCCGGACGGCTCGGCGCATTCCACGCCCTGGCGGGACTTCTCGAGCATCGTCTACCTCAATGACGACTATGCGGGGGGCGAGCTCTATTTAACCGCTCAGGACAAGGTCCTGAAACCCACCAAGGGCATGCTGGTGGCCTTCAGCGCGGGCTATCACCACGAGCACGGCGTGCTGAAGGTGACGCGCGGGCGGCGCATCACCATGCCGGCCTTCTACACCTTCGACAAAACCCGGGCGGAGCCGTTGATCTATCCCGAGCTGGCCAGGGCCCCGGCCCCGCTGGCGGTTCTGATGCCTCAGGCCCAGCCGCCCGTCTGGAAGCCGCGCGGGCTGTTCCCGCCGATCCGATAGGGTCAGGACGGCGGCGGGCCCGCCAGGATGTCGCGCTTGCCGGCGTGGTTAGCCGGGCCGACGACGCCTTCCTGCTCCATCCGTTCCATCAGCGAGGCCGCGCGGTTGTAGCCGATCTGCAGGCGGCGCTGGATGTAGCTGGTCGAGGCCTTGCGGTCGCGGGTGACCACGGCCACCGCGCGGTCGTAGAGGTCGTCGCCCGAGCCGCCCTCGTAGTCGTCGGAGCCCCCGTCTTCCTCGTCGGGCGCATAGGTGACCTCGTCGAGATAGTCCGGCTCGCCCTGCTCGCGCAGGAACCTGGCCACGGCCTCGACCTCCTCGTCCTTCACGAACGGCCCGTGCAGGCGCATCACCCGCCCGCCGCCGGCCATGTAGAGCATGTCGCCCTGGCCCAACAGCTGCTCGGCGCCCTGCTCGCCCAGGATGGTGCGGCTGTCGATCTTGGAGGTGACCTGGAAGCTGATCCGGGTCGGGAAGTTGGCCTTGATGGTGCCGGTGATGACGTCCACCGACGGCCGCTGGGTGGCCATGATCAGGTGGATGCCGGCGGCCCGCGCCATCTGGGCCAGGCGCTGGACGGCGCCTTCGACGTCCTTGCCCGCGACCAGCATCAGGTCCGCCATCTCGTCCATGACCACCACGAGATAGGGCATGGGCTCAGGCCGGATCTTCTCGGACTCGTAGACGGGGCGCCGGTTCTCGTCGAAGCCGGTCTGGACGGTGCGTTCAAAGTGCTCGCCCTTGGCCAGGGCCTCGCGGGCCCGCTCGTTGTAGGAGGCGATGTTGCGCACGCCGATCTTGGACATGCGGCGATAGCGGTCCTCCATCTCGCGCACGGTCCACTTCAGGGCGACCACCGCCTTCTTCGGATCGGTAACGACGGGTGCCAGCAGGTGCGGGATGCCGTCATAGACGCTGAGTTCCAGCATCTTGGGGTCGATCATGATGAAGCGGCACTGCTCGGGGCTGAGCCGGTACAGGATCGACAGGATCATGGCGTTGACCCCGACCGACTTGCCCGAGCCGGTGGTGCCCGCGATCAGCAGGTGCGGCATGCGCGCGAGATCGGCCATGTAGGGCTCGCCGCCGATGGTCTGGCCCAGCGCCAGCGGCAGGACGTGGCCCGCCTTCTCGAACTCAGCCGAGGCCAGCAGGTCGCGCAGGAAGACGGTCTCGCGTCGCGCGTTGGGCAGCTCGATGCCGATGGCGTTCTTGCCCTGGACCACCGAGACGCGGCAGGCGCGCGCCGACATGGAGCGGGCGATGTCGTCCGACAGGGCCACCACTCGCGCGTGCTTCACGCCGGGCGCAGGCAGCAGCTCATAGAGGGTCACGACCGGCCCGGGGCGGATCTGGTCGATGGTCCCGCGCACGCCGAACTCGGCCAGCACGCCTTCCAGCATGCGGGCGTTCTGGAGCAGGGCCTGTTCGTCGACCGAGGCCGACCGGCCGGGTCCGCGCGACAGGATGTTCAGCTCGGGCAAGCGGAAGCCGTTGGTGGGCGCGAAGGGCAGGACGCCCTGGTTTTCGCGCACCTCGCGACCCGAGGACTTGGGCGCGCGGGTGTCGGCCACCTTCGGGGCCGGCGCGGGGCGGGCGGGGCGTTCGAGAGCGGGTTCGGGCTTTCGGGCGGCGGCGCGCGGGCGGGCGGCGCGCTTCGTCGCTGCGGGCGGCGGCGCGGGCGACCGCGACCGATCCAGCAGGGCGGAGACCCGCTCCAGGTCAGAGCCGTTGAGGCCGAGCGCGGGAACCAGCAGCGCCAGCGCCCCGGCCATCAGGATCAGGCCCGACCAGACGGCCGGTCCGGGGAGGTGGAGGAAGGCGAAGAAGCCCTGCAGGCCATCGGTCAGGGCCGAGCCCCAGAAGCCGCCCAGGCCCTTGCCGAGCGGCCAGGCCGCGGGCGTCGGCAGGGTCGACAGGCCTCCGGAAAACACCAGCACCATCAGCGCCGCCCACAGCGCCCGCCAGCGACCGGTCGCCCGCGTCCGCAGGGGATCCCCGTCAGCCGCCCGTCTCAGCCCCATGTAAAGCATGAACAGCGCCGCCGGCCACGCGGCCAGGCCCAGGCTCTGCAGCCAGATATCGGCCCACAGCGCGCCGGGCGTGCCCAGCCAGTTCTCCGGCGGCAGACCCGTCGCCGCGTTCCAGCTCGGGTCCGCGGGATCGTAGCTGACGAAGGAGATGACCAGGCCCAGGCCCAGCACCGCGACCATGCCGCCCCGGATGCGCGCGGTCAGGGGCGCGTCCCAGAACAGGCGGAACGTCTCCGCCAGCCTCTCGCCCACAACCGCCGCGGCCGAAGTCATGCCCGCCCTCCAGAAATCGAACATCCCTGGATGCCGCGCGCGCGGTTAAGGGCGCATTTACGATGAGCCTCGGTCGAGCGCTGGACCGGCCCGCGCGCGCGGCGCATAGGACGGGCATGAAGTCCTTCGACGCCGACGTCATCGTCGCGGGGGCCGGCCTGGCCGGGGCCACCTTCGCGCTCGCGGCCGCCCACGGCGGGCTCAGGGTCGTGCTGGTCGATCCGCTGCCGTTCAGCGCCCAGCTGGAGCCGACCTTCGACGGCCGCGCCTCGGCCATCGCCTATTCCAGCTTCCGCCAGTGGCGAGTGCTCGGCGTCGGCGAGCACCTAACCGAGGTCGCCCAGCCTATCCGCCGCATCCTGGTAACCGACGGCAAGCGCCCCGGAGCCGCGTCGGGCAAGGGCCTCGGCGCCTATCTCCGCTTCGACGCCGAAGAGATCGCCGACCGTTCGGAAGGCGAGCCGCTGGGCTGGATGATCGAGAACCGTCAGGCGCGTGTCGGTCTGTCCCGCGCGCTTGAGGCCTCGTCGGTCGAGCTGCGCACGCCGGTGGGACTGAGGAGCCTGTCGGGGGACGGATTCGACGTGACGGCCGAGCTGTCGGACGGGACGTCGGTCAGCGCGCCGCTGATTGTCGGAGCCGAAGGCCGCGCCTCGGTGGTCCGCGACTGGGCCGGGATCGGCGTGGTCGGCTGGCCCTATCCGCGCTCGGGCGTGGTCGCCACGGTTCGCCTCGAACAGGACCACGGCGGCGTGGCCCATGAAGTCTTCCTGCCAGATGGAGCGCTGGCCATCCTGCCGCTGACCGAGCAGCGCGCCAGCCTGGTCTGGACCGAGCCGCACGACCGCGCCCGCGCGCTCAAGACCGCCAGCCTGCCGGCCTTCAACGCCCACCTGAAGCGCCGCTTCGGCGAGTTCCTCGGCCACGTCGAGGCGCTGGAGCCACGCTTCGTCTATCCGCTTGGCCTGCAACTGGCCGAAACCCTGGCCGGTCCCCGCGCCGCCCTGCTGGGTGATGCTGGCCACGCCATCCACCCGCTGGCGGGGCAGGGCCTGAACCTTGGCCTGAAGGACGCCGCCGCGCTCGCCGAAACTCTGGTCGAGGCCCGTAGGCTGGGCGAGGACATCGGCTCGGCGCCGGTGCTGGAGCGCTACGACCGCTGGCGGCGGTTCGACAACCTGGCGATGAGCGCCATGACGGACGGCTTCGATCGCCTGTTCGCCACCGACAATCCGCTGGTCCGGCTGGTCCGCGACACCGGCATGGCGGCGGTGAACCGGCTCGAGCCCGCGCGCCGCTTCTTCATGCAGGAGGCCGGCGGCGCCGTCGGCGACCTGCCCAGGCTGCTGAGGGGCGAGGCCCTCTAGAGGTTCAGCGTCCCGGTCCGTTCGACCTCGACCGGACCGGTCATCCAGACGTGGCCGTCCTCGCGCCACTCGACCTCGAGCTCCCCGCCGTCGAGTTCCAGCACGGCCCGTCGCCCGGTCAGGCCCTTTCGCGAGGCGGCGACGAGCGCCGCGCAGGCGCCGGTGCCGCAGGCCCGCGTCAGGCCCGCGCCCCGCTCCCAGACGCGCAACCGGATGCGGTCCGGCGACAGCACCCGTGCGAAGCCGACGTTCACGCCCTCCGGGAACAGCGGATGATGCTCCAGCAGAGATCCGGATCCGCGCACGAAGGCGTCGTCAAATTCCCGGTCGGCGAAGAAGACCACATGCGGATTGCCCATCGAGACGGCGCCCGGCGTGTGCAGCACCGGGTCGTCGACCGGGCCGATCTGCAGCTCGATGCCACGGGTGTCCATTTCCTCGGCCAGGGGGATGTCGGTCCAGGCGAGGCGGGGCTCGCCCATGTCGACGCTGACGCGCCGCTCGCCGGCGGAGAACGCGCGCGTCATGCCGCCAGCGGTGTCGATCTCGGCCTCATCCAGCCCCGAGGCCTGCATCAGCAGCCAGCCGACGCAGCGGAGGGCGTTGCCACAGGTCTCGACCTGGCCGCCGTCGGCGTTCCAGACCCGCATGTAAGCGCCGTGATCGGACCGCTCGATGGCGATCAGCTGGTCGCAACCCTCGCCGGTGTTCCGGTCGCAGATCGCCCGCACCTTTTCCGGCGTTGGCCGGAACGGCTCGCTGCGCGCCTCGACGACGACGAAGTCGTTGCCCAGGCCGTTCATCTTCACGAAGGGACGGCTCATTTCCCGCCCATATAGTCGCAAAGCTTGGCGAACGGCAGGGACCAGCCTAAGCGGGGACGGATGACCCAATCGACGGTCCAGCCCGGCCCGCGCGAAGGCCTGCGCCTGAAGGCCCGGCTGCGGGCGCTCTATCACGGCTCGTCGCGCACCGCCGTCCGCTTCCGGCTGACAGTCCTGATCATCGATCTGGTGATCATCGCCTTCTTCATCGCCAGCCCGATCCTGCAGGGCTATCGGACGATCTTCTACGCGATCGACTATCTCATCGCGGCCATCCTGTTCCTCGACATCGCCGCGCGGGCCTACGCCCACAACGAGCTGCTGGACTGGCTGAAGAAGCCCATCGTCTGGGTGGATCTCGCCGTCCTGGCGACGCTGCTGTTCCCCGCCTGGCTGGACAATTTCGGCTTCCTGAGGGTGCTGCGCCTGTGGACCCTGATCCACAGTGACTTCTTCTGGCGCACCGTCGGCCGCCGCTATGACGACACCTGGACCGAGGACATCATCAAGGCGCTGGCGTCGCTGGTGACCTTTATCTTCGTGGCCACTGGCTTCGTCTACGCCAGCTTCGTGGGCGTCACCGAGGGCATCACCGGATACATCGACGCGCTCTATTTCACCGTCACCAGCCTGACCACGACGGGCTACGGCGACATCCTGCTGCCAGGGGCGTGGGGCAGGATTGTCTCGATCGTGATCATGCTCACCGGGGTGACCCTGTTCGTCCGACTGGGTCAGGCGATCTTCCGACCGCACAAGGTGACCTTCCCCTGTCCCACCTGCGGGTTACAGCGTCACGATCCGGACGCCGTGCACTGCAAGGCCTGCGGCGAACAGATCTGCATCCCCAACGCCGAATAGCCCAAGTGGCGGGCCCACGCGTTACGGCCTAGATTGCAGCTGACCCAGAGGACGCGATTTTGGCGGATCGACACCCCTTCTTCTCCCCCTCCACCCACGGCTTCGTGCGCGTCGCGGCGGCGACGCCGGTGGTGCATACGGCCGACCCGGCGGCGAACGGGGCGGAGCATGCGCGGCTGATCCGGCAGGCGGCGGACGAGGGCTGTGACCTCATCGTCTTTCCGGAGCTGAGCCTGTCGGCCTATGCGATCGACGACCTGCTGCTGCAGGACGCCCTGCTGGACGAGGTCGAGCAGCAGGTGGCGGAGCTGGTCCGGCTGACCGAGGAGACCGGCGTGGTCGCGGTGGTCGGGGCGCCGATCCGGCGAGCGGATCGCCTCTATAACTGCGGCGTCGTCCTGGCCGACGGGACGGTGCTGGGCGTGGTCCCCAAGACTTACCTGCCGAACTACCGGGAGTATTACGAAAAGCGCTGGTTCTCGCCCGCGGGGCGGGCCGACGGCGACGCGATCCGGATCGGCGAGGTCTGGGCGCCGTTCGGCACCCACCTGCTGTTCGAGGCGGACGACCGGCCGGGCTTCGCCTTCGGAGTGGAGATCTGCGAGGACTACTGGGCGCCGCTGCCGCCCTCGACGCGCCAGGCGCTGGCGGGCGCGCGCATCCTGCTGAACCTGTCGGCGTCGAACGTGCTGATCGGCAAGGCGCAGGACCGCTCGATGCTGTGCTCCAGCCAGTCGGCGCGGGCGCAGGCGGCCTATGTCTTCACCGCCTCGGGCTGGGGCGAGAGCACCACCGACCTGGCCTGGGACGGACAGGCCACGATCCACGAGCTGGGCGCCTGCCTGGCGTCCGGCGAGCGGTTCTCGATGGAGAGCCACCTGACGATCGCCGACATCGACGTGGAGCGGATCGGGGCCGAGCGGATGCGCACCGGCACCTTCGCCGACTGCGCCCGGCGCGAGCTGGACGAAACCGCCTTCGTCACCCTGACCTTCGAGGCGGGCGAGGGCCGGGCGGCGAGCCCGCTGCGCCGGCCGCTGGACCGCTTCCCCTTCGTGCCGGACGACGCGGCGCGGCTGGACCAGGACCTCTACGAGGCCTTCAACATCCAGGTGCAGGGCCTGATGCGCCGGATGCAGGCTACGAACGGCGAGCGGATCGTCATCGGCGTCTCGGGCGGGCTGGATTCGACTCACGCCCTGCTGGTCGCCTGCCGGGCTTTCGACCGGCTGGGCCTGCCGAGGTCCAGCATCCTGGGCTTCACCATGCCGGGTTTCGCGACCTCGGAGGGGACCAAGTCGAACGCCTGGGCCCTGATGAAGGCGCTGGGCGTCACCGGCCACGAGATCGACATTCGGCCGACGGCCAAGACGATGCTGAAGGAGATCGACCATCCGTTCTCGCGCGGCGAGCCGGTCCACGACATCACCTTCGAGAACGTACAGGCGGGCCTGCGTACCGACTACCTGTTCCGGCTCGCCAACCACCACCACGCCTTCGTGCTGGGCACCGGGGACCTGTCGGAACTGGCGCTGGGCTGGGCGACCTATGGCGTCGGCGACCACATGAGCCACTACAACGTCAACGGCGGCATCGCGAAGACGCTGATGCGCCACCTGATCCGCTGGGTGGCCGACCGCGAGGTGGTGGGCGCGGAGGTCGTCCCGATCCTGCGCTCGATCCTCGGCACCGAGATATCGCCCGAGCTGGTGCCGCCCAAGGACGGCGAGCTGCAGTCGACCGAGGGCACGGTCGGGCCCTATGCGCTGAACGACTTCTTTCTGTTCTACGTGACCCGCTTCGGGCTGAAGCCGTCGAAGGTGGCCTATCTGGCGCACGAGGCCTGGAGCGATCCGGCGCGCGGCGCCTGGCCGGCCGGCACGCCCGAGGACGAGAAGGGGTCCTACGACCTGGCGACCATCCGGGCGTGGCTGAGGAAGTTCCTGGTGCGCTTCTTCCAGACCAGCCAGTTCAAGCGCTCGGCCCTGCCGAACGGACCGAAGGTGGTGACGGGCGGGTCCCTGAGCCCGCGCGGCGACTGGCGCGCGCCGAGCGATGCGACGGCGCGGGTCTGGCTGGACGAGCTGGACGCGAACGTGCCGACTGAATAGCGGCCGTCACCCCGGACGGCGCGCAGCGGCGATCCGGGGCCCAAGCTCGGCGGCGCCGTCAGCGTTTAGGTCCCGGCTCTCCGGCCCTGCGGGCCTGCGGCCGGGATGACGTCAGGCGACGCTGCCCAGAAACTCCAGAATCGCCGCCTCCGCCGCCGGCTCGTCGAGCATCGGGGCGTGGCCGATGCCGGGGACCTCGGCGTAGCGCATCTCCGGCGCACGGGCGCGCATGCGACCGGCGATCTCGGCGTCCAGGAGGTCTGAGGTCGCGCCGCGGATGAGCAGGGTCGGGCGGCCGGTCGCGAGGCGCTCGAAGTCGCTCCACAGGTCCGGCACCAGCGCGGCCTGGCCAGCGGCGCGGATCGGCACGGCGATGTTCGGGTCGTAGTCGAGCACGGGCCGTCCGTCCGGCCCCTCGCGGAAGACCCGGCGGGCGAAGGCTTGCCAGTCGGCGTCCGTATAGTGGGGCAGGGCGATGGCGTTGTGCTTGCGGGCGTAGGCGACCGCGTCGTCCCAGGCCGGGGTGTCGACGGGCTGGCCGGCGTAGGCGGCGATGCGGGTCAGGCCGACCAGCGAGACCTCCGGGCCGACGTCGTTGAGGATGGCCGCGGCGATCCGTTCCGGCGCGATGGCGGTGAGCGCCATGGTGATCAGCCCGCCCATGGAGGTGCCCATGAACACGGCCCGGCCGACGCCGGCCTGGTCCATCAGCGCCAGCATGTCGCGCGCGTACTGCGCCGGCTGATAGGTCATCGGGTCGGCCGCGCGGTCCGACCGGGCCCGTCCGCGCACATCGACCGCCAGCACGCGGCGGCCGGTGGCGGCGACGATCGGCGCGATCGCGCCGAAGTCCGCCGAGTTGCGGGTCAGGCCGTGGATGGCGATAACCGGCAGCTTCGCCTCGCCCGCCGCACCGGCGTAGTCGCGGGCGTAGAGCCTCACGCCGTCCTCGGAGCGCCACCAGCGGTCGGCGAAATCGGTCATGGGCGAGCCTCCTTCATCAGGTGATGAATAGCCGCCAGCGAAGCTTTCGTCACCCTGACGCAGGCGGATGAATGACGGGATTGTAATCTTGCCGCCGGGTCCTCCCCCTCTATGGTGCCGGCCGCATTGTCCCTCGGGAGGGCTCGCCCCATGTTCCGTCGTCTCGGCGCTTCCGCCGCTGTTCTTGCTTGCATCGCCATGACCCTGCCTGCGCCGACCCTCGCCCAGGAAACGCCCGCCGCGCCCGCGGAGAGCGACGATCCCTATCTGTGGCTTGAGGAGATCCACGGCGAGCGGGCCATGGAGTGGGTCGAGCAGCACAATGCGGCGAGCCTGGGCCGGCTGCAGTCCGATCCGCTCTACGACACCCTGCACCAGCAGGCGCTGGACATCCTGCAGGCGACCGACCGCATTCCCATGCCGGGCTTCACCCGCGGCGGCTATGTCGACAACTTCTGGCAGGACGCCAACCACGTGCGCGGCATCTGGCGGCGCACGACGCTGGACAGCTATCGCACCCCCACGCCGGAATGGACGACCATCCTGGACTTCGACGCCCTGGCCGAAGCCGAGGGCGAGAACTGGGTCTACAAGGGCGCCAACTGCCTGAGCCCGGACGAGCGGTACTGCCTCGTCAGCCTGTCGGACGGCGGCCGCGACGCGGTTACCATCCGCGAATATGACACCGTCGAGCGCCGCTTCGTCGAGGACGGCATCGTCATCCCTGAGGCCAAGAGTCAGGTCAGTTGGCTGGACCGCGACCACCTGCTTGTCGGCACCGATTTCGGCGCGGGCTCGATGACGGACTCAGGCTACCCGATGACGGTGCGCCACTGGACGCGCGGCCAGCCGCTGTCCGAAGCGCCGGAGATCTTCCGGGGGCAGCAGACCGACGTGGCCGTGGCCGGCTACACCCTGCGCGAGCCGGACGGCGAGATCGCCGCCACCCTGATCAACCGCTCGATCACCTTCTATGAGTCCGAGACCTGGCTGGTGAACGATGACTTGAGCGTCACCCAGTTGCCGCTGCCGGCGCGGTCGGACATCAACGCCTATGTCGGCGGCCGGCTCGTCTTCTCCACGAACCAGGACTGGACCGCCCCGACCGGAGAGGCGTTCACCTCAGGCGACCTGATCGCCTACGACCTCGATGAGCTGATGGCTGATCCGACCGGCGCGCGGCCCGAGTTGGTGCTGCGGCCCGGCGAGCGCGACGCCATCGAGGGCGTGACCAACACCCGCAACGAACTGGTCGTGGCGCTGTACGAGAACGTGCGCGGCTCGGTCATCGTGCTGCGGCCCGAGGGCGACGGCGACGGCTGGAGCCGGCGCCGCCTGCCTCTGCCGGAGAACGTCACCGTCGGGGTGGTCTCGGCCTCGGAAGAGGACGATTGGCTGTTCGCCTCGGTCAGCGGTTATCTGAACCCGTCGAGCCTGTGGCTGGCCGACGCCGCCGCCGGCACGGCCGAACAGGTCAAGAGCCTGCCGGCCCGGTTCAACGCCGAGGGCCTTGTCGTGGAGCAGTTCGAGGCCCGCTCCGCCGACGGGACGATGATCCCCTATTTCGTGGTCCACCGCGAAGACATGCCGATGGACGGCTCCAACCCGACGCTGCTCTACGGCTACGGCGGCTTCCAGTCGTCCTTGCTGCCCGGCTATTCGGCGACGGTCGGCCGGCTGTGGCTGGAGCGCGGCGGCGTCTATGTCGTGGCCAACACCCGCGGCGGCGGCGAGTTCGGCCCGCGCTGGCACCAGGCGGCGCTGCAGGAGAACCGCCAGCGGGCGCACGAGGACTTCCAGGCCATCGCCCAGGACCTGATCACGCGCGGCATCACCTCCCAGCCGCACCTCGGCATCATGGGCGGCTCGCAGGGCGGACTGTTCATGGGCGCGATGCTCACCCAGCGTCCGGACCTGATCAATGCGGCGGTCATCCAGGTGCCCCTGTTCGACATGCTGCGCTTCCACCGGCTGCTGGCCGGCGCGAGCTGGATCGCGGAGTACGGCAACCCGGACATCCCCGAGCAGCGCGCGTGGATCGAAGCCTATTCGCCCTATCAGAACCTGCGCGCCGGCCAGCCCTATCCGGAGGTGTTCATCCATACCTCCACGGCCGACGACCGCGTCCATCCGGGCCACGCCCGCAAGGCGGCGGCGCGGCTGGAGGAGCTGGGCTATCCGGTGCTGTATTTCGAGAACACCGACGGCGGCCACGCGGCGGGCGCCAACCTGCTGCACACCGCCCGGCGGATCGCGCTGGAGTACACCTATCTGAGCCGGCGTCTGATGCCGCAAACTGACCAATAGAACCGCTCACCCCGGCGAATGCCGGGGCCCAGATCGTATGGCGCAGGCTGCCGGAAGTTTCGCCGTGCGATCTGGATCGGTTCAGCGTTCTGTCATCTGGGCCCCGGCATTCGCCGGGGTGAGCACGATATTGGAGTCGCCTGCATGCGCACCCTGGCCCTCGCCCTGCTGATGACCTCGGCCTCAACGGTCGCCCTGGCGCAGACGCCCGCGCCGCTGGATGCGGCCGAGGTGATGGACCGGCACGTCGGCTACGGCACGCCTTCCGCCAGCGCATTGGGCGTGCAGCCGGTGCAGGTTCCGTCTCCCGCCATGCCGGCCGCGCTCGACCCCGAGAGCGTCGCGGCGGCCGATCCTTACATCTGGCTGGAAGAGGTCGACGGCGAGCGCGCCATGGCGCGCGTGGCGGAGTTCAACGCGGACGCCCAGGCCGTGCTCGACGCCGATCCGCGCTTCGAGGAATTCCGCCGCGAGGCCTACGCCATCCTGTCGGCGACCGACCGCATCGCCATGCCGCACATGCAGGACGGCATGGTCTACAACTTCTGGCAGGACGACGAGCATCCGAAGGGCATCTGGCGGCGGGCGGCGCCGGAGGGCTATCGCGCCGGGACGCCGGCCTGGGAAACCGTCCTCGACATCGACGCCCTAGCTCGCGCCGAAGGCCGCGACTGGGTGTGGAAGGGCGCGACCTGCTACGGCCCGGACGAGCGGCTTTGCCTGGTCGCCCTGTCGGACGGCGGCGGCGACGCGGTGGAAGTGCGTGAGTACGACACCCACGCCCGCGCCTTCGTCGAGGACGGCTTCCGCCTGCCGATGGGCAAGCACCGCTACGACTGGCTGGACGCCGACACCCTGCTGGTCGCCACCGACTTCGGCGAGGTGGACGGGGTCCCGTCCCTGACCGAGAGCGGCTATCCCTACATCGTGCGCGCGCTGGACCGCGGCCAGACCCTGGCCGAGGCGACGACCGTCTTCGCCGGCCAGCAAGGCGACGGCGGCTATGGCGTGAACCCCAGCGTCTATCGCGGGCCGGACGGCGCGGTGGAAGCGGTGATCATCACCCGGCCGCTCGACACCTTCCGCAGCGAGACCTACGCGCTCATCGACGGTGAGCCGGTTAGGCTGAGTCTCCCCGAGCGGGCCACGGTCTGGGGGACGCTTGGAGACGGCCTGGTTTTCAGCATTGAGGAGCCGTGGAGCCGGAGTTCGCGCGCGCCTCAGCCGCACGCCTCAGGTTCTCTGCTCTACTACACGCTGGAGGAGTTGGTCGCCGGCGCTGATGGTGTTTACTGGAGCAATCAAGACCGCGAAATCTTCGTTCCTAACGACCGCCAGTCGATCGAGTCGGTGGCCATCACCCGCGACCGGGTCGTGGTCTCCATGTTCGACAACGTGGTCGGCCAGCTGCGCGTCTTCGCCAATCGCGGCGAGTGGGGCTGGCCCGAGACGGTGGTCGCGGTTCCGGATAACGCGACCGTCGCTCTGGTCGACGCCGGCCGGTCGTCAAACGACGTCTTCTATTCCGTCGAGGGCTTCCTGACCCCGACCACCTTGTTCACCGCGGACGTGGGCTCCGGCGAGGACCAGCGCCGCGCGGACCAGAGCCGCACGCTCGACATCGGCCAGGTCGTCGCCCAGATGCCGGCCCGCTTTGACGCCTCCAACGCGGTAGTCGAACAGTTCCAGGCGATCTCCACCGATGGCACCGAGATCCCCTATTTCGTGGTGCGCCCGCGCGACCTGGCGATGGACGGGTCGGCCGGGACCATCCTGTACGGCTACGGCGGCTTCCAGATCTCCAAGCCCGCCGACTACATCCCCGAGATGGGCGCCCTGTGGCTGGAGCACGGCGGCGTCTTCGTCATCGCCAACATCCGCGGCGGCGGGGAGTTCGGCCCGGCCTGGCACCAGGCGGCGCTGCGCGAGAACCGCCAGCGGGCCTTCGATGACTACTACGCCGTGGCCGAGGACCTGATCCGGCGCGGGATCACCTCGCCCGACCACTTGGGCATCTATGGCCGGTCGAACGGAGGCGTGCTGACGTCGGTGGCGGTGACCCAGCGGCCGGACCTCTTCAATGCGGCAGTGATCGAAAGCCCGCTGATCGACATGCTGCGCTATCACGAGCTGCCGGCCGGGGCCTCGTGGATCGGGGAATATGGCGACCCGCGTGTGCCCGGCGACGCCGCCTTCATCGCGCGCTACTCCGGCTACCAGAACGTGCGGCCGGGCGTGGAGGACTTCCCGCGCGTCTACATCACGACCAACACCCACGACGACCGGGTCCACCCCGGCCACGCCCGCAAGTTCGCGGCGCGGCTGGAGGAGTACGGCTATGACCCGATCTATTTCGAGGACACCGCCGGCGGCCACTCCTACGACGCCGACCCGGCCGCCAACGCCCGGCGCTGGGCGCGGCACTACGTCTATTTCGCCCAGCAGCTGATGGACGACTGAGCGCTCACGGCGTGTTGAAGACTCCTCGCGCCCGTCAGCCGCTAGAACGTCAGCCATGATGCTGAGGGCGGGCGCGATCTTCGCGGCGCTGTGCCTGGCGACCGGGGGGCTGAGCGCCGCCTCGGCCCAGGACGCGGCCGACGATCCGGTGGTGGTGGAGCTGTTCACCGCCCAGGGGTGCGCGGCGTGCGCGGACACGGGCGAATTCGCCGCCGACCTGGCGGAGCGGCCCGACGTGCTCGTCCTGACCTATCCCGTGGACTATTGGGACTATCTCGGCTGGCGCGACACCTTCGCCAAGCCGGAGTTCTCCGATCGCCAGCGCGCCTACCAGCAGGCGCTTCAGCTGCGTGGCCTTTATACGCCCCAGGCCGTGATCGACGGCCGCCGCGAGGCCATGGCGGTGCGCCCGGCCGAAGTCATCCGGGCGATCGACGCTGAGGGCGAGCGACCGGCATCCGGACCGGACGTGGCGGTGATCGACCGCACCGGCGAGCTGGCCGTCGGCGCGGGCCGCGCCCCGTCTGACGGCGCCGACGTCTGGCTGATCCGCTATGAACCCCGGCCAGATCCCGTGCGCGTGCGCCGGGGCGAGAACCGCGGCCGCAGCCTGGAGCACGCCAACGTCGTGCGCGAACTGGTCCGCCTGGGCCGCTGGACCGGCCGGCCCGTGCGCATGGACCTGCCGGCCGCCGCGGAGGAAGGCCTGGAAGGCGTCGTCCTGGTCCAGGCCGCCGACGGCGCGATCCTGGCCGCGCACCGGCTCTGACGCTCCTGACCCGAACCTGGAATCCCCGCATCACCTCGGCTGAACCAGCCTGAAATCAGAGCCTTCGGCCACCTCGTCGTGACTTTACGCCCGTCGATCGCCGCGCGGTTAGACTGGGACTCCGGTCCTTGAAATCGTGTGGGCGCCGAGCGGTGTCCGGACTGTGTTTTCAGCCCGATGGCTGAACTGGTCGCCTTCCGCGCCCGGTCAGGCCGCATCCCTCGGCGGCGGCGCCGGGAAGGCCGGGAGGCTCCAGCCCCAGGCCAGGGCGCCCGCCCGCAGCGTGAAGCCGAGGATGACACCGACCCCGGCCGAGATCGCCACCGACAGGCCCAGCCACTGCAGGCCGACGAAGGTCGTGGCGGCCACCAGCGCCGCCGTCACCGTGATCTCGCGCTGAAGCAGGATGGAGGGCTGGCCGGCCAGCAGGTCGCGAACGACCCCGCCGAAACAGGCGGTCAGGGCGCCCATGACGACGCAGATGAGCGGCGGCACGCCATAGGCCGCCGCCTTGGCCGCGCCGATGACGCCGTAGGCCGCGAGGCCCACGGCGTCGAGCCAGAGCAGCGCCCGCAGCCGCCAGCCGGCCCCGCCCAGGAACCAGACCACGATCGCCGCGGCGATGCAGACGGCGACATATCGCCAGTCCTGCACCCAGAAGACCGGCGCCCCGATCAGCAGGTCGCGAAGCGTGCCGCCGCCCACGCCGGTGACGGCCGCGAAGAAGGCGATGGTGACCAGGTCCTGGCGCAGCCGCGCGCCGGCCAGCGCGCCGGTGGCCGCGAAGAGGGCCACGCCGGCGTAGTCCAAGGCCACCAGGGTCGGGCCGATGATCGGCAGTTCGGGCAGGATCATGCGGTGTTCCTCAGGGGATGGAGCGTCTCGCCCCGGCGCACGGCTCCGTACCACGCCCACAGCAGATGCGCCGCCACCGAGCGGTGCGGCCCCCAGGCCTCGGCGCGCGCATAGGCCTCGTCCTGGCTGGGGCGGCGATCGAGCCGATCGGCCCAGCGCATGGCCTCCTGAAGCGCGATGTCCCCGCCCGGAAAGACATCCATGCGGCCTTCGCAGAACATCAGATAGGTCTCGGCGGTCCAGCGGCCGACGCCCTTGAGCGATAGCAGGACCTCGGACGCCTCCGCGTCCGTCAGCCGGCCCAGTCCGTCGAGATCGACCGCGCCGGACGCCTGGGCCTCGGCCAGGGCGACCGCGTAGCGCGCCTTGGGCAGCGACAGGCCGAGCGTCCGCATGCCCTCGATCCCGCGCGCCAGCACCGTCTCGGGCGAGACCACGCCCAGCCCGCTCTCGACCCGGCCCCAGATCGCGGCGGCCGACGCCGTTGACACCTGCTGGCCCACGATCATCCAGAGCAGGCCGGGAAAGCCATTCTCGCGCCGACGCCAGGAGATGGCGGGCGCCGCGGCATGCGCCCGCGCCAGCCTCCCGTCGCGCGCGGCGAGCGCGGCGCGCAGCTGGGCCAGAACCTCATCGGAAGGCGCGACGATCATGGGAGAGCCGTGTAAGCCACGGGCCATGGCCTTCGCCACCCGCTTCGCGCCGTCACCCACCGGCTGGCTGCACAAGGGCCACGCCTATTCGGCTCTGGTCGCCTTCCGTGCCGCCCAGGTGGCGAGCGGACGCTTCCTGCTCCGGATCGAGGACACCGACTTCACCCGCTGCCGGCCCGAGTTCGAGGCCGGGATCTACGAGGACCTTCGGTGGCTCGGCATTGAGTGGGAGACGCCGGTGCTGCGCCAGTCGGAACATCGGCCGGACTATGAGGCCGCCATCGGGCGGCTGCGTGACATTGGGGTGCTCTACCGCTGTTTCCGCACCCGCAAGGAGCTGATGGCGCTCGCCGGCGTCGCTCCGAACGCGGGCGATCCGAAGGACGCCCAGGCCTTCGCCGGCGGCCCTATCCCCGAGGTCGAGGAGGTCGCCCTGCTGGCCGAGGGGCGGCCCTTCGCCTGGCGGCTGTCGCTTACGGCCGCGCGCGAGCGGCTCGGGGGCTTCGAGCAGCTGACCTGGACGGAGGAGGGGGCCTCGCCGGACGTCCGCCACGCCACCCCCGAGACGCTGGGCGACATGGTGGTGGGCAGGAAGGACATCGGCGCGGGCTATGTCATCGCCTCGGTCGTCGACGACGCGCGCCAGGGGATCACCCACGTCATCCGTGGCGAGGACCTGGCCGAGCTGACGTCCATGCAGCGCGTGCTGCAGGCGCTGCTGGACCTGCCGACGCCGGTCTATCGGCACCACGGCCTGGTGCTGGACGAGACGGGCAAGCGCCTGGCCAAGCGCGACAGCTCGACCTCGCTGAAGGCGCTAAGGGAGGGCGGCATGAGCGCCGCCCAACTGATCTCGGAACTGGGCCTCTAGCCGCGCAGCTTGCGGATCAGGGCCTCGACGTCGCGGGCGATCTGTTCGTCCTGGCCGATCAGCTCCTCGATGCGGCGCACGCCGTGCAGGACGGTCGTGTGGTCGCGCCCGCCGAAGCGGCGGCCGATGTCGGGGTAGGAGCGGGTGGTCAGCTGCTTGCACAGGTACATGCCGACCTGACGCGGACGGGCGACCTGGCGGGTGCGGCGAGGCGACAGCAGGTCGGCCTGCTTCAGGCCGAAGTGGTCGGCGGTGACCTTCTGGATTTCGTCGACGGTGATGCGGCGCTCGCTGGCCCGGAAGCCGGCGGACAGCAGGCTCTGCACCTCGTCCACCGTCAGGCTGGAGATGCGCTGGCCGGCGGCGGCGGCCAGGGTGTTCAGCCCGCCTTCCAGCTCGCGGATGGAGCCGGGCGTGCGGTCGATCAGGTGCGACAGGACCTCGGGACGGGCGCGGCCCTGGACGAGGTTGAGCGAGGCCAGGGCCTCCAGCTTCTTCTCCAGCACGGCCAGCTTAAGGTCGCGGTCGGCGGCTTCGACCGGGCAGGTCAGGCCGGCGGCCAGGTGGCTGCGCAGACGCGGCTCGACCTCGGACAGGGCCGACGGCGGCCGGTCGGCCGCCAGCACCACGCGGCGGCCTTCCTCGAGCAGGCAGGTGAGGGTGTGGAACAGCTCTTCCTGGGTCGTCTGCTTGCCGCCGATGAAATGGACGTCGTCGAGCAGCAGCAGGTCGGCGCTGCGCAGCTCTTCCTTGAAGGCGGCGGTCGACTTGTCCTGGATGGCGCGCACGAAGCCCGACAGAAAGCGCTCGGCGGTCAGATAGATGACCTTGGCGTTCGGGCGCAGGCGCTGCGCCTCCCAGGCCATGGCGTTCAGCAGGTGCGTCTTGCCGTAGCCGTAAGGCCCGCAAAAGAAGACCGGATTGAAATGCCCATCGGCCCAGGACGCGATCTGGCGCGCCACGGCGAAGGCGAACTCGTTGCCGCGGCCGGGCACGAAGGTGTCGAAGGTAAGCCGCTCCTGCAGGCCGGCCGCGCGGACCGCGCGCGGGCTGTCGGCCACGGCGGCGACCGTCGGACGGGGCGACATCGGGATTACGGTGGCCGAGACGGTTTCCACGTTCGGGAACTCGGCCTCGTATTCGGCGCGGGCGCGGGCCTCGAGACAGCGGCGCTCGCCGTCATAGGCGCGCCACAGCTCGTTGATGCGGCCCATGGCGTTCTTCTTGAGCCAGTCGCGGGCGTAGGCGGTGGGGGTCACCAGATAGAGCGAACCTGCCGGGCCGACCCGCAGACGCGCGGGCTCCACATACGAGCTGAAGGCGCCTTCGCCGAGCTCAGCGCGCAGTGCACGCGCAACCTGGCCCCAGACATCCTCAGGCTGCGAATTCGGCATCTCGGCCAGGCTCCCCATCTCTCAGCACCCCCGTTCCTAGGCGCGAGTTCTCCTGACCTGCGGGAGTGACCTCCTCGCGGGCGGGAACGCTTCGCCAATTCTGACCTCTTGGCCCGGACGCGAGAGCCCCCCGCGCCGCCCCTCATTCACGCAGGAACAGGGGGCCAAGGCCGACCAAGTTAATCGCCCATCGGGCGTGGTCAACGATGATTCGTTCGCCTGTCGACGGATAAATTCGTTGACTCACGTAAGCCCTTTGGCGGCTTCGGAAATCATTGTGAGTTGCTCACAAGGACCCGCGAATCCGCGAGCTTCACTTATCCGCATACGACAAAACGCCGAGCGAGGCGGTCCTCGCTCGGCGTTGAAATGTCTAACGAATTAGCCTTATGTCGGCTATCAGGCGGCCGCGAGCTTCTTCAGCCGGGCGGCCAGGCGCGACACTTTGCGCGAGCCGGTGTTCTTGTGGATCACGCCCTTGGAGACGGCGCGCATGACTTCCGACTGGGCCTCGCCGAAGGCGGCCTTGGCGGCGCCGGCGTCACCGGCGGCGATCGCCTCTTCGAAGCGGCGCAGGAAGGTGCGCACGCGCGAGCGGCGGGCGCGGTTGACCTCGGTGCGCGCCTCGATCTTGCGGATCGCCTTCTTGGCGCCGGGGTTGTTGGCCATGTGTCGTCGAACCTCGAACGAAGACGCCGCGAGCAGACCCCGCGGCGCATGAAATCTCAGGAGGGCGGGCCTATAGCCGAAAGCCCCCGGGCGGTCAACGCGCCCACCGCTGTTGCGCGGCCCGTCCGCACGGCTAGGCTCGGCCCATGCGCTTCATCGACCTGAGCCACGACATCGAAAGCGGCATGGTCACCTACAAGGGCTTGCCGGCGCCCCTGATCTGCGACCACCTGTCCTTCGTCGACAGCCGCGAACGCTACGACGCCGGGACCGAGTTCCAGATCGGCCGGATCGAGATGGTGGCCAACACCGGCACCTACATCGACACGCCCTATCACCGCTACGCCGACGGCGAGGATCTGGCCGATGTCGGCCTGGAGCGCGTCTGCGACCTCCCGGGGCTGGTCGTCGATGTCCGCGAGCGCGGGCGGGTCATCGGGCCCGAGGTCCTCGACGGCTTCGAGGTCACGGGGCGGGCCGTACTGGTCCTGACCGGCTGGGACCGCCACTGGCGCACCGACGCCTATTTCGAGGGGCATCCGCACCTGACCGAAGCGGCGGCCCTGGCCCTGCGCGACCGTGGCGCGGCCCTGGTCGGCATCGACAGCTACAACATCGACGACGTGTCGGGCGGCTCGCGCCCCGTCCACTCCGTCCTGCTCGGCGCGGGCATACTGATCGTCGAGCACATGACCCGCCTCGCCGACCTTCCCGCCGAGGGTTTCCGCTTCACCGCCGCCCCGCCGAAGGTGCGGGGCATGGGGTCGTTCCCCGTGAGGGCGCACGCGCGCCTGGACTAGCGGTGCTTGAACTCGGGCTTCCGCTTCTCGACGAAGGCGCCCATGCCTTCCTTCTGGTCCTCGAAGGCGAAGAGGGAGTGGAACAGGCGGCGTTCGAACTGGACGCCCTGGGTCAGGGTGGTCTCGAGCGCGGCGTTGACCATCTCCTTGTTGGCCATCAGGGCCAGCAGGGACTGGGACCCCATCTTCGAGGCCATGGCGCGGCACTCGTCCATCAGGCTCTCGTGCGGGACCACGCGGGCGGCGAGGTTCGACTGAAGCGCTTCCTGCGCGTCCATCATCCGGCCGGTGAGGATCAGGTCCATGGCCTTGGACTTGCCCACCAGGCGGGTCAGGCGCTGTGAGCCGCCGATGCCGGGGGCGACGCCCAGGTTGATCTCCGGCTGGCCGAACCTGGCCTTCTCGGACGCCACGATGATGTCGCACAGCATGGCCAGCTCGCAGCCGCCGCCGAGCGCGAAGCCGTTGACGGCGGCGATCACGGGCTTGCGGAACCGGGCCAGCCGGTCGGCGCCCTCGGAGAAGAAGTTCGACCGGTACATGTCCGCATAGGACTGGCTGGCCATCTCCTTGATGTCGGCGCCGGCCGCGAAGGCCTTCTCGCCGGACCCGGTGATGATCAGGCAGCGCACGCTGTCATCGGTCTCGACCGCGTCGAGGAAGGCCGCCAGCTCGCCCAGCAGGGTCGAGTTCAGGGCGTTCAGGCTCTCGGGCCGGTTCAGGGTCACCACGGCGTAGCCGTCGGCGTGGCGCTCGATCAGGAGGGTGGAGTAGGTGTCGGTCATGGGCGGTTGCTTGGCCTCATGGCCGCCGCCGGTCAAGCACGCCCGGCAGCGTGCAGCCTCGCCCCGTGTGCGCGCAGCCAGGCCCGGTGAGGCTTGTGGTCGCCGACGAGGCGCTCGACCACGCTCCGGAAGGCGGGGGAATGGTCGCAGTGGACAAGGTGCGCCACCTCGTGGGCGGCGACGTAGTCCAGCACCTCGGGGGGGGCCATGATCAGCCGCCAGGAATATCGGATCGAGCCGCGCCCCGGCGTGCAGGAGCCCCAGCGACTTTTCGGGTCGCCGACGCCGACCCGAGGCGGCTTCAGGCCCAGGGTGCGGGCGTGGGTCTCGGTGTGATGCGCCAGCCTTTCGCGGGCCATGCGGCGCAGCAGGTTCTCGACGCGGCGCGAGAAGGCCTCGCCCTCGCCGCCGGAACGGATGGCCAGGCCGGACGGGGTGTCGACCAGCCGCGCGGCGCTCGCGCCCGGGACGGCTTCCAGCGGCACGGATCGGCCCTCGAGAAGGGCTTCGCCGCCGGGGGAGAAACCAGCGCCGGCGGCCGGCGCCTCGCCCAGCCGCTCGCGGATCCAGCCGGCGCGGGAGCGGGCGAAGGCCAGGGCGTCGGACAGGCGGCGCTCGGACGGCGCCACCGCCACGGCCTCGCCGCGCGCAGGATCGATGCGCACCGACACCCGGCGCGCTCGGCGGTTGACGCTGAGACGCAGGCGAAGGCCGCCGAGGTCGTGGATGTCGCCGTGGGCGAGCCTAGCGCTCATTCCGCCCGATGAAGTCGCGGACCTTCGGATAGATCTCGTCGCGGAAGCGGCGGCCGTTGAAGACGCCGTAGTGGCCGACCTCCGGCTGGACCAGCAGCTCGCGCTTCTCGTCGGGGATGTTCGTCGCCAGGCCGTGGGCCGCCTGGGTCTGGCCGACGCCGGAGATGTCGTCCTTTTCGCCCTCGACGGTCATCAGGCCGATGTCGGTGATCTTGGCCGGATCGACCTTGCGGCCCCGGTGCTCCAGCAGGCCGCGCGGCAGCAGGTGCTGCTGGAAGACGATGTCGATGGTCTGGAGGTAGAACTCCTCGGTGAGGTCCAGGACCGAGAGGTACTCGTCGTAGAAGGCCTCGTGCTTCTCGGCCGCGTCGCCGTCGCCCGACACCAGGTGCTCGAAATACTTCCGGTGGGCGTCGACGTGCTGGTCCTCGTTCATCGACATGAAGCTGTAGAGCTGGACGAAGCCCGGATAGACGCGGCGGCCCATGCCCGGATAGGGCGGGGGTACGGTGTGGATCATCGCCGACTTGAACCAGGCGAAGGGCTTCTCCTCCGCCAGCTGGTTGGTGACCGTCGGTGACAGCCGCGCGTCGATGGGCGAACCCATGAAGGTCATGGAGGCCGGACGGCAGAGGTCCTGGTCCTCGGCCATCAGGCTGGCGGCGGCCAGCACCGGCGGGCCCGGCTGGCACACGGCGACGACGTGCACGCCGGGGCCCAACTCGCGCAGCATGGTCTGGATGTGGTCGATGTAGTCGTGGAAGTCGAAGCGGCCCTCCAGCATCGGCACCTGGCGCGCATTGGACCAGTCGGTGACGAAGACCTCATGGTCCTGCAGGAAGGCGCGAACCGTGCCGCGCAGCAGGGTGGCGTAGTGGCCCGACAGCGGCGCGACGATCAGCACCGTGGGCGACGGCCCCTTGCGGCCGGCCTTGCGCATGTCCGCCGGATGGCGCGCGAAATGGACAAGGCGGCACCAGGGCGAGGACCAGACGACGTGTTCGACGACGCGGACGTCGCGGCCCTCGATCTCGACCGAATCGATGTTCCAGGCGGGCTTGCCGTAGCGCCGGGTCAGGCCGGCGATCACCTCGGACGAGGCGTAGAGCGTGCGGCCGATGGCCGTCGCCGCAGCCGGATTGCCCGGGTGGCTCCAGAAATCGCGGGCCATCTGCGCCCCGATTCGGAACGGCAGGGCCGAGTGATAGGCGTACTCGTGAAGGGTGTAGAGCATGGATCCTGATATGGGCGCCCCGGGCCCTGTTCGCAGCGCAGCATGAATTTCACCAGACTGCAAAGTCATTACCGCCACAGTAGTTGCGAAACTCCGGTGTGCGGCCGCACCATTGGCGGCGCGAAGCGGGCTGGCTAGGGTCGCTGCATGTCCTTCACTCCACCGCCCGCAAAGCCTGTCTCGCCGGGGCTTTATCTGGTGGCGACGCCGATCGGGAATCTGAGGGACATCACCCTGCGCGCGCTGGACGTGCTGGCGGCCGCCGACGTCGTGCTGGCCGAGGATACGCGGGTCACGGGCAAGCTGCTCAGCGCCTACGGGTTGTCCAAGAAGCTGGTCCGCTATGACGAGCATGTAGCCGCCCAGGCCGGACCGCGCATTCTGGAGGATCTGGCGGCCGGCAAGGTGGTGGCCCAGGTATCGGACGCCGGGACGCCCCTGATCTCCGATCCCGGCCAGGCCCTGGCGCGGGAGGCGGCCGAGGCCGGCTTCCCGGTGCATCCGATCCCGGGGGCGTCGAGCGTGCTGGCGGCGCTGTCGATCGCGGGCCTGCCGACCGAGCGGTTCCTGTTCACCGGCTTCCTGCCGCCCAAGTCGGGCGCGCGCCGGGCGCGGCTGGACGAGCTGGCGACCTCGCGGGCGACGCTGGTGCTGTTCGAGACGGGGCCGCGCCTGCGGGCCTCGCTGGAGGATATGGCCGAGGTGCTCGGCGCCGACCGGCCCGCGGCGGTGGCGCGCGAACTGACCAAGCTGCACGAGGAGTGCGTCCGCGCGCCGCTGGCGGCCTTGGCCGCCGATCCGCGGCTGGAGGCGCCGAAGGGCGAGATCGTGGTGGTCGTGGGCCCCGGACGCGAGGCCGCCGCCACGGAGGACGAGGCTGAAGCCGCGCTGCGCCAGGCGCTGAAGTCGGCAGGCCCGGCCGAGGCGGCGTCGGAAGTGGCCCGCGCGCTGGGCCTCAACCGCCGTGACCTCTACCGGCGCGCGGTCGCCATCCGGGGCGAGGAGGCGTGAAACGCCCCTGGCGGGTTCGGCTAGGCTCCCGGTCTCGCGCTGCCGGGCGTCTGGCCGAGGTCTGGGCGGCGGCCTGGCTGATGGCCAAGGGCTATCAGGTGCTGGGCTTCCGCCTGAAGGCCGGGGGCGGCGAGATCGATCTGCTGGCGCGGCGCGGGCGGACGCTGGCGCTCGTCGAGGACAAGCGGCGCGAGAGCCCGGAGGCGGCGCTCGAGTCACTCCTGCCGGACCAGCGGGCGCGCCTGGTGAAGGCCGGGCGGACGCTGGTCGCGCGGCGGCGCGGGTTGCAGGGACTTGACCTCAGACTCGATCTGTTCGCCTTCGCGCCCGGACATTGGCCGCGACATTTTCGCGGTTTGATCGTTGAAGACGAACGAACAGTCTGATCGGACCCGATGACGCGCGAAGAGGCCGAGAACATCCTGAAGCAGGCCGGCAAGGCCGGGGACGGCGATTTCCCGCTGCTGGAAGCCGCCATCGCCTGCGCCGAGCACGACCTGCCGGTCCGGGATGCGGAGCCGGCGCGGCTGCTGGGCCGGGCCGCGGCCGAGCGGCTGGCCGAACGGCTGCCGGGCGAGAGCGTCGAGGAGGCCATCGCCGAGACCCTGTCGGGCGACCTGCGGCTGAACGGGGACCTGCTGAACT
>NZ_JANJTL010000109.1 GCF_024711105.1 Brevundimonas sp. | reverse complement strand
CTCCTTGCCGCCATAGCCGCGCGAGACGGCATGGCCGTCGACCCCGGCCTTGGCGAGCACATTGAGGATTTCGCGCGCCACCGGCGTCTTGCCCGAGCCGCCGACGGTCAGGTTGCCGACCGAGATGACGGGCACGCCCGGGTCGATCCCCTGCTTCTGGGCGAGCCGACGCCGGCCTTCGCGGGCGTAGAGGGCCGAGACGGGCGTCAGCAGGGTGCGCAGGACCCGCCCGTGGCGGGCGTTCCGTGAATACCACCAGCGGGGCGTGTTGAGCTTCATGCGGGAACCAGATGCCTCAGCTGCGCCCAGAGACGATCCAGGGCGCCGTCCTCACGACGCGCAAAGGCCCGTCCGCGTTCCCCGAGCGCGGAGGCTTCGTCGGGACTGGCGAGCAGATCGCCGACCACTTCGGCCAGATGGGAAGGCTCGGCCAGGCGAACGGCGTCGGCCTCGACCATGTCGGCGAAGACGCCGCGCCAGTTCGCCACAGACGGCCCGCTGACGGTCGCCTTGCCCAGGCGCGCGGGCTCCAGCGGATTATGGCCGCCGACGCCTTCGGCCCAACCGCCGCCCAGCACCACAACATCGGCCAGGCGGAAGAACAGGCCGAGCTCTCCCAGCGTGTCCGCCAGATAGACGTCCACGTCGGGCGCCAGGGCCTCGCCGCGCGAGCGGCGGGCGACCGTGCGGCCCGAGGTGATGCGCTCGGCCTCGATTGCGTCGGCGCGGACGGGATGGCGCGGCGCGATGACGTGCAGCGGCCGATCCGGCAGGGACGCCACGGCCTCGTCGGCCAGGGCTTCCTCTCCCAGGTGGGTGCTGGCCGAGACGACGACCGCGCGATCGCCGACGGCGGCGCTCAGTCGCTCGAACTCGGCCTGATCGTGGCCCAGGGGCGACCCGACCAGCTTCAGATTGGCCCGGCCCTGCACCGTCGCGCCCAGCGCCTCGAGCCGCTGCGCCGAGAGGTCGTCCTGGGTCAGGATCAGGTCGAAGGCCGACAGCAGCCGTCGCGCGGCGCCCTTCAGGCGCGACCAGCCCTCGGCGGAATGTTCGGTGAGGCGGGCGCTGACCAGCGCCAGCCGGCAGCCGCGCGCCTTCGCCTCCAGCAACAGGTTCGGCCAGAGCTCGCTTTCCAGAAGAACCAGCAGGTCCGGCCGCCAGTGGTCGAGGAAGCGGGCGGCTGCGCCCGGCGCGTCGACCGGCACATACTGGTGGATGGCGAATGGGGGCAGGCGGGGCCGCAGCAGATCGGCCGAGGCGCGCGTGCCGGAGGTGACGAGGACGGTCACGCCCGGCCGTTCGCGGCCGATACGCTCGACCAGCGGCAGAGCCGACAGGGTTTCGCCCACGCTGGCGCCATGGACCCAGACCAGCGGACCGTCCGGGCGCTCCATCGCGGGAAGACCAAGCCGCTCATCCAGCCGCGCCGGATCCTCCTTGCCCCTGGCGGCGCGGTTGCGAAGCAGCAGCCGGGCGACGGGTTCGGCCAGGCCGGTGGCCGTGCGATAGAGCGCGAGCGCCAGGCTCACAGCATCTGCTCCGCGCGCCGGGTCGCGGCCGACAGGCGCGCCGCCCATTCCTGGCGGACGGACGCGAGGTCGGCCCCCTCCTCCCAGATGATCGGGCCGTCCCAGACGATGGCGCCCCGGCCGAACGGCAGGGGGACGCGGGCCCGGTCCCAGGTGTCGAGCACGATCTCCGGCTTGGAGGCCAGACCGACGAGCAGGACCGGAGCTCCGGAAGCCTTGGCCAGCAGGGCGGCGCCCTCGGCCATCTCCTCGGCAGGACCCCGCGGACCGTCCGGGGTCACCGCAATCCCGCCGCCCGACCGAATCCAGCGCAGCACGTCGCGGAAGGCGGCCGCCCCGCCCTTCGCCTTGTCGAGCGCCGCCTTCTTGGACGAGGAGCCGCGAATGGCGGGGAAGCCGAGGCGCGATACGGCCTGGGCGATGAACTCTCCGTCCGGCGAGAGCGAGATCAGGACGCGCGGCTCCTGCGCCCTGTCGAGCGGCCAGCAGGCCGGCGCCAGCGCGATGCGGGAGTGCCAGAAGCAGACGATGGCGCCGCCGCCCGACGCCCAGGTCTCCTCGGCGGCCTCCAGGTTCTCGTGCCGCCAGCGGGTGGTGGCGATGCATAGCCGCAGCCAGCCCGCCAGCAGCCGGGACAGCAGCCCCTGCACGAACGGCGAGCGGAGAGGCCTCACGCCGCGCCTTCCAGGGACTGGGTCTTGGCCAGGCGCGCATAGAGGCCGCCGGCGCGGACCAGGCCGGCGTGATCGCCGACTTCGGCCACCCGGCCGCCTTCGATGACGTAGATGCGGTCGGCGTTGCGCACCGTCGACAGGCGGTGGGCGATCATGAGGGTGGCGCGGCCTTCCATCAGCCGCTCCAGCGCCGCCTGGACCTGAGCCTCGCTCTCGGTGTCGAGCGCCGAGGTGGCCTCGTCGAGCAGCAGGATGGGCGCGTCCTTCAGAAAGGCGCGGGCGATGGCGACGCGTTGGCGCTGGCCGCCGGACAGGCGGCCGCCGGCCTCGCCGACGCGGGTCCCGTAGCCCTCGGGAAGCGCGGTGATGAAGTCGTGCGCGGCGGCCGCGCGGGCGGCCTGTTCGATCTCGTCGGGACTCGCGCCCGGCCGGGCGTAGGCGATGTTGGCCGCCACCGTGTCGTCGAACAGGAAGGGTTCCTGCGTCACGAGCGCGATGTGAGCGCGCAGGGAGTCGATCGTCAGGTCGCGTACATCCTCGCCGTTGATCGCCACCCTGCCAGCGTCGGCGTCATAGAAGCGGGGGATGAGGCTGAGGATGGTCGACTTGCCGCCGCCCGACGGACCGACGAGGGCGACGCTCTCTCCCGGGCGAACCTCCAGGCTGACATCGGTAAGGGCCGGGGCGTCGCCGTAGGCGAAGGAAACCCCTTCGAGCGCGACGGCGCAGGGGCCGGCCGGCAGTTCGGCCGCGCCCGGGCGGTCGCGGATTTCGGGCTCGACGTCCAGCGCGGCGAACAGGCGCTGGGCGGCGGTCAGGCCCTCGCTCATCACCGTCTGAAGATTGGCCAGCTGACGCAGCGACTGCGACACGATGAGGAGCGAGGCGATGAAGGCGGTGAACTCGCCGACGGTCAGGCCGCCCTGGGCCGCGCGCCAGCCGGCATAGGCCAGCACCGCCGCGACCACGATCATGGTCAGGGTCTCGGTCACCGGCGCCGCGGTGGCGCGGGCGTTGGCGCCCTTGATGATGTGGGTCTGGCGGCGCGCCACCACCTCGGCGACGCGGGCTTCCTCGGCGGCCTCGCGGCCTTCCATCTTGACCACTCGGACCCCGTCCAGGTTCTCCATGACGGCGGTGGACAGGGCGGAGGTCTCGGACATGGCCCCGGCCGCAGCCTTCCGCGTCCGCTTGGCGAAGCGGCGCAGCACCACGCCGGCCACGGGGGCGGCCACGATGACGATGGCCGCCAGCAGCGGGTCCAGCCACAGCAGGTAGATCAGCAGCGCGACCACGATCAAAGCGTGCTGGACGTAGTTGACCACCCCCTGGGTGAAGGCCTCGCGGATCAGGTTCGCATCGTACAGGACTGAGGCGACATAGGCGCCGGAGTGCTGGGAGCGAAGCCGGGCGAGATCGGCCCGGATCATGCGGCCGAACAGCTGGACCTGGACGTCGCCGACGATGCGGTGACCGATGCGGTTGACCAGCACGGCGGTGATCACCTGGAACAGGCCCCGGGCCACCGCCAGGGCCGCGATGGTCAGGGGAATGACGATCAGGGCCCGGGGGTCGCGGTCGACCAGGAGGTTCTGGACGGCCGGATCCAGCTTGCTGGCCAGCCAGGCGGTGAGGCCCGCGGCGGCGGCGGCCGAGGCGAGCGCCAGCGCCAGCGAGCCCCAGCGGCGCCGCAGATAGTCCCGCCAGACGCGCGGCAGGATCGCTTTCACGGGCCGCTCCGGGCCGGTCTGGCTCATGGCCTGTCGGTCGAACGTCACGCTTGCGAAGTCAAGCGCGCTTCAAAAGTGGGGATGGGGGCGCTAGGGAGCCAGTCATGGCGTCCTACGACCTCTCCACACCGGCCGGCAGGGCGCGCGCCTACTGGGACTTCCTGTGGGGCGACCACGCCTTCCTGAGGCTCGGTTTCTCCAACGCCCACTGGATCGGGCCCGACATGATCCGCGCCAATCAGCCCTGGCCGTTTCAGCTCAAGTGGTGGGCGAGGCGTGGCCTGAAGACGGTCATCAACCTGAGGGGTGGCTTCGACAGCGCCTTCTATGCGCTCGAGAAGGACGCCTGCGAGCGTTACGGCCTGAGGATGGTCGACGCGACCATGTACTCGCGCGAAATCCCGTCGCGTGAGCGGATGATGTTCGCCCAGGAGCTGTTCCAGACGATCGAGTACCCCGCCCTGATGCACTGCAAGTCCGGGGCGGACCGGGCCGGGATCATGAGCGTGCTCTACCGCCACTTCCACCTGGGCGAGCCGATCCGCGAGGCGGTCAAGGAGCTGGGCTTTCGGACCCTTCACGTGCGTCAGGGCAAGACGGGCGTGCTCGACTACATGTTCGAGCGCTACCTTACCGAGGCCGAGTCCCAGGGGATCGCATTCATGGACTGGGTCATGTCCGACGCCTACGACCCCGTGGCCATGAAGAAGGACTTCCAGGCGTCGTGGTGGGGCACGCTGGTCAGCGACCGGTTGCTCAGGCGCGAATAGTCAGCCCCAGGGCCCTGTGGGATTGCGGGGCGGAGGCGGCGGGTCTTCGCCACGTTCACGGGCCTCGCGATCCTCGCGGCGGCGCTTCATCTCGCGGTTCCAGGCGTTCTGGCCGCGCAGCCGGAACGACCAGACCACCAGGGCCATGACGGCGGCGACGAGGGCCGCGATCTCCTCGGGCCCGATCTCCCTCACTCGGCGTCGCTCCGCGGATCGATGAGGCGGTGCGCGTGCAGGATGAAGTAGCGCATGTGGGCGTTGTCGACGGTCGCCTGGGCGCGCGCCTTCCAGGCCTTGCGGGCCTCGGCGTAGTTCGGGAAGGCGCCGACGAACTCCACCTTCGAGAGGTCGCGGAACACCGGCTCGGACAGGTGCCGAAGCTCGCCGCCGATGACGATGTGGAGAAGCTGCTTGTCGTCGTCGTTCATGGAAATCCCTACGCGTCGCCGAGCGGAATAGGCGCGCAACGGCGGATGATCAACGGGTGCAGCGCCGGCGCGGCGCAGACGAGGCTGGCCTGGCGCGGGATCGGCTGGTTGAAGCGGTGCGGCCGCCCCGCGTGGTCCGACACCACCGCCCCGCCCTCGCAGGCGATCAGTCCGCCGGCGGCGACGTCCCAGTCCCACTTGTGGCCGAGCGCGATGGCCGCGTCGAAGCCGCCCGCGCCGACCAGGGCCATGCGGTAGGCGATGGAGTTGCGCCGCTCCAGCCGCATAGCGGGCCACGGCTCGGCCCAGCCGGGCCCTTCCAGGAGTGCGGCGTCGGCCAGCACCGAGGCGTCCTCCAGCGCGTCCACGTCCGAGGCCTGGATCGGCCGGCCGTTCAGGGTCGCGCCCTGGCCCGCGACGGCGGCGAAGGTCTCGCCCAGCGCGGGGGCATGCACCACGGCGGCGAGCGGCTGCTCCTGGTTCACGACGCAGAGCGCCACCGTCCACCAGGGCCGGTTCTTCATATAGGCCACGGTGCCGTCGATGGGGTCGACGACGAACAGCCGCTCGCGCTCCATCCGGGCCGGGTCGTCGGCGGTCTCCTCCGACAGCCAGCCGTAGTCCGGCCGGGCCTTTCGCAGAAAGCCCTGCAGGAAGGCGTTGGCCGCGAGATCGCCCGAGGTGACGGGCGAACCGCCCGGCTTGGCCTCGATCTTCAGGCCGTCGGCGCGGGCCTCCAGGGCGATCCGACCGGCTTCCTGGGCCGCCTCGATCAGCAGGTCGAGGTCGGGGCTCATTTGCCGGCGATCGCCACCCCGTCGATCAGCAGGGACGGGCTGTTGTTCGAGGAGCGGAACTCCAGGTCCGAGCCGGGGACGATCCGCTGATAGAGCTCCAGCAGATTGCCGGCGATGGTCACTTCATTGACCGGATAGGCGACGGCGCCGTCCTCGAACCAGAAGCCGCCGACGCCCGCCGACCAGTCGCCGGTGTTGGGGTTCAGCGAAGGGCCGAACATGCTCGTGACCAGCAAGCCCTTGCCCGCATCAGCCATCAGGCCGGTCAGGTCGCGGCTGCCCGGTTCGACGTGCAGGTTGTGGCCCGACACGCCGGAGGGACCGGCCAGGCCGCGCGAGGCGTGGCCGGTGGTCTCCAGCCCCAGCTGGGCGGCCGAGGCCGTGTTCAGCAGCCATGTGGTCAGCACCCCCCGCTCGATCAGGGCCCGGCGCTGAACCGCCACGCCTTCGTCGTCGAAGGGGGTCGAGCCCAGTCCGCGGGGACGCAGCGGGTCGTCGATCAGGGTCACGGCGTCGGACAGGATCTGCTGGCCCATGCGGTCCTTCAGGAAGGAGACGCCACGCGCCACCGATGGACCGGCCATGGCGCCGATCAGGGGGCCGAGAATCTGGGTCGCCAGCCGGTTCTCGAGGATCACCGGCGCGGTCTGGCTGGACAGCTTGCGGGCGCCCAGACGGGCCACGGCGCGGCGACCGGCTTCGGCGCCGATGTCGCCCGGCGACGGCAGGTCCGACAGGTGCCGCGCGGAGCGGCCGTCGCCGGCGCTTTCCATGGCGCCGTCGCGCTCGGCGATGACGCTGGCCGAGATCGAGAAGGCCGAGCCGCGATGCGCGCCGACGAAGCCGTGCGAGGTGACCAGGGTCCAGTCGCCTGTCGACAGGCTGGCCGAGCCGCCGTCGGAGTTGGTCACGCCCTCGATCGCGCGGGCGGCGGCCTCGGCCTCGAGCGCGCGCGCCTCCAGCGCCTTGGCGTCGAGATCGTTGGCGTCGAACAGGTCGAGGTCAGGGCGGTTCGGGCCCGCCAGCCGGTCCTGGGGCGCGAGCAGGGCGTAGGGGTCCTCCGGGGCCAGCCGGGCCATGGCCACGGCCCGCTCAACGAGGCGCTCGCGCGTGGCGTCGGACAGGTCAGAGGCCGAGACGACGGCCTGGCGCCGGCCGATGAAGACGCGCAAGCCGAGATCGCGGCTCTCCTCGCGCTCGACCTCCTCCAGCTCGCCCAGGCGGACCGTGACGGACAGGGCGGCGCGGCTGGCGAGGACGGCCTCGGCCGCGTCGGCGCCGGCCTTCAGCGCTCGGGCGACGACATCGTGGGCGGCGTCGGCCGCTTGGGGAGCTTGGGACATGGCCGCCGGATATGGCCGAGCGAGGCCCACGCCGCAACCGCGCCGGCGTCCGCTCGGAGGCAGCAGACACTCTTCGCCCCGGCGCAGCAGCATCTCGCGGCCCTCGCGCCGCACGGCGCCGCCC
>NZ_JANJTL010000097.1 GCF_024711105.1 Brevundimonas sp. | reverse complement strand
GGCGCTGAACGGACTTCCGAACTACGGCGGTCTGCGCGCCGCCGCCGACGCGGAGGCCGCCCGAAGAGCAGCCGTCGCGGGACCGGAGCAGCCCGAGTCGAACGACCGCGAGCGCTGCCGCCGGACGGGGTCCAGCTGGCGCGATGACGACACCGGCGAGTCAGAATCCGACTATCGCATCACCTGTTCCTGGAGCAGCGACCCGGACGGAGAAGGCGAAGCGAGCCGCGCGCTGAACGAGTTCCTGAGCGGCGACTGATACGAAAACGGCCGGCGATCGCTCGCCGGCCGTGGTCGCGTTTCGGGCGTGGGATCAGACGCGCTTGTCGCCGCGCATGCTGTCCTTGACGCCGCCGACGGTGTTCTGGACCTTGCCTTCGAACTTGTCGGCCTTGCCTTCGGCCTTCAGCTTCTCGTCGCCGGTCATCTTGCCGACGCCTTCCTTCAGGCTGCCGCCCATCTGCTTGGCGGCGCCTTCGACACGATCATGATCGGGCATGGGATTTCCTCTCGGTTGGGCGCGACATGCGCCGTGCCGAAAGAACCCCCAGGGGTGAAGTCAGGTTCCGGACTCAAGCCCGGGCGCGCAGCCAGCGAAGCACCGCCCAGGCGTGGGCCTCGTGCCTCAGTGAGGCGATGGCGTGAAGCGGCTCCAGCCACTCCAGGGTGTGGTCGTCCTCGACCTTGGCCGAGGGATTCTCGCTGACCAGGTCCGCGGTCCAGAAGCCCGCGAGGTTCCGCACCGGCTCGCCGTCGCTCTTGCGATAGCGCTGGGCCGCCTCCCCGAGCCGGGTGACGCCGCGGACGGTCAGGCCGGTCTCCTCGATGAACTCGCGGGCCAGGGCCTGCTCTTCGGTCTCTTCGCCGTCGATCGCCCCGCCGGGCAGGTCGTGATAGCTGCGCGGGCCGCGTTCGACGCGAACGCAGGCGATCCGGTTGTCCCGGACGACGATCCCGAAGGCGCAGGGGCGGTCCCGATAGACCAGACCCGGCTCGGTCGCGCCGAACTCGATCATCAGTCGGTCCCGAACAGGGAGTCCCATGGATCCACCGCGCCGGATTCCACGTCCGCGACGCTGATCTGCGGCCAGCCCACGCGCACGCCCGCCGAATCGCTCCAGGCGGCTGCGATCAGGTCGCGCAGCTCGGCCGCGCCGGCCGCAAGACGGCGGGTCATGAAGGCCTCGGACTCCGAACCGGCCGCGGCCAGCTCGCCCGACTTCTCAAGGCGATAGAGCGGAACCACCTCAGCCAGGCCCTCGAGGATGTAGGCGGGCGTACGCAGCCGGATGTCGCAGGGGCTCGCGCAGGGCCGGGCTGGCCCCATGGCGGCCGAAATCTCGTCGAGATCGATACGGTTGTAGGGCCAGCTGTCGACCATGCCGTGGAACTGGCGCGAGATCGTGAAGCCCTCGGGGTTCGGGTAGTCGCCCCAGCCATTGTAGTGGACCGACAGGTGAAGCGGCTGGGCCGCGTCGCCGACGTAGTGGGACAGCACGCCGATGTCGCGCAGGATCAGGGCCTCGCGCCGCTCGCGGTCCTCGCGATACCAGGCCCGGCGGCCGGGGTCGGTCTCGCGGCCCTCCACGGCGTTGAGCACCCGCCAGTAGGAGAAGTCGCGGACCAGCTGCTGATACCCGTCGAGCAGGGCGTAGGGCAGATACCCGGCGTCGTCGACGTCCAGGCCCGCCTCGGTCAGCATCCGCTCGTACTCGGAGCGCAGCTCGGGCAAGGCCTCGATGTGCGGACCGGCCGCGGTCATGGCGTGGCCGTCGTCCGTCAGGTCGATGAAGTGGGCGGTGTCGCGGTCGCGGTCGTGGGTGCGGCCGGCGCCCTTCCAACGGTCCGGCTCGCGCGACAGCTCCCCGACCTCGGCGGCGGCCTCGGCGGTGCGCAGGAAGGCGGGCAGGTCGTCGGGCAGGGCGCGGATGGCGGCGATCCCGACCATGCGGTGGCCGGACGAGCCCCAGGCCCCGGCGTCGCCGACGGGCAGGGCGACAAGGGCGGCAAGCGACAGGGCGACGGCGATACGCTTCATGGTCAGACCTCGATGAGGAACGGTCTCGTCTAGCCGATCCTGCCCCCGCGCGTCATGCCCGACCTTCGCGCGTGACGCGGACGGCCCGGCGCAATAGGATTCAGTCCATGACCGACCCCGCGCACAGACCCAATCCCATCCCCAACCTGCTGACGGCCATGAGGCTGGTGGCGGGGGTGATCATGTTCCTGCTGCTGGCCGGGGCCATGGGCGGGGTGCCGCTGCTGTCGGCCTATCTGACGCCGGAGGATCAGTTCGCGCTCTATCGCGCGGCCTTTGTCTTCTTCGTCCTGGCTGCGGTGACGGACTTCTTCGACGGTTTCCTGGCGCGGCGCTGGCACGCCGAGAGCCGCTGGGGGGCCATCCTGGATCCGATCGCCGACAAGATCCTTGTGGCCGGCGCCGTGGTCGGCCTGCTCGCCTCCGGCACGGGCGCGGACGTCGTCATCCCCTTCGGCGTGATCCTGTTCCGGGAGTTCGCGGTCTCGGCTCTGCGCGAAACCACGGCCGGGCGTATCGAGCTCAAGGTCACGACGCTGGCCAAGTGGAAGACCACGCTGCAGATGCTGGCGATCGGCGCCCAGCTGCTCGGCCTGGCGGGCGGCGAGACCTTCATCGAGGCGCCGTGGATGCCGGCCTTCATGACCTTCGCGGACGTGCTGGTCTGGATCGCCGCGCTCGTGACCCTGTGGACCGGCTGGCAGTATTTCGCCAAGGCGCGCGAGGGGCTGAACTAGGCCCCGCCACGCCGCGTTTGGAGGGATATGCCCTCCACGGTCATCCGCCGTTTCGACTACGACGAGGACAGCCGCGTCCTGCGGGTGATCTTCCAGTCGGGCGACATCTACGCCTATTTCGACGTGCCGCCGGAGCTGCCCGTCGAGTGGCGGGCGGCGTTTTCGAAGGGCGTCTTCTTCGCCGAGCGGGTGCGGGACCGCTTCGACTATCAGCTGGTCGAGAAGGCGCGCAGGCGGGCCTAGCCTTCCCCGCCGTCCTCGGTCGCCATGCCCATCATGTGGAAGCCGGCGTCGACGTGGATGACCTCGCCCGTGGTCGAGAAGCCGAGGTCCGAGCAGAGCCAGAGCGCGCAGCCGGCGACGCCCTCCATGGAGGTGTCCTCCTTCATGGCCGACATCTCACGGCCCTTGGACAGCATGCCCCGGCCGCCGGAGATGCCGGCGAGGCTGAGGGTGCGCATGGCGCCGGCGGAGATGGCGTTCACGCGGATGCCCTTGGGGCCCAGGTCGCGGGCGATGTAGCGGGTCGCGGCCTCGAGCCCGGCCTTGGCCACGCCCATGGTGTTGTAGTTCGGGATGGCCCGCTCGGAACCCAGATAGGTCATGGTGACCATCGAGCCGCCGTTCGGCATCAACTTCGAGGCCCGCTTGGCCACGTCGACGAAGCTGAACACCGAGATGTTCATGGCCAGCAGGAAGCTGTCGCGGGTGGTGTTGTCGACGAAGGAGCCCTGCAGCTCGTTCTTGTTGGCGAAGGCCACGGAGTGGACGACGAAGTCCAGCGTGCCGAAGGTCTTCTCGATCTCGGCGAAGGCGGCGTCCATGGAGGCGTCGTCGGTGACGTCGGCCTGGACGATCAGCTTGGCGTCCACGCTCTCGGCCAGCGGGCGCACCCGGCGCTCCAGCCCCTCGCCGAGGTAGGTGAAGGCGAGCTCCGCGCCTTGGGCGGCCAGCTGCTGGGCGATGCCCCAGGCGATGGAGTTGGCGTTGGCCACCCCCATGATCAGGCCCTTCTTGCCCTTCATCAGCTCGCCGCTCGGGAAGATCCAGCCGGATTCCGTGGCCATGGTCGCGTCTCCTGTTGTCGGCGTCGGTTTAGGCGCGCCGCCCGATGAGTGACAAGCCTAGCCGGCGCGAAGCTGGCTGATCGTCCGGCCCGGCGCGATGTCCTCCGCCGAGGTGATCAGGTGGATCAGGGCGGGGCGGCCGGCGTCCAGCGCCTGATCTAGGGCGGCTGCGAAGTCCTCGGTGCGGTCGACGCGGATGCCCGCGACGCCGAAGGCCTCGGCGTAGGCGACGAAGTCGGGGTTCTTCAGGTCGGTGCCGGAGACGCGGGCGGGATAGTCGCGTTCCTGGTGCATGCGGATGGTGCCGTAGGTCCCGTTGTCCACGACCACGAAGACCACGGCGGCGTCGTACTGAACGGCGGTGGCCAACTCCTGGCTGGTCATCATGAAGTCGCCGTCGCCGGCGATGTTCACCACCGTGCGCGAGGGCTCGACGATCTTGGCGGCGACAGCGGCCGGCACGCCATAGCCCATGGCGCCCGACGTCGGGGCCAGCTGGGTGCGGCGCGCGTGGTGCGGGAAGAAGCGGTGCAGCCAGGCGGCGAAGTTGCCCGCCCCGTTGGTGACGATGGCGTCGTCAGGCAGGCGGGCGCGCAGCAGGCCCATCACCTCGCTCATGTTTACCGCGCCCGTCACGGCGACTGGCTGGATGAAGGCCGTGTAGTCGGCGTGCGCCTCGCGCCCGTCGGACCAGGCGCGGCCCGGCGAAATGGCGGCGATGGCCTCGGCGGCCAGCGACACATCGGCGGCGCAGGACAGGGCCGTCGGCCATACGCGGCCGAGCTCCTCCGGACCCGGATGGACGTGGACCAGCCGCTCGCCGGTCGTCGTGCGGTCGAGCAGGCTGTAGCTCTGTGTCGGGTTCTCGCCGAGGCGCGCGCCGATCGCGATCAGCAGGTCGGAGTCCCTGACCCGCTGGACCAGCTTCGGATTTGGCCCGAGCCCCAGGTCGCCGGCGTAGCAGGGGTGACGGTTGTCGATCAGGTCCTTGCGGCGGAAGGACAGGGCGATGGGCAGGCCCAGCCGCTCGGCCCAGTCCGCGAGGCTCTTCGCGGCCGCGTCGGTCCAGCCCTGGCCGCCGAGGATCAGCATCGGCCGTTCGGCCGCCTCGAGGCGCGCTTCAAGTGCGGTGAGGAAGGCCGGGTCGACTCCGGCGCGGGCGGGCGTCACCGCCTGTTTCGACGAGGGGCCGCCCGGCTGGTGCAGGATGTTCTCCGGCAGGGCGATGACCACCGGCCCCATGCGGCCCTGCAGCGCGGTGGCGAAGGCACGCTCGACCACCTCGACGGTGCGGTCGGCAGACTCCAGTTCGGTCGCCCACTTGGCCAGGCCGCCGAAGACCTCCCGGTAGTCGACCTCCTGGAAGGCGCCGCGCCCCCGGTCGGCCAGCCCGACCTGGCCGACGAACAGGATCATCGGGGTGGAGTCCTGGTGCGCCGTGTGCACCCCGATGGAGGCGTGGGTCGCGCCCGGGCCGCGCGTGACCATGCAGACGCCGGGCCGGCCCGTCAGCTTGCCATAGGCCTCGGCCATGTTGGCGGCGCCGGCCTCATGCCGGCAGATGACCAGCTCGATCCGGTCGCGCACGTCGTAGAGCGCGTCGAGCACCGCGAGATAGCTCTCGCCCGGCACGCAGAAGACGTGGTCGATGCCGTTGACCAGCAGGGTCTCGACGAGGCGGCGGGCGGCGGTGTCGGCGGGTTGCATGCCCGCCGTCTAGCTTGTCCGGAGATCAGTATCCAGACAGGCGCGCCAGCCGTTCGGCGTGGTGATGGGTGTCGCCGAACAGCTCCTGGCAGACGCGGATGCGCTTCATGAAGAGGCCGACGTCGAACTCGTCGGTCATGCCGACGCCGCCGTGCATCTGGACGGCCTCCTGCACGGCCAGCTCGGACGACTTGCCGGCCCGGGCCTTGGCGACCGAGACGGCGGGGCCGGCGGCCTCGGGGTCGCTGTCGAGCAACTGCAACGCCTTGAGCACCGCCGCCTTGGTGATCTCCAGCTCGGCGTAGAGGTGGGCGGCGCGGTGCTGGAGCGCCTGGAACTCGCCGATGGCGCGGCCAAACTGCTTGCGCTCGCGGAGGTAGGCCAGGGTCTGCTCATAGGCCGCCTCGGCCGCGCCCGTCATCTCGGCGGCGACCATGGCGCCGCCATAGGCGCAGACGGCGCGAAACAGGCCGCCGTCCGCCGCGCCGATCAGGGCGTCGGCCTGAACCTTGACGCCGCTGAGCGTGACCCGCGCCGCATTGTGGGCGTCGACCATGAGGGTGCGTTCGACTTCGACGCCCTCCGCCCCGGGAGCAACGGTGAAGAGGCCAACGCCCTCGTCGGTCCGCGCGGCGACGATCAGCAGGTCCGCGACGTGGCCGTCGAGGACCATGGCCTTGGCGCCGTCGAGGCGCCAGCCGTTGCCGGAGCGCGTCGCGGTCGTCTCGATCTGGTCCGGGCGATGCTTGCAGCCCTCGTCGAGCGCGACGGCGGCGATCAGCCGGCCCGCGGCGATCTCGGGCAGCCAGCGCTGCTGCTCCTCCGATCCGGCCTGCAGCGCCGTCGCCGCCAGGACCCCGGTCGACAGGAAGGGCGACGGAACCAGATTGCGGCCGACGGCCTCGGCGATGACGCCAGCCTCCACGGCGCCCAGGCCCGAGCCGCCGTGGGCTTCCGGAACCAGCACCCCGGCGAAGCCCATCTCTCCGAACGAGGTCCACAGGTCGCGCGAGACGCCGTCCGGATCGCGGCTGTCGCGCAAGGCTCGCAGATGGGCGATCGGCGCGGCCTCGGCCAGGAAGCCGCGCGCGGCCTCCTCCAGCATCGTCTGCTCTTCGGTCAGGATCAGGGGCACGGGGTCAGGCTCCGGGCAGGCGCAGCAGGTGCTTGGCGATGATGTTGAGCTGGATCTCGCTCGTCCCGCCCTCGATGGAGTTGGCCTTGGTCCGCAGCCAGGACCGGGCGGCCGAACCCTCGCGCGACCGCTCGCCTTCCCACTCCAGGGCGTCGAAGCCGCCGGCGGCCATCAGCAGTTCGTGGCGGCGCTTGTTCAGCTCCGAGCCATAGTATTTCAGCATTGAGGCCTCGGCGGGATGCGCCTTGCCGGCCTTGTGCTTGTCGCCGACGCGCTCGAGCGCCAGCCGGAAGGCGGCGGCGTCGATCTCCATCCCGGCGATGCGGGCGCGCAGCATCGGATCGTCCAGCCGGCCGGCCTCGTCGGTCCCCAGGCTGTCGGCCGCGACCTGGCCGAGCGGGCGGGCGTTCAGGTCCTCGCCCATGGCCCCGATCATGGTCCGCTCATGCGCCAGCAGGTACTTGGCCACGTCCCAGCCGCGGTTCAGCGTCCCGACCAAGTTCTCCTTCTCGACCCGCACGTCGTCGAAGAAGGTCTCGCAGAAGGGGCTCTTGCCCGAGATCAGGGTGATCGGCCGCGTCGTGACGCCCGGGGTCTCCATGTCGAACAGGACGAAGGAGATGCCCAGGTGCTTGGGCGCCTCCGGGTCGGTGCGGACGAGGCAGAAGATCCAGTCGGCCTTGTCGGCGTAGGAGGTCCAGATCTTCTGGCCGTTGACGATCCAGTGGTCGCCGCGGTCCTCGGCGCGGGTCTGCAGGCCGGCCAGGTCCGAACCCGCGCCCGGCTCGGAATAGCCCTGGCACCAGCGGATCTCGCCGCGCACGATCTCGGGCAGGAAGCGCTTCTTCTGTTCCTCGGTCCCGAAGGCCAGCAGCGCCGGGCCGAGCATCCAGACGCCGAAGCTGAGCAGCGCCGGCTGGGCCTGGATGCGACGGAGCTCCGAGGCCAGCACCTTGGCTTCCTCGCGGCTCAGCCCACCGCCACCGTATTCCTTCGGCCATTCCGGCGCGGTCCAGCCGCGCTCGCCCATGCGTTCCAGCCAGAGCTTGTGGGCCGGGGTGGCGAAGGTGGCGTTGCGGCCGCCCCAGATGGCCTCGTCCTCGCTGCGGACAGGTCCGCGCACCTCCGGCGGACAGTTCGCCTCCAGCCAGGCGCGCGTTTCGGCGCGGAAGGTCTCCAGGTCGCTCATGGGCGGCTCCCCTGCTCAGTCGCCGCTAGCTAACAGGGGTCCGTATGGAAAAGCTACGGCCTTTGGTCGGCGAGGGCTCGCGGCGGGCGCTGCGGCGGGATATGCACGCGAAATGACACAGCCTCCCGCCGTTCCGCGCGCGCCGGTTCCCGCCCTGGCGGTGCTGTTCGGCGTGGTCTTCATCAATCTGGTGGGCTTCGGGCTGATCGTGCCGCTCCTGCCCTTCTTCGGCTCCAGCCTGGGCGCGGCGGAGTGGCAGGTCACCCTGCTGTTCGCGGCCTATTCGGCGGGCCAGTTCTTTGCGGAGCCCTTCTGGGGCCGGCTGTCGGACCGGATCGGGCGCAAGCCCGTACTGCTGATCACGCTCGTCGCCAACGCCGTGGGCTACCTGCTGCTGGTCTTTGCGCCGAACATCTGGGCGGCGATCCTGATCCGGCTCTTTACTGGCCTGGGCGCGGGCAACATCTCGACCGTCCAGGGTTATGTCGCCGACGTCACACCGCCGGAGCAGCGGGCGGGCCGCATGGGCATGATCGGCGCGGCGTTCGGCCTGGGCTTCATCGTGGGGCCGGGCGTGGGCGGGCTCCTGGTGCGCGAGGACCTCGGAGCGATCGGCTTCCATCCCCCGATGTATCTGGCCGCGGCCATGGCGGCGCTGGCCGCGATCGGCGTGATCCTGTTCCTGCGCGAGAGCCGGGCCAAGGCCGATCCGGCCGCGCCGCGCCAGCGGTTCCTGGCCGGTCTTCACGACGCCCAGCGCAATCCGGTGGTCAGCCGGGTGCTAGTGGTGACCATGATCTTCATGGCGGGTTTCGCCGGCATGGAGTCGACCTTCGGTCTGTGGGCCGAGCGGCATTACGACTGGCACGCGCGCGAGGTGGGCCTGAGCTTCGTCGCTGTCGGGATCGTCTCGGTAGTGGCCCAGGGGTTCCTGACGGGACGCTTGGCCCGCCGGTTCGGCGAGAGCCGGATGCTGGCCTTCGGCGCGGCCCTGTTCGGCGTCTGCATGGCCGCGCAGGTGGCCTTCGCCAACCTGTTTCCGACCGCCGACTGGCTGGTGCCGGTGGCGATGGGCCTGACGGCCTTCGGCATGGCCTCGGTCATGCCCAACGTCTCGGCCCTGATCTCGCGATCGGTGGACCCCGACCGCCAGGGTGCGATGCTGGGCCTGAACATGGCGGCAGGCTCGGCGTCGCGGATCGTCGGGCCGATCGTGGCCGGCGCGGTCTATTCCGGGCTGGGCCTGGACTGGCCCTTCCTGCTGGCGGCGATGCTGACCATCCCGGCCGCGATCATGGCCATCAACGCCGGCCGGGCCTTCCGCCGCGAACAGACCCGGCTGGCCGCCGCCGCCCAGGCCTGACGCGGCTTGCATTTGCGCCGCCCTTGGCGTATCAGCGCCGGCTTCGAGCCGCCGGGCCCAGGACATGCCTTGGCGGCTCTTTCTATCCAAGAGGACGGGCGCAAGCCCGCAGGGAAATGTCTGGTTACAAACTGAAAACCAAATCCGGCGCGAAGAAGCGCTTCAAACTGACGGCTTCCGGCAAGGTGAAGGCCGGAGTTGCGGGCAAGCGTCACCGCTTGATCAGCCACAACTCCAAGTACATCCGCCAGAACCGCGGCACCGACGTCCTGACCGACGCCGACACCAAGAAAATCAAGTCCTACATGCCGTACGCCTAAGGCGCGCGCGGCAGTTCGATCTGACATCAGTTTGAAGGAATAGACACATGGCTCGCGTCAAACGGGGCGTTACGTCCCACGCCAAGCACAAGAAGGTCCTGGAGCAGGCCAAGGGCTTCTACGGCCGCCGCAAGAACACCATCCGCGCCGCCAAGGCCGCGGTGGACAAGGCCGGCCAGTACGCCTATCGCGACCGCCGCAACAAGAAGCGCTCGTTCCGCGCCCTGTGGATCCAGCGCATCAACGCCGCGGCCCGCGCCGAAGGCCTGACCTACTCGCAGTTCATCAATGGCCTGAACAAGGCCGGCATCGAAATGGACCGCAAGGTCCTGGCCGCCGTCGCCGCCGACCAGGCCGGCTTCAAGGCCATCGCCGACAAGGTCCGCGCCGCCCTGGCCTAAGGCCCGACGCGACCGCGACAATGAAACGCCCGCCCCGGCCGCCGGGGCGGGCGTTTTCGTTTTGCGGCGAGGCCTGAACCGGCGACAAATCGCACCATGCGCCTGCTGCCGATCCTATTCGTCGCCCTCGCCCTGTCGGGCCCCGCCCTGGCTCAGTCCCGCGCGGTGGCCGTGACATTCGACGACCTGCCTTACCAGGCGCCGTCGGCGATGCTGTGCGATCCCGAAGCCGCCATGGCCCTGACCGACGCCTTCGTGGGCATGCTGCGGCCGCTCGACACCCGCGGGACCGCCTTCGTCAACGAGGGCAAGGTCTGCGAGGCGCAGCGCGCGGCCCTGCTGCCGCGAATCCTGAACGCCTGGCTGGATGCAGGTCTTGGCTTGGGCAACCACACCTTCAGCCACATCAACATTCATCGGAACACCGTCGAGGCCTATCTGGCCGACGTGGACGCCGGCGCGCCGGTCACGCGCGCGGTGCTGGCGGCGCGCGGACAAGAACTGGTCTGGTTCCGCCACCCCTATCTGTTCACCGGCGAGACGCCGGAAAAGAAGGCCGGGATCGCCGCCGGGTTGGCCGAGCGCGGCTATCGCGTCGCGCCAGTGACGATCGACAACAACGACTGGATGTTCGGCGCTCTCTATCGCCAGGCGGAGGCCGCGGGCGACACAGCCCTGATGGCCCGCATCGGCGAGGCCTATGTGGCGCACATGGCCGCCGTGCTGGATCACTTCGAGCCCTACAGCGCCGAGCTGACCGAAGGCCGGGAGCCCGCGCAGATCCTGCTGCTCCACGCCAACAGCCTGAACCGCGACTGGTATCCGGCCGTGCACCGGCTCTATCTCGAGCGCGGCTATCGTTTCGTGACGCTTGAGGAAGCCATGGCCGACCCGATCTATGCGCATGCGGACGATTACGTGCGCGCCAATGGCGTTTCCTGGCTGCATCGCTGGATGGTCACCGAAGGCCGTCCGCCCCGGGGCGAGCCCGATCCGCCCGCCTGGGTGATGGAGGCGTATGAGACCTTCGGCTGATCCTTAGGGGAATCCCGGATGCGGCCGATCGTCCGCGCGCCTATATGAGAGGCCCGTTCCGGAGGCGGCCATGCGCTCCCGTTCCAAGCTCGGCCTGATCACCTTCATCGTCGTCGCGGTGGCGACCGGCGTGCTGGCTCTCGCCGTCCTGCCGCTGTGGGAGCGCGCCGGCTTCGGAGAGATGAACATCCACGGGATCATCGCCCTGATCATCGGCTACGTCGGCGTGCTGGCCCTGACCATCGGCCTGATGCGGCTGGCCTTCCACTCCGCCGAGAAGGGCTACGACGACCGGCCCTGAGGCCTGAGCGGAAAACGCTTGCCAAAGCGGGCCCTCAAAGGCTTTGAGACCCGCCATGACCGACCTCGCCAAGCTCGAGCTGGACCTCATCAACGCCATCGGCGCCGCCGAGACCTCGGCCGCGCTCGAGGAGCTGCGCGTCGCGGCCATCGGCAAGTCCGGCTCCGTGACCGGCCTGCTCAAGGGCATGGGCGCCATGAGCCCGGACGAGCGACGCGAGAAGGGCCCCCTGATCAACGGCCTGCGGGATCGGGTCACCGCCGCAATCGCGGCGCGCAAGGACGAACTCCAGGCCGCAGAGCTGGAGGCCAGGCTGGCCTCCGAGCGCGTCGACCTCAGCCTCCCCCCGCCGCCGCGCCGCAGGGGCTCGGTGCATCCGACCATGCAGGTCATGGACGAGATCGTCGCCATCTTCGCCGAGATGGGCTTCGGCGTCGCGGAAGGTCCGGACATCGAGGACGACTTCCACAATTTCACGGCGCTCAACTTCCCGCCCGGCCACCCGGCGCGGGAGATGCACGACACCTTCTTCCTGAAGCCGGACCCGGAGACGGGCGAGCGCAAGGTGCTGCGCACCCACACCTCGCCGGTGCAGGTGCGGACCATGCGGGTGACCAATGAGCCGCCGCCGGCGAACTGGATCGCGGGCGGACGCGAGCCGCCAATTCGCATCATCGCCCCGGGCCGGACCTTCCGGAAAGATTCCGACGCTACCCACACGCCGATGTTCCACCAGGTCGAGGGTCTGGTCATCGACCGCGACATCCACATGGGCCACCTCAAGTGGACGCTGGAGACCTTCGTCGCCCGCTTCTTCGAGGTGGAGGGTGTCGATGCGCGCTTCCGGCCGCACCACTTCCCCTTCACCGAGCCCTCGGCGGAGATGGACATCCGCTGTGACCGCTCCGGCGGCGAGCTGAAGCTCAATCAGGGCGACAGCTGGATGGAAATTCTCGGCTGCGGGATGGTGCATCCGAACGTGCTGCGCGCCTGCGGCCTCGACCCCGAGGAATGGCAGGGCTTCGCCTTCGGCATGGGCGTCGATCGGCTGGCCATGCTGAAATATGGCATCCCGGACCTCAGGCCCATGTTCGAGGCCGACGTCCGCTGGCTGGCCCACTACGGATTCGCGCCCGAGCAGGCGCCCAGCGCCGCCGCCGGCCTGAGCTAGAGACAAGAGATGCAGACCTCCCAGCCCCGCCCGATCGCCGAAGACCTGACTGCGGCCAGCTTCACCGGCCAGTCGATCTCGCTGTTCGACCTGTTCCGCGCCAACGTCGTGGCGACCGGCAAGCCCATGATTAGCGGCAAGACCTTCACCGAATGCACCATTGAGGGTCCGGCCGTGATGCTGGCGCTCCGGAACGTGGTCTTCGACGGCTGCGACATGGGCTACACGGGCGACAGCGACGCGCGGGCGCTGCTGCTGATGCCCATGGCCAAGAGCAAGGTCATCGGCGCCATCGCGCTCGAGGACTGCCGCTTCGAGCGCTGCAACTTCTTCATGGTCGGCTTCACCGGCTCGGACAGCTTCATCGACCAGTTCCTCCAGGTGCTGAACTCCGGCGAGGGCGCGGCCTCGTGAAGTTCACCCTCTCCTGGCTGAAGGAACACCTCAGGACGGACCGGGCGATCGGCCAGATCGCCGAGGCCATGACCATGGCCGGGCTCGAGGTCGAGGACGTCTCGGATCCGACTTCGCGGCTTGCACCGTTCACGGTCGCCCGCATCGTTTCGGCCGAACGCCACCCCAACGCCGACCGGCTGCAGGTCTGTCAGGTCGAGACCGTCGACGGCATGAAGGAGATCGTCTGCGGCGCGCCGAACGCGCGGGCGGGCCTGACGACCATCTACGCCCCCATCGGCGCCTGGGTGCCCGGGCTGGGCGTGACCCTGGTCGAGAAGCCGGTGCGCGGCGTGGTCTCCAACGGCATGCTGTGCTCGGCCTCCGAGCTGGAGCTCGCTGACGAGAGCGACGGCATCCTGGAACTGGCGGACGATCTGAGGGTCGGGACGCCGGCCGCGGAGGTCTTCGGCGCCGAGCCGGTGATCGATTTCGAGGTGACGCCGAACCGGCCGGACTGGCTGGGTGTCGCGGGAATCGCCCGCGACCTGGCGGCGGCCGGGGTCGGAGACCTGATCACACCGGACATCGGGACGGTCCCCGGCGGCTTCCCCTGCCCGGTCTCGATCCGGCTGGAGGCCCCCGACCTGTGCCCGGTCTTCGCCGGACGGGTCATCCGCGGCGTACGCAACGGCCCCTCGCCCTCGTGGCTGCAGGATCGGCTACGCGCCATCGGCCTGAGGCCCATCAACGCCCTGGTCGATGTGACCAACCTGATTTCCTACGACCGGGCGCGGCCGCTGCACGTGTATGACCTGGCCAAGCTGGTCGGGACCGAGATCGTCGTGCGCGGCGGCCAGGCTTCGGCCGGCGCCGAGGGCATCGCTGCGGGCACGCCGGAGCACCTCATCGCGCTCGACGGCAAGACCTATGCGCCGACGCCGGCCATGTGCGTCATCGCCGACGCGGCGGGCGAGCGGCCGATCGGGCTCGGCGGCGTCATGGGCGGGGAGTCCACGGGCTGCTCCGAGGAAACCGTCGACGTCTTCGTCGAGAGCGCCTGGTTCGACCCGATCTCGGCGGCCCAGACAGGCCGCGCGCTGGGCATCACCTCGGACGCCCAGTACCGGTTCGCGCGCGGGGTGGACCCGCAGTCCGTCGTTCCCGGCCTGGAGCTGGCGACGCGACTGATCCAGGAGCTTTGCGGGGGTGACGCCTCGGAAGTCACCGTCGCCGGTCAGGCGCCCGCGCCGCCTTCGCCGGTGCGGCTCGACCCGACGCGGGTCAACCGGTTGACCGGACTCAATCTCGACGACGACCGGATCGGCGCCATCCTCGGGGCCCTCGGCTTCAGGGTGGAGCGAGGCTCCCCCTGGACCGTCACGCCGCCATCCTGGCGGCGCGACGTCGAGGGGCCCGCGGACCTGGCCGAAGAGGTCGCGCGGATCGCCGGCTACGACGCCCTTCCCGCCACGCCGCTGCCGGAGGTTACCCAGGCGGCGTCGGGCGTGCTCGACCTCCGCCAGTCCCGCATTCGCGCGGCGCGCCGAAGCCTTGCGGCCATGAGGTGGTCCGAGGCTGTCACCTGGTCCTTCACCAGCCGCGCCAACGCGATCCTGTTCGGCGGCGGCGACGAGCGGTTGCTGCTCGACAATCCGATCGCGTCCGAACTGGACTGTATGCGGCCTTCGATCCTTCCGAACCTGATCGAGGCGGCGGCCCGCAACGCCGCGCGCGGCTTCGCGGACGCCGCCCTGTTCGAGATCGGCCCCGTCTATGCCGGCGACCAGCCGGGCGACCAGCGCACCGCCATCTCCGGCGTCGTGGCCCCCCATGCGCCGCGCCGATGGGACGGCGCCAACGAGGATGCGCTCTTCGCCCTGAAGGGCGACCTGATGGCGCTGCTCGAGACACTCGGCGTCGCGACCGGCGCGCTCCAGCTGGTCCAGGGCCAGAACCGCCCGTGGTGGCACCCGGGCCGGTCGGCGCGCCTGCAGCTGGGACCCAAGAACGTCGTGGCCGAGTTCGGAGCGCTGCACCCCTCGGTGCTCAAGGCGCTGGACGCCGAGGGATCGATGGTCGGCTTCGAACTGATCGTCGAGGCCCTGCCGCAGCCGAAGAAGCGCGCCGGAAAGGCGCGCCCGAGGCTCGACCTCTCCCCGCTGATGCCGCTGTCGCGCGACTTCGCCTTCGTGGTGGACGCCAGCACGCCCGCCGGTGACCTGGCCCGGGCCGTGGCTGGGGCCGACAAGGCCCTTATCGCCGAGGCGCGCGTCTTTGACGTCTATGAGGGTCCGGGCGTCACCGAGGGCAAGAAGTCGGTGGCCGTCGAGGTTCTCATCCAGCCACGCGAGGCGACGCTGACGGACGCGGACATCGAGACCCTGTCGCAGCGCGTGGTCCAGGCCGCGGGCAAGCTCGGCGCCGCGCTACGGACCTGATCGCTCGGCCGAATCGCGTCAGGATTTCCCGACCGTAGAGGGAGGCCCGCATGGGGATGAAGCCGCGTCTGGAGACCGCTTTCGAGCGGATGCTGTTCCGCTCGCGCTGGCTCATGGCGCCGATGTACCTGGGTCTGGTCGCGGCGCTGCTCATGCTGCTGGTGATGTTCGGGCGCGAACTGATCCACTACTTCCCGGCGGTTTTCGCGCCCTATGGGACCATGACAGCCAACGACGGCATCCTGGTGGTGCTGACGCTGGTCGATTTGTCGCTGGCGGGAAATCTTCTCCTGATCGTGCTGTTCTCGGTCTACGAGAACTTCGTCTCCAAGCTCGACCTGGAGGGCGAAACCGATCGGCCGCCGTGGATGGGCACGGTCGATTTTTCGGGCCTGAAGATGAAGCTGATCGCCTCGATCGTGGCGATCTCGGGCATCCAGCTGCTCAAGACCTTCATGAACATCGGCAAGACAGGCTACGAGTTGAACCCCGGCGAGGCCATGTGGGGGGTGATCATCCACCTCACCTTCGTGACCTCGGGCGTGCTGCTGGCGCTGATGGACTGGCTGACGGCCAAGACCGACAAGCACTAGGCCTCGTCGAGCAGCCTCAGCAGATAATCCCCGTACCCGCTTGGTCCATGTTCGGCGGCGGCGTCCCGGACGGCGTCGGCGGCGAGCCAGCCGTTGCGGAAGGCGATCTCCTCCAGGCAGGCGATCTTGAGGCCCTGGTTGTGCTCGATGGTCTGCACGAAGTGGCTGGCTTCCAGCAGGCTGTCGTGGCCGCCCGCGTCCAGCCAGGCGAAGCCGCGGCCGAAGCGCATGACCTCGAGCTTGCCCCGCTCCAGATAGGCCTGGTTCACCGCCGTGATCTCGAGCTCGCCCCGCGCCGAGGGCGTCAGGCCCCGGGCGATGTCGCAGGCATGCTCGTCGTAGAAATACAGGCCGGTCACGGCGACGTTCGAGCGCGGCTTTTCGGGCTTCTCGACGATGGCGACCGGATTTCCTTCGGCGTCGAATTCAACGACGCCGAAGGCCTCGGGGTGGCGCACGTCATAGCCGAACACCACCGCGCCGTCTGGCCGTGAGGCGGCGTCGCGCAGCATGCCGGTGAAGCCGCGACCGTAGAACAGGTTGTCGCCCAGCACGAGGCAGACGCGGTGGCGGTCGATGAATTCCTCTCCGACCAGCAGGGCCTGGGCGATGCCCTTGGGCTCGGGCTGGACTTCGTACGAGAAGCGCACGCCAAACCGCGAACCGTCGCCGAGCAGCTGCTTGAAGGCATGATGCTGGTCCGGTCGGGTGACGACCAGGATGTCGCGGATCCCCGCCAGCATCAGGGCGGAAAGCGGATAATAGATCAACGGCTTGTCGTAGACGGGCAGAAGCTGCTTGGATACCGCCAGGGTCACCGGCTTGAGGCGCGTGCCGTTGCCGCCGGCCAGAATGACCCCCCGCACCTCGCTCACGCACACACCTCCAACCCGGTCCGGCCATTCTAGACCGAAGTCGGGGCAAGCCCCAAACCCGCCCCAATGGCGCGAGACGGTGTGGCATTCTTTCGCCCGCAGAGCGATTCGCCTTTCTCGGAGCCGACCATGGACCGTCGCAGCCTTCTCCTTTCCGGCCTGGCCCTGACTGCGGGCGGATGCGCCACCAGCGCCTCCCAGCAGGGAACGCCGGGCTACCCCACCCAGCCGGGGGCGGGATCGCCTCCGGCGACGGCCCAGCCCCCGGCCTACACCCAGGAAGAGATCGTGGCCGCGGGCTCGAGCTTCCTGGGCGTCGCCGCCCAGGCGATCGGCGGCGCGGTAGAGCGCATCTTCATGGAGCAGGGCGACGCCCCCACCGCCTACATCGCCGGCGAAGAGGGTTCAGGCGCCTTCGCGGTCGGCGCGCGCTACGGCCAGGGCCTGCTCTACATGAAGGATCGGCCCGAGCCCCAGGAGGTGTTCTGGCAGGGCGCCTCGATCGGCTGGGACTTCGGCGGCAACGTCGCCCGGGTCTTCACCCTGGTCTACAACCTCTATCACCCGGACATGATCTATCGCCGCTACCCCGGCGTGGAGGGCTCGGCCTATCTGATCGGCGGGCTGGGCGTGAACTACCAGCAGGCCGACGGCATCATCCTGGCCCCGATCCGCGCCGGTGTCGGCCTAAGGCTGGGCGCCAACGTCGGCACGATGAGCTACAGCCGCCAACGCAACATCCTGCCGTTCTGACGGGAACCCGTTTCACATCAGCGGTCCTGCCGTCTAGGAAGGCTCTGGGACCTCCCGGAGCCTTTTTCGCATGCACCTCGCCCGCTTTCCGCGCGTGCGCCTCGCGCACCTCCCGACGCCGCTGGAGCCGCTGCCCCGGCTGTCCGAGGCCCTGGGCGTGGAGATCTGGATCAAGCGCGACGACTGCACCGGCCTGGCCGGCGGCGGCAACAAGACCCGCAAGCTGGAGTTCCTGCTCGGCGACGCCCTGGAGCAGGAGGCCGACACCCTGGTGACGCAGGGCGCCGTGCAGTCCAATCACGTGCGCCAGACCGCCGCCGCGGCCGCCGCCTGCGGCCTGGCCTGCGAAGTGATCCTCGAGGAGCGGACGGGGTCAAAGGCCGAGGACTACGTCTGGAACGGCAACGTCCTGCTCGACAGGCTGCTGGGCGCCCGGGTGCGCCGCGTGCCGGGCGGGACCGACATGGTCGCCGAGCTCGAGAGGACCGCCGACGAGGTCCGCGCCCGGGGCGGCCGGCCCTATGTCATCCCCGGCGGCGGTTCCAACGCCATCGGCGCGCTCGGCTATGCCGATTGCGCGCGTGAGCTGGTAGCCCAGGCCGACGACTTCGACCTGAAGATCGACCGCATCGTCACCGCCACCGGCAGCGCCGGCACCCACGCCGGCCTGGTCGCCGGACTGGCGGTAATCGGCGCGGACGTCCCCGTGCTGGGGATCGGCGTGCGGGCGCCGAAGGAGAAGCAAGAGGCCATGGTCCGCAAGCTGGCGCACGAGACGGCGGTGCTGCTGGGTCATGCGGACCGGGTGAGGGACGAAATGACGTTCGCCGATTGCGACCACGTCGGCGAGGGCTATGGCCTGGTCGACGACGCGGTGATCGACGCCCTGACGCTGGCGGCGCGGACCGACGGGATCATCCTGGACCCGGTCTATTCGGGCAAGGCGATGGAGGGGCTGATCGCCTGGGCGCGGGCCGGACGGCTGCAGGGCGAGGCGGTGGTGTTCCTGCACACCGGTGGGGCGCAGGGCCTGTTTGGCTACGGCTCCGAGATCGGGCCGCAGCTGTGAGGAAGACGCTGGGCGTACTCGGCGGCATGGGGCCGGCCGCCACCCTGGACTTCCTCGCCAAGCTGCAGGGCTCGACCCTGGCCGAGAAGGACGAGGACCACATCCGCGTGGTCATGGACCTGAACCCGCGCGTGCCCAGCCGCCACTTCGAGAGCGACGCCGCGACGATCGAACTCGCCGCCATGGCGGTGCGCCTGAGGGACGCCGGGGCGGAGATCCTGGCCATGCCCTGCAACACCGCCCACGTGGCGCGCGAGGCGATCGAACAGGCCTCGGAGCTGTTCCTCGTCGACATGCTCGATGAGGCGGTCAACGAGGCCGCCGAGGTCGGCGGCGAGCGGGTCGGCATGCTGTCCACCTCGCTGTCGCGCGGCCTCTACATCGAGCGGATGCGCATCGCGGGCCTGCAGCCTGTCTCCCTTTCGCCGCTGGCGCAGGAGGCCCTGATGGAGGCCATCTTCCGCGTGAAGGCCGGCGACTTCGGCGAGGACGTGAACCAGGTCATGGTCGCCGCCGCCGCCGAGCTGGTCCGAGAAGGCGCCGACGCCATCATCGCCGGCTGCACCGAGGTGCCGCTGGTGCTGGACGAATCCCAGGTGGCCGTGCCCCTGATCGACGCCACCGAAGCCCTGGCGCGGGCGTGCGTTCGGGAGTGTCTGGGCTAGCGCCGGCCGAACAGGCGTTCGATGTCGGCCAGCTTGAGTTCGACGTAGGTCGGGCGGCCGTGGTTGCACTGGCCGGAGTGGGGCGTGGCCTCCATCTGGCGCAGCAGGGCGTTCATCTCTTCGGCGGAGAGGCGGCGGCCGGCGCGGACGCTGCCGTGGCAGGCCATGGTGGAGCAGACCTCCGACAGGCGCTCGGTCAGGGCCAGGGCCTGACCGTTCTCGGCCAGGTCGTCGGCGATGTCGCGGATCAGGCCCTCCACGTCCGTGTCACCGAGCAGGGCCGGCGTCTCGCGCACCAGGACGGCGCCGGGGCCGAAGGCCTCGACGATGAGGCCCAGCGCCTCCAGCTGCGGCGCGGCGGCCGCGACGCGCTCGGCCTCGGCCGGGTCGAGCTGGACGACGGCGGGCACCAGCAGTGCCTGTCGGGCCACGGCGCCCTCGGCCATCTGGGCCTTCATCCGCTCGTAGACGAGGCGTTCGTGGGCGGCGTGCTGGTCCACCACCACCATGCCATCGCGGGTCTGGGCGACGATGTAGGTGCCGTGCAGCTGGGCCCGCGCCGCGCCGAGCGGGCGGTCCATCAGGTCCGGCTGGGCCGGGGCGGTCTGTGGCGTCCAGGCCTGGGGCTCGACACGGGCGGACACCTCGGCGAGGCCCGGGATCACCCCCGTGGGCGCCGGCGCCTGCCAGGGGCCGGTCCAGTCGGGCGCGTAGGCGGGCGCGGCGCGCTGGGCCCAACGCACCGGATCAGCCCGGAAGGCGGACAGGGCCTGGTCGGCCACGGTGGTCGACGCGCGGTGCCCGGCGCCCGCCAGGGCATGCTTCAGCGCCCCGACGATCAGGCCGCGCGCCAGCGCCGGATCGCGGAAGCGGACCTCCGCCTTGGCCGGATGCACGTTCACATCGACCAGGGTGGGGTCGAGGTCGAGGTAGAGCACCGCCGCCGGATGGCGATCGCGGGCCAGGAAGTCGGCGTAGGCGCCGCGCAACGCGCCCTGCAGCAGTCGGTCGCGGACCGGCCGGCCGTTCACGAACAGATACTGGTGGCCGGAGTTGCCGCGCGAATAGGTCGGCAGGCCCGCATAGCCGGACAGGCGCAGCGCCTCTCGGGTCTGGTCGATGAGCAGGGCGTTCTGGCCGAAGGCGTCGCCCAGGATGGCGCCCAGCCGCGCCAGCCGGCCCTCGTCGCCGGGATGCTCGGCCGCGAGGCGCAGCACCGTCCGGCCGTCGATCTCCAGCGAGAAGGCCACCGCCTCGTGCGCCATGGCCTGGCGCTTGACCTCCTCGGCGATGGCCATGGCCTCTGCGCGCTCGGACTTCATGAACTTCAGCCGGGCGGGCGTGGCGTAGAACAGGTCACGCACCTCGACCCGCGTGCCGTGGCTGCCGGCGAAGGCGGTGGGCCGCACCGGCCTGACCTGTCCCGCCTCAACCTCGATGGCATAGGCCGGCTCGCCGGCCGTGCGCGACGAGATGGTCAGGCGCGAGACCGAGCCCATCGACGGCAGGGCCTCGCCGCGGAAGCCGAGGGTGAAGATGCGCAGCAGGTCGACGTCGCCGGCGTCGTCGGGCTCGAGCTTGGAGGTGGCGTGGCGCTCGACCGCCAGGGCCAGCTGGTCCGGGGCCATGCCGCAGCCGTCGTCGGCGATGAGCAGCCGGGTCAGGCCGCCGCCGTCGGCCTGGATCTCGATGCGGCCGGCCCCGGCGTCCAGCGCGTTCTCGACCAGCTCCTTGACCGCGCTGGCCGGCCGCTCGACCACCTCGCCGGCGGCGATGCGGTTGACGGTCTCGGGGGGGAGGCGGCGGATGAGCATGGGATTCGCAAGTATGGCCCTTTCCGCCGGTAGGAAGAAGGCGGCTCAACCGACCTCCCCGCCGAGGTCGGATGGTCGTCGCTATTTCTTCGGGGCCCGACTGTCCCGGCCGCCCTG
>NZ_JANJTL010000091.1 GCF_024711105.1 Brevundimonas sp. | reverse complement strand
GGGTTCAGCCGCGACTGCGGGCGGCGGTGCGGTCTCCTCAGCCGGCGCCGTCCGGGTGCGGACCGGAGCCGATCGCGTCTCCGCTCGCGCGGGCGGCGGCGAGGTCGCCTCGGCCGTCCGGACGGGCTCGGCGGCGGGCGTCGCGATGCCGAGATCGCTCACGCCCATGCCGGCCAGCGGCTGCGGCTCCGCGCTGGGCGCGGCGGGGATCGTCGCCGGCGACAGGGCCTCTGGAGCGGCCGCCTCCTCAGCGCCTGTGCCGGACAAAGCGAGGAAGCCGACCGCGGCCACGGCGGCAAGGCCGACCGGGGCGGCCAACATCAAGGCCCGGCCGCGCGACCGGGACGGGGCCCGCGCGTGCGCGGGCGTAAAGCCCTCATCCTGGTCCCGGGCGGGCGCAGGCGAAGAGGCCGTCACGCTCGAATAGGCGCCTGCGGTCGCCAGCGGCGCGACGTGCGCCAGAGGCCGGTCTGGCGCGGCGTCGCTCCGGCGTCCGGCTTCGGCGCGTTCGAGGTCGGCCTTGCTGGTCAGGGGCGCGTCGAACAGGGCGCCGCGGGCCGTGCCGTCCAGCTTGCTGGTCAGGGGCGCGTCGAGCAGGGCGTCAGTGCGATTCTCATCCAGATCGGCCTTGCTGGTCAGGGGCGCATCGAAGATGTCGTCCAGTCCGCCGCGCCGGTTCGCCGCCTCGGCGTCCGCAGCCCGGCTCGGCGTGGAAGCGAAAAGCTCATCCTGACGGTCTGAGACTTCGGCGTCGGCCCCACGGATCTCGGGGTCGAAGGACGTCGGCTCGGCGGGGCGACGGGTCCCGAAATCGCGTCCCTTCAGGTCGCGTTCGGTCCAGTTGGAAGTCGGTGTGGGAAGCGTCATTCGGCGGCTCCGTATTGCTCGTCGAGAGAGCGAACGGCGCCGCTAGTCGGCGGTTCCGGCCCCAACGGGGGTCATTTCGTGGCCGAAAACGGCCAAGCAAAAAGCGCCCCGGGCAAGCCGGGGCGCTTTCTCCAGAACGGTCCTGCGTCGATCAGTAGGAGTAGAGTTCAGAGATCGACAGGGTCGCGGCCGCCGGGTTGGAGCCGTAGGTGCCGACCCAGATGTGATAGGTGCCGGACATCGGGCGGTTCCAGCGCAAGCTGGCGTTCAGGCCATCGCCGCCGTCGTCGTCACAGTACCAGCTGCCATCGGGGCCGTTGACGACGAGGGTCGTGTCCGAACCCGAGTTGGTCGACAGGATCAGCGGCAGCGAACCGGCCGAATAGTACAGCTCGACGTCCGGGGCGTTGGTGACGTAGCCGCGGCAGTGGCTGCCGATCGAATAGGACACGTCGATGTTGCCGCCGGCGGTCAGGTTGATGTTGTACGGGTCCGGCGTGAAGCCGGCGCGCAGCGACAGCGACCCGTAGTTGGGCGCGATCTGCCAGTTCTGGGCCGAGGCGGCGCCGGCCGAGACGGCGAGGGCCGCGACGGCGGCCAGGGTGGTGACGACAGCTTTCATGACTTCATCCTCTTCGCCCGCATCCGGCGGGCATCCTGAACGAGGCCGGGTGAGGCCCCCATTTTCGCCGCAAGACAAGCAAACCAGGGCGCGGCGGACCCCCCCAGGGAAGCCCCCACTGGATGATCCCACCATGACCTGCATCAAACGGGGGCGCCGCTGACGGTTCCTGACTCCGCCTGCGGCGTCGCGGCGGTTGACCCGCTGGCGCGGCTTCGCCATCAACGAAGCGGGGATACCAGGACGGTTCGATGAGGCTGATTGCGCGGCTCAAGCGCGAATTGCGTTACCTGAAGGGCTTGCGGCGGCTGAGCCAGCGCATCAAGCCGATCACGCTCGAGAGCCCGGACCTCGTCTGCGACGACTTCGAAGAGGCGGTGGATCGCTGGCCCGACCGGGTCGCGGTGATCGACGAGCAGCGCCAGCTGACCTACCGCGAGCTCGACATGCTCGCCAACCGCTTCGGCCACTGGGCCAAGGGGCGCAATCTTCGGCGCGGCGACACCGTGGCCCTGGTCCTGCCCAACCGGATCGAATTCCTGGCGGCCTGGATGGGCTTCACCAAGGTGGGCGTGGCCGCCGCCCTGGTGAACAACCAGCTGACCGGCGCCGCCCTGGCCCACAGCCTGGCCATCTCCAAGGCGCATCACATCATCGCCGACACCGAGACCTGGCAGGCGGTCGAGGCGGCCTCCGGCAAGCTCGACAAGGCGGTGATGATTTGGGTCCTGGACCTGCCCGACAGCCAGGAAGCCAGCGCCCGGCGCAATCTGGACAAGGCGATCAAGAGCGCCAGCGGCGTGCGGCCGGACCGCTCGGTGCGGTCCGGGCTCACCAACCGGGACATCGCCCTCTACATCTACACCTCGGGCACGACCGGCCTACCCAAGGCGGCGCGGATCAGCCACAGCCGCGCGCGGCTCTACATGCGGGCCTTCGCAGGGGCGACCGGCACCACCGCGGAGGACCGCGTCTATTGCGTACTGCCCCTCTATCACTCGACGGGCGGCCTCTGTGGCGTGGGAACCGCCTTGTTGAACGGCGCGGCCCTGATCCTGCGCAGGAAATTCTCCGCCACCCAGTTCTGGCCTGACGTGGTCGCCACGGGCGCGACCCGCTTCGTCTACATCGGAGAGCTCTGCCGCTATCTGGTCGGCCAGCCCGAGCACCCGATGGAGCGGGACCACAGGCTGAAGCTCGCCTTCGGCAACGGCCTGCGTCCCGAGGTCTGGACGGAGTTCCAGAAACGCTTCGCCATCCCCGAGATCCTCGAGTTCTACGGCTCGACCGAGGGCAATGCGTCAATCTTCAACTTCGACGGCAAGCCCGGCGCAATCGGCCGCATCCCGGGCTATGTCCGCAACCGCCTGAACCTGCGGCTGGTGCGGTTCGATCTGGACGCGGGAGAGCCGATCCGCGGCGCGAACAGCCTGTGCCAGGAATGCCGGCCTGGCGAGATTGGCGAGGCGATCGGCATGATCGGCTCGGAAGCGCGGCTCGAATATTCCGGCTACGCCGACAAGGCGGCCTCCGAACAGAAGGTCCTGCGCGACGTCTTCAAGAAGGGTGACGCCTGGTTTCGAACCGGCGACCTGATGCGCCAGGACCGGGACGGCTATTTCTATTTCGTGGACCGGATCGGGGACACCTACCGGTGGAAGGGCGAGAACGTCTCCACCACCGAGGTGGCCGAGCGTCTGGCCGAGGCTCCGGGCGTGGCCGAGGCGATCGTTTACGGCGTGCCCACGCCGGGGGCGGAGGGCAAGGCCGGCATGGCCTGCATCGTCGCCTCCGGCCGCTTCAATGCGAAGCTGTTTGGCGCCTACGTGGACGAGCAGCTGGCGCCCTATGCACGGCCGGTCTTCCTGCGCCTCAAGAAGGACCTGCAGACGACGGGCACCTTCAAATATCGAAAGGTCGACCTGGTGGCCGAGGGATTCGACCCGTCGAAGATCACGGACCAGCTTTACGTCCGCGATCCGAAGGGCGCCTACGTCCGGCTCAAGCCCGAGCGTTACGCCGAGATCATGGCCGGCGAAGCCAAACTCTGACGCCTCAAAAGAAAACCGGCCGGGATCGCTCCCGGCCGGTTTCCCGCCCCTCGCGAACGCGCCAGCCCCGGCGCGCCCGCTTGATGTCTGACGCTTCCTAGTAGCGGACGCGCAGGGTGACGCCCCAGGTGCGCGGCGCGCCCAGGAAGGCGTTGTAGGTCTGGGTGTCCGTCGCCGGGTTGTAGGGGATGCTGGCGAAGGCGGTGCCTTGCAGCGGGGCGTTGAACACGACCTGGTAGTACTCCTCGTCCGTGAGGTTCTGACCCCAAAGCTCCAGAGCCCAGCGCTCGTCCTCGGCCCCGAGGGTGATGCGGCCGTTGAAGAGGGTCATGGCTTCCTGGATGCCGGCGGGCAGCAGGTCGGACTTGGTGTTGTACTCGCTGGTGTACTTGGCCGCGAGGTTGAAGCCGGCCATCAGGCCCGCGCCGATCGACCGCTCGAAGGTCACCGCGCCCGTCGCCGACCATTCGGGGGCGAAGGACATGGTGTTGCCCGGCAGCAGCGACAGCGGACCGAAGCGCGCCGGGTTCGACAGGTCGGCGGCCGTGAAGTTCGAGTACTCGGTGTTGGTGTAGGTCACACCGCCCTGGAACGACAGGCCTTCGATCGGGGTGAACCAGATCGAGTCGATGTCCAGGCCGACCGAGGTCACCTCGGGGATCGACTCCACCACGAAGGCGGTGCCGAGGAAGGTGTTCAGCTGGAAGTCCGAGAAGGTCTGGTGGAAGGCCGTCACGTTGAACAGCATGGAGCCGTCCATCAGCGTCGACTTCAGGCCCAGTTCCCAGCTGTCGACGGTCTCGGCCGGGAAGAAGGTCGAGGCGTCGGGGGTCACGCCGGTCTGCACGCGGTCGAGGTTGTAGCCCGCGCCCTTATAGCCGCGGGAGTAGGCGCCGTAGATCATCACGTCGTCGGTCAGGTCGAACGACAGGTTGACCGTGCCGCTGATGGCGTCTTCCTCGTTCTCCTGGTGCGTGGCGCGGTTGTTGAAGGCCGCGTTAGACCAGGGCAGGCAGAGCAGGCCGATGGCTTGCTGGGCCGCCGCCGGGCCGAAGGCGCCGGCGATGCCCGCCGCGTTGCCGGCCGCCGCGGCGCAGACGCCGCCGTTGCCGTTGATGTTGGTCTGCAGCGCGTCCAGCGTCTTCTCTTCGTGGGTCCAGCGCAGGCCGAAGGTGAAGTCGAGCCGGTCGCTGAGCGCGAAGGTGTTGTGCGTGAACAGGGCGAAGGTTTCAGTGTCCTGCGAATAGCGGTCACGCACGCCCTGGCCCGGCGCGAAGGTCACGCCCGTCGCCGGGACCAGACCGACCACGCAGCCGCCGATGGCGGGGGCCGTGTTGAACGGCGCGCCGGCCGTCAGACAGCCCACGCGGCCCGCGTAGGGGCCGCCCGGAGCGGTCGTCGTCAGCAGCAGCGAGACGTAGTTGGCGTAGTCCGCACCGTAGAAGTAGCTGTCCTGGCGGGCCAGGTCTTCCGACGAGTAGTAGGCGCCGACGAGCCAGTCGAGACGGTCGTTGCCGCCGGCCAGGCGCAATTCCTGGCTCAGGGTGTCCAGGCCGAACCCGAAGTCGCCGTTCTGATCTCGGTACAGCAGGTCGGCGCCGGAGAAGTCGATGTCCATGCCGTTGGTGGATTCCCACGAACGGACGCCAGTGATCGAGGTCAGGGTCGAACCGCCGAAGGCTTCCAGGTCGATGTCGGCCTGGACCGACAGGCCCATGTCCTCAATGTCCTGGCCCGTGTCGCGGTTGGAGAAGGCCGTCCGCGAATAGGGCAGGAACTGATAGCCCGGGGCCGGGCCGAAGCTGCCGCCGGTGACCGCGGGGCGGACGCCCTGGCCGCCGGTGGCGAGCAGGTTGACCAGGCCGGCGGTCGGACCCGAGCGGATCTGGGTGGCGACGCAGCAGAACTCCTCACGGGTCGAGTAGTCGGCGATCGCGCGGATCGAGACCGTGTCGCTCGGCAGGAACAGCAGCTGGCCACGGATGGTCCAGAAGTCCTGGGTCTGGTCTTCAGTGTTGGTCCGCGGGCCGTCGCCGGTGCGGACGTCGTAGAAGCCGTCACGCTGGCGCGCCGCCACGTACAGGCGGCCGGCGACCGTCTCGGACAGGCCGCCCGTGACCGAGCCGGCCGCGCCCCACGAACCGTAGTCGCCATAGGTCAGCTCGGCTTCCATGCCCGGATTGAAGGACGGAGCCTCGGTGATGATGTTGATGACGCCGGCCGAGGTGTTGCGGCCGAACAGGGTGCCCTGCGGGCCCTTCAGCACTTCGATGCGCTGCAGCTCGCCCAGGTCGCCGAAGCCGACGCCGTTGCGGGGACGGTAGATGCCGTCGATGACCACGCCGACCGAGCTTTCCAGGCCGGGGTTGTCACCCACGGTGCCGACGCCGCGGATACGGGCGGTGGTGATGGTTTCCGAGGTGGTCGAGGTGACCGTCAGGCCGGGCGTCAGGATCTGGAGATCCTTGATGTCCCGGACGCCCGCGTCCTCGAGCAGTTCTTCCGACAGGGTCGTGACCACGATCGGCACGTCCTGAAGGCTCTGCTCGCGCTTCTGGGCGGTGACGATGATCTCGTCGACCCGCGTGGGCTCGTCCTGCGCCTGGGCCGCGCCGGCCGCGAGGCCGGAGAGCACGGCGGCGGAGGCCGTCAGACGAAGAATTTGAGTGAAGCGCATGTCCTACCCCGAATGTGGCGGCTGATTTTCAGACCGCACTTGCGTTTCCAAACCTGATCGACCCGCTCGAACGGCGGATTCTGACCGGAATTGGGTAGTCCGAACTTTCGCCAATCACAAGCCGCGCAAGGGCTTGTGTCAGGTCGTGAGGCCAAGCTGTGACGCAAAAACGACAGAAATGGATGACGCTAGGTCAATATTCGTCGAGTCATTCGTCCCCGTCTGCGACGGCGTCGTCAGCGTTCGTCGCGGACTGGTCACGGCCGACGGCGAATAGAATCAGGGCGCCGACCACCGCCGACAGGATCGAGCCGAGCAGAACGCCGAGCTTCACCTGCACCTGTTCGGGCGAGTCCACCGCGCCGGGGAAGGCCAGCACCCCCAGGAACAGGCTCATGGTGAAGCCGACCCCGCAGAGCATCGACACACCGTAGAGCTGTAGCCAGGTCGAGCCCGTCGGGCGCGCCCCGATCCGGAGCGCCGTGGCGAGCCAGGCGAAGCCGAAAACCCCGATCTGCTTGCCGACGAACAGGCCCGCCGCGATCCCCAGCATGAGCGGCGTCAGGGCGCTGGCGATCGACAGGCCGGCGAAGGACACCCCGGCCTTGGCGAAAGCGAACAACGGCAGGACCAGGTAGGCCACATAGGGGTGGAGGTCGTGCATGGCCTCCTTCAGCGGGCTCTGGCTGTCCTCGCGGCGCGGCGTGATCGGGACGATGGCCGCGAAGGCGACGGCGGCCAGCGATGTCGACAGTCCCGACAGGACCGTCAGGTACCAGACGAGCGCGAAACCCAGCACCCAGAATGGCGCGGGCACCCTCTGCCAACGCACCAGCAGGCCGCCCAACACCAGCAGTCCGACCGCAGCGACGGCCGGCTGCCAGGACATGCCCTCGCTGAACAGGGCCGCGATCAGGACGATGGCGCCCAGGTCATCCACGATGGCCAGGGTCAGCAGGAAGACCCGCAAGGACGCCGGAAGCTTGCGGGCCACGAGGGCGAAAACCGCCAACGCGAAGGCGATGTCGGTGGCCAGCGGGATAGGCCAGCCCTGATGCGGCCCGCCCATGGGCGTCGCGATCGCCAGATAGACCAGGGCCGGCGCCACCATCCCGCCCAGGGCAGCCAGGACCGGCGTGGCCAGCTTGCGCGGATTGCTGAGCTCCCCGCGCATGATTTCGTATTTGATTTCAAGCCCAACGACCAGGAAGAAGATGGCCATCAGGCCTTCCTTGATCCAGTCGGAAACGGACTCCTCGAGCCGGATCGGGCCGATCTGCAGGACGTGCTCGCTCTTGAGCCAGCCGAAGTAGTCCGCGGCCAGGGGCGAGTTGGCGACGATCAGAGCCGCGACGGCGGCCAAACCCAGAATCACGCCTGAGGCGGCTTCGGTTCTCAGGAATTCGAGTGTCGCGCGGCGCGCCACGGCATCCTCCCCTTGTTCGAGCGAAGGGTTCGCTTAGCCGCTGGGACGCCGGAAGGCGACCCCTAGGCGGTCATTCGCTCTAGGCGGCGCGCGACTTCCGATTGCGCCAGGCCCGGTAGGCCAGAGGCAAGCCGATCGAGAGGACGCCGACGCCCGTCAGAGGCAGGGCGAAGTTGGCGAACAGGCTGCGGATGTCGGTTTCGCCCCCCACCGTCGCGAGGTTCGACCCGATCCAGCAGTAGAGGAAGTGAGCCGGGAGCACTCCAAGGAAGGTCGCCAGCAAATACGGCCTGAGCGGCGCCCCGACGACGCCGGCTGCGACATTGATCAGGTGAAAGGGCACGCTGACCATCAGTCTCGCGCCAAGCACATAGATGAAGGTGTCCTGATCGATCCGCTCGCAGATCCGCGCGGCCAGGCCACCCCGGGCGTCGATCCAGCGCCTCAGGACATCGCGCGCGGCCGTACGCCCGACCGCATAGACCGCCAGAGCTCCGAGCGTGGCCGCCAGCGCCGTCGCCACCCCTCCCACCCCGGGCCCGAAGAGAAATCCGGCCAGCACGGTGACGAAGAACACGCCCGGCGTGACGCTGGCGGTCAGCGTCGCGAACGCCAGGATCAGCAGCACCAGCGCCAGAAGCCAGTTGCGGTCGACGAAGCCCTTCAGCTCCTGTCCGTAGAGCTGGATCGACTCGAAGGACAGATAGCGGTTCCAGCCCATGGCGAAGAAGACCGTGACGGCCAGGATCACCAGGGCCAGGGGCAGAAATCGCCGCAATCTCGTCATCGCCTCTCCATCAGCGCCGAACACCAGCCACAGGCGCCCAGGTCAATCCGGATTCTGTGGCGGAGCCCTGGCCTGTGCGGTAGCGTAGCCGGCACAAGGGAGGTTCCATGTTCTGGGTTGCAGTCGCTCTATTCGTCCTGGCCCTCGTGGTCGTCTTCTCGACGATCAAGATCGTGCCTCAGGGCCGGGAGTTCACCGTCGAACGGTTCGGCAAATACACCCGCACCCTGTCGCCGGGCATCCACCTGCTGACGCCCTTCGTCGAGGGCATCGGCCGGCGCATGAACATGATGGAGCAGGTGCTCGACGTTCCAACCCAGGAGGTCATCACCAAGGACAACGCCATGGTGAAGGTCGACGGCATCGTCTTCATCCAGGTGATGGACGCCGCCCGGGCCGCCTATCGCGTCGACAACCTCTCCTACGCCATCGCCCAGCTCTGCATGACCAACCTCAGGACCGTGGTCGGTTCGATGGAGCTGGACGAGGTGCTGAGCCAGCGCGACGCCATCAACACCCGCTTGCTGCACGTCATCGACGCGGCGACCGAGCCGTGGGGCGTCAAGGCGAACCGGATCGAGATCAAGGACCTGACCCCGCCGGCCGACATCACCAACGCCATGGCCCGCCAGATGAAGGCCGAGCGGGAGCGCCGCGCCGTGATCACTGAGGCTGACGGCGAGAAGCAGGCCGCCATCGCCCGCGCCGAGGGCGCCAAGCAGGCCGCCATCCTCGAGGCCGAAGGCCGCCGCGAAGCCGCCTTCCGCGACGCCGAGGCCCGCGAGCGCGAGGCCGAGGCCGAGGCCAAGGCCACCGCCATGGTGTCCGAGGCCATCGCGCGCGGCGACGTCAACGCCATCAACTACTTCGTGGCGCAGAAATACGTCGAAGCCTTCGCCGAGCTGGCCCGCAGCCCGCAGCAGAAGACCGTCATCGTCCCCTCGGAGATGGGGGCCCTGGTCGGCACCTTGGCCGGCGTCGGCGAACTGGTCGGCCTGGCCAAGGAGCAGCAGCAGGCGCGCACTGACAACCGGCAGGCGGCGGCCCCGGCCCGCACGCCGCCGGCCCCTCCCACCTCCCCGGCGCCGCGTCGAGGCGGCGCGGTTCCGCGCACGGAGTAGAGCGCCATGGACGCTGTGGTCGCCCTTTATCAATCCCAGCCCTTCTGGATCTGGCTGGCGCTCGGCTGTCTCATCCTTGCCGTCGAGGCGGCCGCAGGGACGGAATGGCTCCTTTGGCCCGCAGTCTCGGCCGGGGCGGTGGCCCTCATCGCGCTCGTGTCGCCGGACCTGGGCCCCGCCATCGAGATCGCCCTGTTCGGGGTCTTCGTGCTGGTGACCACGATCGGCTCGCGCAAGCTGATCAAGCGCGTCAATCCGGGCGAGCCGGACATCAACGACCGCACAGTCCGACTGGTCGGCCAACGGGCTGAGGTGGTGCATCCCTTCGTCGATGGCCGGGGCCGGGTTTTCGTGTCAGGCTCCGAATGGGCCGCGGACATCGAGGGCGATGCGCCGCCGGTCGGTTCCAGCGTGGTCGTCGAGGGCTTCGACGGCTCCAGACTGAAGGTGAAGACATGAAGACGCTGATCTCCTGCGCCCTGGCCGCCGGCTCCCTGGCGATCGCCGGCGCCGCCTCCGCGCAGAGCTGCGAGGCCCTGGCCCGTCTCGACGACTTCGGCTCGCTCGCATTCGGGACGCGCCTGGCCGCGTTGCCGGACGGCTTTTCGGTCGTCGATCATTGTGCGAGCGGGGTCAGTGAGGCCGAGTGCGTGCTGCAGGACGAGCGCGGCGTCACCTACAGCCTCTACGACGGCTACATTCTTTCCAAGTACGTCGAGGTGGGCGCCGCTCCCCTGCCCTGGGACTTTTCCGAAGGCGCGGATCGCGCCCGGGCGGCGCGGCTGCTGAGCGCGGTCACCCAGCAGAGCGCGACCGGCGTGCTTTCGCCGGACAACCAGCTCCATGTGCGGTCACAATTCGCCTGCGGCGACGCCTGGGGCCAGGCCTTCGCCCGCTATTCCGGCAACCGGCTGGTGGCCGTAGGCATTGAGACGGCGCTCTAGGCTTAGCGGCCCAGCAGTTCGTCCACACCCCGGTTGGCGAGCGCGTCGGCCCGCTCGTTCAGCTCATGGCCGGCGTGACCCTTGACCCAGCGCCAGTGCACCTCGTGCCGTTGACGCGCCGTGTCGAGCCGCTTCCACAGGTCGTCGTTCTTGACCGGCTTCTTGTCGGCGGTCTTCCAGCCGCGCGCCTTCCAGCCGTGGATCCACTCGCTGATGCCCTTCATGACGTACTGGCTGTCGGTGTGCAGATCGACGCGACAGGGTCGCTTGAGGGCCTCCAGCGCCATGATGGCGGCCATCAGCTCCATGCGGTTATTGGTCGTGTTGGCCTCGCCGCCCCACAGCTCCTTCTCGTGACCCCCTCCGGTTTGGAGCACCGCGCCCCAGCCGCCCGGGCCGGGATTGCCGCGGCAGGCGCCGTCGGTGTGGATGATGACGTGGGACAAGGCGGCCTCAGGCTTCCGCCAGCACGCGCGGCAGCTTGAAGGTCACCGTCTCGCGCTCGCCGGAGTCCTCCGTGACCTCCGTGTCGAACCGCTCGGCGATGGCGGCCACGAGCGCCGCGATCAGCGGCTCGGGCGCCGAGGCGCCGGCGGTGACACCCACGGTGGAGACGCCTTGGAACCACGACCAGTCGACGGCATCGGCATCATCAACCAGCCGCGCGGCCTTGGCGCCCGCACGCCGCGCGACTTCGACAAGCCGGACGGAGTTGGACGAGTTCGGCGAGCCGATCACCAGCACCAGGTCGCTCTCGGCCGCGACCCGCTTGACCGCCTCCTGGCGGTTCGTCGTGGCGTAGCAGATGTCTTCCTTGTGCGGGTCCGGCAGGCCCGGAAAGCGGCGCTTGAGCACGCCGATGATCTCGGCGGTGTCGTCCAGCGACAGGGTCGTCTGGGTGACGTAGGCCAGCCGCTCCGGATCGCGCGGCTGAAAGCGCTTCGCATCCTCGGGCGTCTCGATCAGGCTGACCGCGCCATCGGGCAGCTGGCCCATGGTGCCCTCCACCTCCGGGTGCCCCGCATGGCCGATCAGGACGATCTGGCGACCCGCCGCGAAATGGCGTTCGGCCTCCACGTGGACCTTGGAAACCAGCGGGCAGGTGGCGTCCAGGAAGAACAGGCCGCGCGTGCGCGCCTCGGCCGGCACCGCCTTGGGCACACCATGGGCGGAGAAGACGACGGGCCGATCGGCGGGACACTCGTCCAGCTCCTCGACAAAGACCGCGCCCATGGCCCGCAGTCGCTCGACCACGTGCCGGTTATGGACGATCTCGTGACGCACGTAGACGGGCGCGCCGTATTTCTCGAGCGCGCGCTCGACGATCTGGATCGCGCGATCCACCCCGGCGCAGAAGCCGCGCGGCGTGGCCAGGCGGATCCGGATCGGACGGCGAGGGGACGAGGGAGTCGGGGTCACGCGCGATAGGTAATCCCTGCGTCCGGACAGCGCCAGACGGCGCAGCGCATGACCATTGCTAGTGTCGCTGATCGGACAGATAGTGCCCGAACAGCGATCGTCGTTATTTCAGCGTCGCGCCGGGGGAACGAGCCATGCCTGTCAGCAACTACCAGCCGTCGTTGGTCATCACCCAATTCATCGCTGCTTACGGCGTCTATCCCGGACAGAGCATGCCGTTTTCGGGCGGCCTGGCGGCGCCCCCGACGGACGAACAGGCCAGCTATTACAGCATGGCCATGATCCGGATGTTCGCGGGCAACTTCGACCCCGGGGCGGACCCCGTCTGTCAGGGCCAATTGCTGAGCATCGCTGAAAATTCGGCCCTGTTCTCGCTGATCGGTACGACCTACGGCGGCGATGGAGAGACGACCTTCGCCCTCCCTGATCTGGGAGGCCGCACGGCCGTGGGCATGGGCCAGGGCCCCGGCCTCTTCGCCCGCGTCCTCGGGGACCAGTACGGGTCCAGCCAGTTCGCGCTGAACCAAGCCAACCTCCCTTCCGGATCAGGCGGATCGTTCCAGCCCGTCGACAATGAGCAGCCGGCCTTGGCCACCAACTGGCTCATCCGTGTCCAGGGAACCTTTCAGGGCAATCCGAGCAGCGTCGCCTTGGGCAGCATTGCGTAGTTCGCCGGTGGCTTCGTCCCGACCGGTCATCTGCCCTGCGACGGACGGTTGCTCAGCATCAACCAGAACCAGGCGCTGTTCGCCATCTTGGGCACGACCTACGGGGGCAACGGCGTCACGACCTTCGCCCTGCCCGACCTGCGCGGCCGCAGCGTCGTCGGAACCGGTAACGGCATAACCTTGGGTGAGACCCTGGGCTCGACCCAGCTGACGCTCACATCCGCGGTGATGCCCACCGACATGGGTGGATCGGGCGGTGCGATCGACAATCGCGCGCCTGGACTGGCGCTGAACTACCTGATCGCGCTCCAGGGGGTGTTTCCGTCGCAGGAAGACGGGTCGGCTCCAGAAGATGCCCATTACCTGGGCGAAATCATCGTCTTCGCCGGAAACACCGTGCCCAACGGCTATGCACGCTGTGAGGGCCAGCTTCTGCAAATCTCCCAGAACACGGCGCTGTTCGCCCTGATCGGCACCCAGTACGGCGGCGACGGCCGCACCACCTTCGCCCTCCCCGACTTCCGCGGACGGGTCGCCGTCGGGTCTGATCCCAATGAAGGTTTCGACGTGGGCATGACCTTCGGCTCGTCGCAAGTCACCCTGACCTCGGCGGACATGCCGCCCCTGACGCTCAACGGTGGGGCGGGCGACGACATCCTCTACGGCGGCGGCTCCGGCGACACCCTTTCGGGCAACGACGGCGCCGACCAACTCCGCGGCGGCGCCGGCGGCGACACCCTCAACGGCGGCGCGGGTGACGACCTGCTCCTCGGCGGCTCAGGAGCGGATGCGCTCAATGGGGACGCAGGCAACGACACGGTCAGCTATGCGACGTCCGGCGCCGGTGTCATCGCCCGTCTCGGCCAGGTCGGTATAGGTGGAGACGCCCAGGGGGATACCTTCACGGGCATCGAGAAGCTGATCGGTTCGGCTTATGCTGACGAACTCAGGGGCAGCGGCGGCGCGAACCGCCTCGAGGGCGGCCAGGGCGACGATGTCCTCAACGGCCGCGGCGGCGCGGATCAATTGATCGGCGGCTCGGGCTCGGACACGGCCAGCTACGCCAACGCCGCCTCGGGCGTTATCGCACGGCTGGACGGCGGAGCCGGAACAGGCGAGGCCAACGGCGACGTCTACGACAGCATCGAGAACCTGACCGGCTCGAACCACAACGACACTCTCACCGGCTCGGCGGGCGTGAACCGGCTGAACGGGGGCGATGGCGACGATGTGCTCACTGGCGGCGCCGGCGGCGACGAGCTGAATGGTGGGACTGGAACCGACACGGCCAGCTACGCCACCTCGGCCTCCGGCGTCACGGTGCGGCTCGACAATGGCCAGGCCTCGGGCGGCGACGCCGAGGGCGATACCTTCTCCAGCATCGAGCACCTGGTCGGCTCGGACCATGCCGACAGCCTGAGGGGAAATATCGGCGTCAATCGCCTCAGCGGCGGGGCGGGCGATGACGTGCTCGTCGGCCGCGGCGGGGCAGACGTGCTGAACGGCGGGACCGGCGCCGACACGGCCAGCTACGTGGGTTCGGCCGCCGGGGTGACGGTGCAACTCGACAGCGGCCTGGCGACCGGCGGTGAGGCCGAAGGCGATGTGCTGTCGAGCATCGAGAACCTGACCGGTTCGGATCACAATGACAGCTTGAGGGGCAATGGCGTGGCCAACCGTCTCGCGGGCGGGGACGGAGACGACGTGCTGAACGGGCGCGGCGGGGCAGATATCCTCTCCGGCGGCTCCGGCACTGACACGGCCACCTACGTCAACTCAGCCGCAGGCGTAGTCGCGCGGCTGGACGGCGGGGCCAGCACCGGCGGCGAGGCCGAGGGCGACACCTTCTCCAGCATCGAGAACCTCACCGGCTCGGCCTATGACGACCTCCTGATCGGCTCCAGCGGCGCAAACAGCCTAGTTGGGGGTGGGGGAAGCGACCGGCTGGTCGGCGGTGGAGGGGACGACACGCTGACGGGCGGCGGCGGCGCCGATCGCTTCGATTTCCGCTCTGCAGGAGGCGGTCAGGATATCATTGCCGACTTCGCGGCCGGCGGTAGCCTCAGCGACGTCATTTGGCTCAGCTCCGCCGTGTTCACAGACTACGCCGACGTCCTGGCCCACACCACCGACGACGGGCTGGGCAATACGGTGATCTCCAAGGGCGGAGTTCACATCACCCTGACCGGGGTGTTGAAGGCGCAGCTCAGGTCCAATGACTTCGACATCGCCGCACCGGCTCCGCTGCTGGAGACGGCCAAGGACCTCGGCCCTCAGGTGCTGCCGGACGAGGCGGACGCCAAGACCGGCCTGTTCTCCGACGACGACGCCATCATCTGTCCTGTGTTCGAGGACGGTCAGGCCGCGGACGTGGACACGGTCGGCGACGACGGGTCCGATCCGGACCCTCTGGTGCTGCCGTTCGACGTCGGGCCCAAGGCCGCGCCATCGGTCCCAATCGTCTGCGACACGGGCGCGGGCCCCGACGACCCGGGCCACCCCATCGCCTTCGTCACCGACACCGAGGCCCTGCTCTCAGAGCGCGGTCCCAACCGCATCATGAGCCAGCCCACCTGGATCGACTGGGTGTGGTGACGTCGCGCCCTTGCGGGCCCGGCTAGGCCTCACAGGAGCCGACTGAGTTCCCGCGAGGTCGGAGATCGGCTGCGTGCTGTCTGAAAACCCCGCGTCACGCGGTCTCATCGATACGTTTGCCCGCGTTGCGGCGCCTCGGTTTAGCCGCTATCAGGCGCGAGCGTCCGGCGTCGCGCCGGGCGCGGCCGTTTCCTCATGCCTATTGTCGGGGCCTTCATGCGTCGTTTCCTCATCGGTCTGCTCGCCGTCGCGGCAGCCGCGTCGGCCCTTCCTGTCCAGGCGCAGACCCGCCAGCAGGATCGTGAGCGCCAGGAGGAGCAGGAGCGCCGCGACCGCCAGCAGCGCGACGAGGACTTCGAGAACACGCCGCTGCCCCTGCGCCAGCGTCCAAACGCCGGCCCCTGCCCCTTCGTGCGGATCCTCTATGACGCAGCCCGCTACGTCGAGTTCGAGGGCGGCCAGCAGGCGTCAGCGGCGGTGGGCTTCACCGGCGAGATCGAAGGCGTCGAGGCCGAGTGCGTCTATCGCGAAGCCGACCCCATCGAAATCGACATGGAAATCCTGTTCCACCTCGGCCGCGGCCCGCAGGCCGAGGGCGACAGCCGCACCTATCGCTACTGGGTGGCGGTGACCGAGCGGAACAGCGCCATCCTGGCCAAGCAGTATTTCGACCTGCCTGTGAACTTCGAGCGCGGTCAGGACCGGACCTATGTGCGCGAGCGCCTGTCCGGCATAACCATCCCCCGCGCCGACATCGCCGTGTCGGGTTCGAACTTCGAGGTCCTGATCGGCTTTGAGGTGACCCCCGAGATGGCCGAGTTCAATCGCGCGGGCGCCCGCTTCCGCATCGACGCGGGCACGCCCTCGGCCCAATGAGCGACCTGAAGACCCGGCTGGGCGAAGCGGTCGCGGCCGCCTTCGCCGCCGAAGGCCTGTCCGAGACCCTGGCGCGCGTGACGCCGTCGGACCGCCCTGACCTCGCAGACTTCCAGTCCAACGGCGCCCTGGCCGCCGCCAAGCAGGCCGGCGCCAATCCGCGCGACCTAGCCGGAAAGCTGGCCGCGCGGCTGGAAGGCCGGCCCGAGATCGCCTCGATAGAGGTCGCGGGCCCCGGCTTTATCAACATGCGCGTGTCCGACCAGGCGCTGGCGGAACGCACGGCCGAGGTCGCGGGCGACTATCTGTCCGGCGCCGCGCCGGTCGCCGAGCCCCGCCGCGTGGTCGTCGACTACGCCGGGCCGAACGTGGCCAAGCCGATGCACGTCGGCCATCTGCGCTCCTCGATCATCGGCGAGAGCCTGAAGCGCATCTTCCGCTTCCGGGGCGACACTGTCTGGGGCGACGCGCACTTCGGCGACTGGGGTTTCCAGATGGGGCTGCTGATCACCGCCCTTATCGACGAGGGCCGCGGCGCGGCCTTCGAGGGCGACGGCCCCTACCCCGTCGAAAGCCCGGTGACCCTGGCGGATCTGGAGCGCCTCTATCCGGCCGCGGCTGCCCGCGCCAAGGAAGATGCCGCCTTCCGCGACCGCGCCCGAAAGGCGACCGCCGAACTGCAAGGCGGCCGCCCCGGCTACCGCGCCCTGTGGAAGCACATGCACGACGTCTCGATGCAGGCGCTGCAGCGCGACTTCGGCGCGCTCGGCGTCACCTTCGACCTGTGGAAGGGCGAGAGCGACGCCGACCCCCTGATCCCGGGCATGGTCGAGGATCTCGAGGCCAAGGGCCTGCTGGTCGAGGATCTGGGCGCGCGCGTCGTCCATGTCGCGCGCGAAGGGGAGACCAAGAAGAAGAAGCTGTCCGACGGCTCGGTCGTCGTGGTCCCCTCGCCCGACCCCCTGCTGGTGGTGTCGTCCGAGGGCTCGGCCATGTACGGGACCACCGACCTGGCCACCATCCTGGATCGCCGGAATGAGCAGGCCTTCGACCTCTGCCTTTATGTCGTCGATCAGCGCCAGGCCGACCATTTCGAGCAGGTGTTCCGCGCCGCCTATCTGGCCGGCTACGCCGCCGAGGGGTCGCTGGAGCACCTCGGCTTCGGCACGATGAACGGCCCGGACGGCAAGCCCTTCAAGACCCGCGAGGGGGGCGTGCTCAAGCTCGCGGACCTGATCGAGATGACGCGCGACAAGGCGCGCGCGCGTCTGCATGAGGCGGGTCTGGGCGAAGACCTGTCGCCCGAGGAGTTCGAGGACATCGCCGCCAAGGTGGCCGTGGCCGCGCTGAAGTTCGCCGACCTCTCCAACTGGCGCGGCACCAGCTACGTCTTTGATCTGGACCGCTTCACCAGCTTCGAGGGCAAGACCGGGCCGTACCTGCTTTACCAGGCCGTGCGCATCAAATCCCTGCTGCGCAAGGCCGACGCCGACGGCGCGTCCGCGGGCGAAATCGTCATCGCCGAGCCCGCCGAGCGCGATCTGGCCCTGACGCTGGATTCCTTCGCCCAGGCGATCGAAGAGGCCTACGACCGTCGCGGCCCCAACGCCGTGGCCGAGCACGCCTATCGCCTGGCTCAGAGCTTCTCCAAGTTCTACGCGGCCTGCCCGGTTCTGGCGGCTGGGCACGAGACGACCCGGCCGTCGCGGCTGGCGCTGGCCCGGGCGACTCTGCGGCAACTGGAGACCGCGCTGGACTTGCTTGGCATCGACACGCCGGAGCGGATGTAGCGACGCTTGCCGCGCCTCCCTCCATGCCGATAGGGTCGCGTTCGGAGGGAAGTCCATGAAGAAGCTGTTCTTTGCCGCGCTGGCCGCGGCGATGCTGATCGCGAACCCGGCCCTGGCCACTCGGCGCGTCTGCGAGGCGGTGCTGCGCGGTCCTGCCGGCGAGCATGTCATCCAGATTCTGATGGAGGACGAGCAACGCGTGGCGGGCTGGGCTATCTGGAAGCCGCCGCTGGAGGGGCCGCAGCGCGCCCTGCCCGGTCTGCATCTGCACTACCGACTTACGGACCTGAACACCGGCGCTCGGTCGCCGCTGCTCTATGCGGAAGTGTTCCATATAGCGCGCATCTCCGATTCCCGCGCATCGACAGCCACGGTTGGTATCGGCCCCTACGGCGGCGAGGAGTTGGAACGCCGTGACTGGACCAGCTTCGCGCAATCACGCGCTCGCGCCGAGCGCGACGACATCGACGCCCTCGCCGGCGGTACGGGCTTCTCGTCCCGTCAGGTCCTCGATCTCGTGCAAACCGCACCCCAGATCCGGTCCGCCGCCATCACCGACCGCAACGAGATGATCTCGGAAGGGGTGTGGAATCTGACCACGCGCGTGGCTCTCGATCCGTTGTTCGCAAGAGCCTTTTCGGTGGCCTCGGCGCACGCAGAGAATCCGCGCCGCCACTGCCGCGCTCCGAACTACATGGATAGTCCGATGATCTGGGATTACGAACGGAGAACGGGCGCATCCTCGGAGTAGGCCATGTCACTCGACACCTTCATCGCCGGCTTGCCCAAGGCCGAGCTGCACCTGCACATCGAAGGCTCGCTGGAACCCGAGCTGATGTTCGAGCTGGCGCAGCGGAACGGCGTTGCCATTCCCTTTGACAGCGTCGAGGCGGTGCGGGCGGCCTATGACTTCTCGAACCTGCAGGACTTCCTCGACATCTACTACGCCGGGGCGAACGTGCTCCTGACGCGGCAGGACTTCGAGGACCTGGCCTTCGCCTATTTCAGGCGCGTCGCCGCCGACAATGTCCGCCACGCCGAGATCTTCTTCGACCCCCAGACCCACACCGACCGGGGCGTGCCCTTCGGCGTGGTGGTCGACGGCCTGATCGCCGGCATGGAGCGTGCTGAGGCGGAGTTCGGGATCACCTCGGGCCTGATCCTCTGCTTCCTGCGCCATCTGTCGGAGGAAGCGGCTTTCGAGACGCTGGCCATGGCCGAGCCCTATCGGCGCCACTTCATCGGCGTCGGTCTGGATTCCTCGGAGGTCGGGCACCCGCCGTCCAAGTTCCAGCGCGTCTTCGCCCGCGCCCGTGAGCTTGGCCTGAAGCTCTGCGCCCACGCCGGAGAGGAAGGGCCGCCCGAATACGTCCGCGAGGCGCTGGACCTGCTCGAGATCGACCGCATGGACCACGGCAACCGCTCGATGGAGGACGAGGCCCTGGTCGCGCGGCTGGTGACCGAGCAGATGACCCTGACGGTCTGTCCGCTCTCGAACCTCAAGCTCTGCGTGGTGAAGGACCTCCAGGACCATCCGGTCCCGGAGATGCTCCGGCGCGGCCTGCACGTGACCTTGAACTCGGACGACCCGGCCTATTTCGGCGGCTACGTGAACGACAACTACCGCGCGCTCGCCGACGCGGTCGGCCTGACTCGCGGCCAGCTGACGCAAATCGCCGTCAACAGCTTCGAAGGCTCCTTCCTGCCCGAGGACGAGAAGGCCCGGCACATCGCGGCGGTGAGGGCTTACGCCGCCGCCACCTGATCGACCTCGTTCGCCGAACCCAGCACGATCGGGATGCGCTGGTGCAGCTGGGTCGGCTCGACGTCGAGGATGCGCTGGACGCCGTCGGTTGTGGCCTTGCCGCCGGCCTGCTCGACCAGGAGCGCCATCGGATTGCCCTCGTACATGAGGCGCAGCTTGCCCGGCTTGTTCGGCTCGCGCTTGTCCCACGGATAGAGAAACACCCCGCCGCGCATCAGGACGCGGTGGACGTCCGCCACCATGGCCGCGACCCAGCGCATGTTGAAGTTCTTGCCGCGCGGCCCCTCGGCGCCCTGGAGACAGCCGTCGATGTAGCGCTGCACGCTTTCGGCCCAATGGCGGCGGTTGGACATGTTGATCGCGAACTCCTTGCAGTCCCCGGGGATGGTCACCGTCTCGTGGGTCAGGAGCCAGCGGCCGTCCGGCGCCAGGGTGAAGCCCACCACACCTGCACCCACCGTCAGCACCAGCATCGTCTGGGCGCCGTAGAGCACGTAGCCCGACGCCAGCTGGTTGCGGCCCGGCTGCAGGAAGTCGGCTTCCGAAGGCGTCGCGCTCGGCGACTTCAGGATCGAGAAGATCGTCCCCACCGGCGCGTTGATGTCGATGTTGGACGAGCCGTCCAGCGGGTCGAACAGCACCAGCCATTCGCCGGCAGGGTTCGAGGCCGGCTGGACCGCATCCATCTCCTCGGACGCCACGCCCGCGACCCGGGGGCAGGCCAGCAGGGCGTCGGTCAGCATGTCGTTGGTGATGACGTCGAGCTTCTTCTGCTCCTCGTCCTGGACGTTGACCGCGCCCGAGGCCCCAAGCACGCCCGTCAGCGCGCCGCCGGCCACCACGTCGGAAATCTCCGCGCAGGTCCGGCCAATCACCATCAGGACCTCGACCAGGCCCTCCGAGGCGGACGAGCTCTTCAGCCAGGCGTCGAAGGCGGCGGGTTGGGCGATCATGGGCGTGTTCCTGGACGGCGCGTCGGTGTGGGCGCTGTCTAGGCGCGGAAACGTCGCCGCGACAAGGCCTCGCGCTTGACTTGCCCGATGAGTCGGGGCCTTTGGAGCCGCTCTCGCGGGAGAGACCGGCGGTCCTGACGGATGCGGCCGGAGCCGAAGGCGCAACCGCCCCGGAAACGCTCAGGCAAAAGAACCGCGCGGGCTTGGACGGACGCTGGAAAGTCGCCGCTTTGGCGCGCCGAAGGAGCAAGGCGAGAACCCTCGCCGGAATCTCTCAGGCTTCAGGACAGCGGGGGCGCTTTTCCGGCGGGAGACCGCCTGCGCAAGCGACCGCGAGAGTCTGAATGGCCGACGAAACGCTCAGGACCACCCCGCTCAACGCCAACCACCGGGCGCGCGGCGCGCGCATGGTCGGCTTCGGCGGCTACGACATGCCGGTCCAGTACGAGGGCGTCCTGGCCGAGCACCGCTGGACCCGCGAGCACGCGGGCCTCTTCGACGTCTCCCACATGGGCCAGTGCAAGATCACCGGCCCCGACGCCGTCGCCCAGTTCGAACGCTTCGTGCCGGGCGACTACGCCATCCTCAAGGAGGGCCGGCAGAAGTACTCCCTGCTGCTCAATGACGAGGGCGGGATCATGGACGACCTGATGGCCGGCCGCCCCGACCACGACGGCCTGTTCGTCGTCGTTAACGCCGGCAACAAGGAGGCCGACTTCGCCTTCCTGAAGGCCAATCTCCAGGGCGACGCGAAGCTGACGGTGCTGGACGACCGGGCGCTGATCGCCATCCAGGGCCCCGAGGCCGCCGAGGTCATGGCCGCGCACGAACCGCTGCTGGCCGAGATGGGCTTCATGGACACGGCGCGCCTGATGCTGTTCGGCGTCGACGCCTACGTCTCCCGCTCGGGCTACACCGGCGAGGACGGCTACGAGATCTCCGTGCCCGCCGACCAGGCCGAGCGCATCTGGGACACCCTGCTGGAGGACGCCCGCGTCAAGCCGATCGGCCTGGGCGCGCGCGACTCCCTGCGGCTCGAGGCCGGGCTGCCGCTGCACGGCCACGACATCGACGCCACGACCTCGCCGGTCGAGGGCGCCCTGACCTTCGCCATCTCCAAGAGCCGCAAGGAGCGCCGCGACTTTGCGGGCGCCGAGCGGATCCTGTCCGAACTCGACGGCGGCCCGTCGCGCGTCCGCGTCGGCCTGTCGGTCAAGGAAGGCGCTCCGGCGCGCGAGGGCGCGGAGATCGCCGACGCCGACGGAAACGTCATCGGCAGGGCCACCTCGGGTGGACCGTCACCGACGCTCGGCCGCAACATCGCCATGGGCTACGTGCCGCCGGCCTTCTCGGAGCTCGGAACCGAGCTGAAGGTCATCGTGCGCGGCAAGCCCGCCGCCGCCGAGGTGGTCGCCATGCCCTTCGTCGCCCAACGCTACTACCGCAAACCCAAGGCCTAGAGAGGACCTCGCCCATGCGCTTCACCAAGGATCACGAGTGGGTTCGCCTCGACGGCGACGTCGCCACCGTCGGCATCTCCAAGCACGCCGCCGATGCGCTCGGCGACGTGGTGTTCGTGGAAACCCCCGAAGCCGGCAAGACCGTCAGCCAGGGCGACAGCTTCGCCGTGGTTGAGAGCGTCAAGGCCGCCTCGGACGTCTACGCCCCGGTCTCCGGCGAGGTCATCGAGGGCAACGACGCCCTGGCCTCGGCCCCCGAGACGGTCAACGCCGACCCGCAAGGCGACGGCTGGTTCGCCAAGATCCGGGTCTCGGACGCCTCGCAGCTGGACGCCTTGATGGATCAGGCGGCCTACGACCAGTACCTGTCCACGCTCTGATGTATCGGCCCGCGGCCTTTGCGGAGGACGATCCGGTCCGGCTGGGCGCGCTGATCAAGGCGCACCCGCTGGCCTGTCTCGTCGCGCACGGGTCGAACGGCCTAGTGGCGGCCCACGTCCCGCTGGTCGCCGAGACCGGCGCCGAGGGCCGCATCGTCCACCTTGTCGGGCACCTCGCACGCGCCAATCCGTTCTGGGCCGAGGCGGGCGAGGGCGCCGAGGTGCTAGCCGTCTTCACCGGCCCGGACGCCTATGTCTCGCCGTCGATGTATCCGTCGAAGGCGGAGCACGGCCGAGTCGTGCCGACGTGGAATTACCAGCGCATCGAGGCGCGCGGCCTCCTGCACCTGATCACCGAGGCGAGCCAGGTCCGTCCCTATTTCGAGGCCCCCACCGATGTCATGGAGGCGGAGCGCGCGCCGGCTTGGTCGGTCGATGATGCGCCGGAGGCCTATGTCCGCCAGCTCAGCCTCGGCGTGGTCGGCCTGCGCATCGCGGTCACCGTGATCGAAGGCGTCTTCAAGCTCAGCCAGAATAAGAGCGGCGCCGACTATGACGGCGTACAGTCCGGGCTGGCCGCCGAGGACGCGGCCGCGGCCCGCACCCTTTCGACGCTGATGACCGACGCGAAGGGGTCAGCATGAGCCAGACCTACACCGCCCATGTCGTCTGGAGTTCGGACGCCGAGACCCACAAGTCCGGCCGATACTCGCGGCGCCACGAGTGGCGCTTCGACGGCGGAGCCGTAGTCCCGGGCTCCTCGGCGCCGCCGGTGCCCGGCTCGGACCCGTCGGCCGTCGATCCCGAAGAGGCCCTCGTGGCCGCCGTCTCCGCCTGCCACATGCTCTTCTTCCTGGCCTTCGCGCGAAAGAACGGCCTGGTCGTCACCGCCTATGACGACGAGGCCGAAGGCGAGATGACGCCGAACGAGAACGGCAAGCTGTTCATCTCGAAGATCACCCTCAGGCCGCGCGTCACCTTCGAGGGCGAGGCCGATCCGGCTGCCGTCGAAGCGTCCCACCACGCCGCGCACGAAGAGTGCTACCTCGCCAACTCGGTTCGCGCCGACGTCCTCATCCAGCCCCGCTAGTCCCCCTCCCCCTCAGCCGGACCGCCCATGCGCTATCTGCCCCTGACCCCCGACGACCGGTCCGCCATGCTGGCGACGATCGGCGCCAAGTCGATCGACGACCTCTTCGTCGACGTGCCCGAGGCCGCGCGCCGCGACGGCTTCGTCGACCTGCCCCGCGTGGCCGGCGAGCTGGAGGTCGAGCGCGCGCTCGGCGCCATGGCCGCGAAGAACATTCCGGCAGGCGCCGCGCCTTTCTTCTGCGGCGCCGGGGCCTACAAGCACCACGTGCCGGCGACGGTGGACCACGTCATCCAGCGCTCCGAGTTCCTGACCAGCTACACGCCCTACCAGCCGGAAATCGCCCAGGGCACGCTGCAGTACCTCTACGAGTTCCAGACCCAGGTCGCGGCCCTGACCGGCATGGAGGTGGCCAACGCCTCCCTCTATGACGGCTCGACCGCCATGGCCGAGGGCGTGCTGATGGCCACCCGCTCGACCCGCCGCACCAAGGCGGTGATCTCCGGCGGCGTGCATCCCCACTACGTCGCCGCCACCGAGACCGTCGTCCACGCCGTCGGCGTCGAGACCCAGGTCCTGCCCGCCGCCGTCGACGCCGAGGCCGACGTCATCGCCCAGATCGGGCCGGACACCGCCTGCGTCGTCGTCCAGACCCCGACCGTCTCCGGCACGGCCACCGACGTGCCGAAGATCGCCGAGGCCGCGCACGCCGCCGGCGCCCTGCTCATCGTCGTGGTGACCGAGGCGGTCTCGATGGGTCTGCTCAAGTCGCCCGGCGAGATGGGCGCGGATATCGTCGCGGCCGAAGGCCAGTCGATCGGCAATGCGCTGAACTTCGGCGGCCCCTACGTCGGGCTGTTCGCCACGCGCGACAAGCTGATCCGCCAGATGCCGGGCCGCCTGACCGGCGAGACCGTCGACGCCGATGGCGAGCGCGGCTTCGTCCTGACGCTTTCGACCCGCGAGCAGCACATCCGCCGCGACAAGGCGACGTCGAATATCTGCACCAATTCCGGGCTCTGTACGCTCGCCTTCACCATCCACATGAGCCTGCTGGGCGAGACCGGCCTGCGCCGCCTGGCCCTGCTGAACCACGAGGCGGCGGTGAAGACCCGCGACGCCCTGGCGTCGGTGCCGGGCGTCGAGGTGCTGACCCCGCGCTTCTTCAACGAGTTCGCCGTGCGTCTGCCGAAGTCCGCGACCGAGGTCGTGGAGGCCCTGGCCGACCGGGGCATCCTCGGTGGCGTGCCGTACGGCCGCCTCGCCCCCGACGCCGGCATGGACGACGTCCTGCTGGTCGCCGCCACCGAAGTCACCACCGACGGGCACATCGAGGCCCTCAAGACCGCCCTGGCGGAGATCCTCTGATGAGCACCATGAACACCGTCGGACGCCCGACCACGCCGAACACCGTCGACCACGACTACAAGCACCCGACCCTGACCGGTGGCCGCGGCCTGCTGCAGGACGAGAAGCTGATCTTCGAGGGCGACGGCTGGGGCAAGACGGGCGTCGACCTGCCCGAGCCCAAGGGCCACGGCTCCGACCTCGGCGAGCTGGTGCGCAAGGATCCGATCGGCCTGCCCGGCCTGTCGGAGCCCGAGGCCATGCGCCACTACGTGCGCCTGAGCCAGAAGAACCACGCCATCGACCTGGCCATCTATCCGCTCGGGTCGTGCACGATGAAGCACAACCCGCGCCTGAACGAGAAGATGGCGCGCCTGCCCGGCTTCTCGGACATCCACCCGCTGCAGCCGCAGTCGACGGTGCAGGGCGCGCTGGAGCTGATGGACCAGCTGGCCCACTGGTTGACCACCCTGACCGGCATGCCGGCGGTGGCGCTTTCGCCCAAGGCGGGC
>NZ_JANJTL010000065.1 GCF_024711105.1 Brevundimonas sp. | reverse complement strand
CGGCCACGGATAGTAGGTGCTCACGCTCCAGCTCTGGCCCGACGACCTGGCCACGATGTCGAACATCTTCACCGGGTCCAGGCCCAGCTTCTCGGCCAGGCCGATCGCCTCGCAGGTGCCGAGCATGGTGATGCCCAGGATCATGTTATTGCAGATCTTGGCCGCCTGCCCCGCCCCGTGGTCGCCGGCGCGGAAGGTGGCGCGGCTCATGGGCTCCAGCGCCGCCTCAATGCGGGCGAAGTCAGGCTCGTCGCAGCCGACCATGAAGGCGAGCGTGCCTGCGTCCGCCGCCATGGTCCCGCCGGACACCGGCGCGTCGGCGAAGGCGTAACCGGCCTCCTTGGCCAGCGTCGCGACCTTGCGGGCCGTGTCGACGTCGATGGTCGAGCAGTCGAGCAGCAGGGCCGAGGTCGGGGCGTGGCCGAACACCTGCTCGGTATAGACCTTCAGCACGTGGGGGCCGGCGGGCAGCATGGTGATGACGATGTCGGCGTCCTTCACCGCCTCGGCCACCGAGCCGACCGTCTCGCAGCCGTTGTCGCGGGCGCGCTGGAGCGCGGCGTCCGACAGGTCAAAGGCGCGCACGGTCCGGCCGGCCTTGGCCTGGTTCATGGCCATGCCGCCGCCCATGTTGCCCAGGCCGATGAAGGCGATGTTGGTCATGACTCACTCCCGAAAAGACGGGGCCTCTCCTAGCCCTTCTCCCCTCAGGGGAGAAGGTGGCTCGCGGAGCGAGACGGTTGAGGGGGGTGGTTCAGCAGGCAGGAGGCCGACCGAGCGTTTCGCGGTGACAGCCCCCTCATCCGATCGGCTCCGCCGCCCACCTTCTCCCCCGAGGGGAGAAGGGTCTGCTCAGCCCGCCTCTCCCGCGGGCTTCCTGAACCTCAGCACGAACTGGTCCGTCCGACCGCGGATGCTCTCGTCGAAGACGTTGGCGGTCCGGGGGTCGTCGGCGTTGCGCAGGACGTCGCTCTCGGCCTCGAGCACGAAGCCGGCGGCCTCGATCTCGGCGATCAGGGCGGCGCGGTCGGCGCGGTGCAGGGTGTGGGCCGTCGGCCAGCCGGAGCCGTCGGGCGCGTAGTGGTCGATCACCACATAGGCGCCGCCCGGTTTCAGCGCGTCGAACACCTCGGCGTTGATCCGGGCGGCAGTGTCCGCCGGGAAGGGCTGGAGATGGAAGTCGTGGTAGTTCTGAGACGTGAAGACCAGGTCCAGGCTGCCCGACGGCAGGTCGAGCTCGGCGAAGCGGCTCTCGACGCCCGAGACATTGTCGTAGGCGGCGTCCACGTCGCGGAGCTGCTGGCCGTAGGACGCCTGGAAGGCGACGAACTCGCCGGGCTGCCAGGCCGTCACGCGCCCTTCGGGACCCACCGCGACGGAGAACAGCCGGGTGAAAGAGCCGCCGCCGATGACCAGGTCCGCGACGTGGTCGCCGGGCTCGACGCCGGTAAAGGCCAGGATCTCGGCCGCATGACGCGCGGCGTCGCGTTCCATGTCGGCGGACGGGCGGGCCGGATCGGCCAAGGCGGCTGCGATATAGGGCGCGGGCTCGGTCGGCTGGGCCAGCGCCGTGGCGCCGAGGACGAGGGCCAGGCCCCCTGCTAGGATCAGGCTGCGCATGTCGTGGGCTCCTATTCGGGACGGCGGAAGCGGTAGACGAACTGGTCGGTGCGGCCGCGGATCGACTCGTCGAAGACGCTGATGGTGCGGCTGTCGTCTGGGTTGGCCAGCACGCGGGTCTCGCCTTCGAAGACGAAGCCGGCGGCCTCGACCTCGCGGCGCAGGAAGTCGCCCTCTATGCGGTGCAGACTCTCGACCTCGGTATTTCCGGTCCCGGGCAGGCCCGAGTGGTCGAGGATCACGTAGAGGCCACCGGGACGCAGGGCGGCGAAGACCCTGCGGTTCATCTCGGCCACGTCCACGTCGAACCGGTCGATGTGGAAGTCGTGGTACTCCTGGCCCATGAAGACGACGTCGAGCGGCTCGGGGAAGGACATCTCGTCCAGCAGCCCGATCACCGGCGTCACGTTGCCGTAGTCGGCGGCCAGGCCCTCTGCGAAGCCTTGCTCGCGGGCCGCCGTCAGGGTCGGCACGAAGGCGTAGACGCGGCCCTCCGGCCCGACGACCGGCGCGAACAGGCGGGTGAAGTAGCCCTCCTCCGGCCGGATGTCGGCGATGCGCTGGCCGGGCTGCAGCCCGATGAACTCCAGCATGTCGCGCGGACGGCGCAGCGGGTCGCGGGCAACCTCGACGGTCGGCCGGCGCGGATCGACGATCGCGAGGGTGTAGGCCTCCGCCACGTCGACGGGCGGCGGCGGCGGATCGGCCGGCCCCGTCGTGCAGGCGGACAGCGCCAGGCAGGCGGCGATCATCAGGCGTTTCATGGGCAGGCCCTCCAGCAGCTTGGCCGGAAATAGGCGCGTTTCCGGCGGCGGTGGCAAGGCGCCACCGCGTCCCTTCTCCCCTTGCGGGAGAAGGTGGCGGCCGAAGGCCGACGGATGAGGGGTCGCACCGGCCCGTCCGCTTCCAAGCCCGAACGCCGCACACAGGTTGATAGGTCAGCGCGACCCCTCATCCGACCTCGCTGCGCTCGGCCACCTTCTCCCGCAAGGGGAGAAGGGATTAGGAGAGCGGCGTCCATTCCTCATCGGGCGGGAGCGGCGCGAAGAGCGCGTCGAGCTGCTCGTCCGTCACGGCCTCCAGTCGGGCCGGCGACCAGCGCGGGGCGTTGTCCTTGTCGACGATGACGGAGCGGACGCCCTCCTGGAAGTCGTGGGTGCGCACCACCCGGCCGCCGAGCCGGTACTCCATGGCCATGTTCTTGGCGAAGGAGCCGAGCGTCGCCCCGGTGCGCAGCTGGCGCAGGGAGACCTTCATGGACTGGGGCGACTTGGTGCGGAGCACGGCGAGCTGGGCCAGGGCCCAGTCCGAGCCGTCGGCCTCAAGCGCGGCGAAGATTTCCTCGACCGTGTCGAAGGCGAACAGGCGGTCGATGGCCTCGCGATGCGGCGCGGTCGGGATGGTCCCTGCGTCCTGGTGGAAGCGGTCGGCGACCGCCCCCGGATCGTCCGGCGCGGCGAACAGGGCGCCCTTGAGGTCGTCGATCCGGTCCGAGGGGACGAAATGGGTGTGGACGCCCAGCGCCACCGTGTCCGCCGCCTTCAGCCGCGCGCCGGTCAGGGCCAGCCAGACGCCGGTTTGGCCCGGCAGGCGCGGCAGGAACCAGCCGCCGCCGACGTCGGGGAACAGGCCGATGCCCGTCTCGGGCATGGCGTAGGTGGTCCGCTCGGTCGCAATCCGCACGTCGGCCGGCTCGGAGATGCCCACACCGCCGCCCATGACGATGCCGTCGACGACGGCGGTCACCGGCTTGGGATATTCGAACAGCAGGTGGTTCAGCCGGTACTCGGTCCGGAAGAAGGCCTTGGCCTCGGACGCGTCGCCCGCGCCGCTCTCGGCGATCATGCGGATGTCGCCGCCGGCGCAGAAGCCGCGCTCGCCGGCGTGGTCGATGAGCACCGACCCCACCATCGGATCGTCCCTCCAGGCCAGCAGCGCCTCGGTCATCGCCTCGCACATGCCCCGGTTCAGGGCGTGCAGGGCCTTGGGCCGGTTCAGCGTCAGCCGCCCGACGCCGTTTTCGATGGAGGTGAGAATCTCGGGCTCGGTCATGGGACCGCCGATCTAACCCCTCACGGACGGGGCGTCACCGTCATGGTGTATGGAATGAACAGGGCGAGCTCCAGCGGACCGGATTGGATCCACGTCAGCGGATTCGCCATGCCGTCGACATTGACGGCGTAACCGTCACCAAACGCCGTGGAGGTCTCGCGCGCGTTCGTGGCGATCGCAGCGAGGACTTGCGGCCGATACTGCGAGGGGTTGACGATCGAGAGCTGCCACCCGCCTGTGATCGTCACCAGGGTGCGTCCAGTCCCATTGATGCCGCCGACGAAGGCCTCGATACGGCCGGATGCAGAGTCGAGTGTGTCGCCGGGCCGGATCGGCGTCTTGACGATGAAGCTTGTCGCGCTGGTGTCCGCCCGAGAACCATCCACGCCCAAGGTAAGCGTGCCGATCATCTCCTCCGTGAACGGGACGAGCTGTCCGTTTTCCTGGACACTCAGATCAATATCACCCTGGCGCCCGGCGGCACGCGCCATATCGCGAAGCGTCTGGATCAACTCGCGACGCCGCTCGGTCGCGTCCCGCGTGTCGTTCACCACGCGAACCTGCACGATCAGATTGTCCGCCCTGCGCGGCACGGTCACCGCCGGCACGACGGGCGGCGCTCTATCCTCGGCATCCCGCCTGAGACGAGCGCCCGTGACCACGATCTCCTCGACGGCGTCTTGAGCGACGACCGGAGTCGCGAGGGCCACGGCCACACACAATGCAATCCAACGAAACTTGACCATGACGCACCTCCCGAACGGCCAGATCAGCACGAATGCCGTTCGCTGTCAGCGCCTACTGCCGCCCCATCTCCCGCGCCGTGATCACGCGCATGATCTCGTTGGTGCCTTCGAGGATGCGGTGAACGCGCAGGTCGCGGACGATGCGCTCCAGGGGATAGTCCTTGAGGTAGCCGTAGCCCCCGTGCAGCTGCAGGGCCTCGTCGGCGATCTGGAAGCAGGCGTCGGTGGCCAGCCGCTTGGCCATGGCGCACCACTTGGTCTTTTCCGGATGGTTGGTGTCGATGGCCCAGGCGCCGCGCAGGACCATCAGGCGCGCGGCCTCCAGCTGGGTCGCCATGTCGGCCAGCTTGAACTGGGTGTTCTGGAAGTCGCCGATCGGACGGCCGAACTGCTTGCGCGTCTTGACGTATTCCTGGGTCGTCTCGAGCGCCAGGCGGGCGCCTCCGAGCGAGCAGGCGGCGATGTTCAGCCGGCCGCCGTCCAGGCCGCTCATCGCATAGCGGAAGCCGTCGCCCTCCTTGCCGAGCAGATTGGCCGCCGGGATGCGGCAGTCGTCGAAGGAGACGATGGCCGTCGGCTGGCTGTTCCAGCCCATCTTCTTTTCCTGGGCGCCGAAGCTGAGCCCGGGCGTGTCCTTCTCGACCACGAAGGTCGAGACGCCCCTGGGGCCGTCCTCGCCGGTGCGGGCCATGACCACATAGACGTCCGAGGTCCCGGCGCCGGAGATGAAGGCCTTGGAGCCGTTCAGCACATAGTGGTCGCCGTCCCGCCGCGCGGTCGTGCGGAGCGCCGCCGCGTCGGAGCCCGAGCCGGGCTCGGTCAGGCAGTAGGAGGCGATCTTCTCCATCGTCACCAGCGACGGCACGAAGCGTGCGCGCAGCTCGTCGGAGCCGTAGGTGTCGAGCATCCACGTCGCCATGTTGTGGATGGAGATGAAGGCCGCCGTGGACACGTCGCCGCGCGACAGCTCCTCGAAGATCACAGCCGCCTCGACGCGGCCCAGCGCCATGCCGCCGTGCTCCTCGCCGGTGTAGATGCCGCAGAAGCCCATCTCGGCGGCGGCGCGCATCGTCTCGACCGGGAAGTGCTTGGTCTCGTCCCATTCGGCCGAGTGCGGCGCGAGCTCGGCGTCGGCGAAGGCGCGCGCGACGTCCTGAATGGCGCGCTGGTCCTCGTTCAGGCTGAAGTCCATCGATCCCTACGTCCTGGTTGCGGCGGTTCCCGCCGGCGTCATTTCGGGCTAAGCGGCGGACCTTGGCTATCGGCCGCCGGGAGTCGCCCATGTCGGACGCAGGTTCTAGTGGAGCCGCCTCGCCTTCGTCGAGCGACGATCGCACCCTTTGCTATGTCGTCTACGCCCTGATGTTCGCCGCGCCCTTCGTGGTCGGCCTGACCGGACTAATCGGGGTGGTCATCGCCTATGTGCGCAAGCCCGAGGCCCCGCCGCTGGAGGCCAGCCACTACCGTTTCCAGATCCGCACCTTCTGGATCGGCTTCGTTCTGGCCCTGATCGCGGCGCTGTCGCTGGTGGTCGGGGTCGGTTTCCTGTTCGCAGACATCCTCCGCTACGTCTTCGCCAACATGCCGTCTGACGCCTGGGACGCGGTCTCGCGCGAGATGGAGATGTCCTTCCCGATGGTGACCTTCATCGGGGTGCTGGTCTCGGCGGCCGCCTGGGTCGCCTGCGGCTTCTGGATGGTCCTGACCTCGATCGTCGGCGCGGTCCGCCTGAGCGGCGGACGCCCGATCGGCCGGCTGCAGTCCTGAGTTCGCCCATGCATCCCCCCTCGCCCGCCCTGTTCCCCTTCGCGCGGCCGCGCCGTCTGCGCTCGGCCCCCTGGATCCGTCGGCTCGTGGCCGAGGCGGCGGTGACGCCCGCCGACCTGGTCTGGCCGCTGATCGTCCATGACGGCTCGGACGACCGTGTGGCCGTGCCGTCCATGCCGGGCGTTTTCCGCCTGTCGCCCAAGGAGGCCGCCAAGGCGGCGGTCGAGGCGCGCGACCTGGGCATCCCGGCCGTGGCCCTGTTCCCCAACGTGGATCCGTCGCTCAAGGACGGCGTCGGCACAGGCGCGACGGACCCGGATGGACTGGTTCCGGCCTGTATCAAGGCGATCAAGGACGCCGCGCCGGAGGTGGGCGTCATCACCGACGTGGCGCTCGACTGCTACACGGACCACGGCCACGACGGGGTGTTGGAGGACGGCCGCATCCTCAATGACGCCACGCTGGAGCGGCTGGCCGAACAGGCCTTCATCCACGCGCATGCCGGGGCCGACATCGTCGCGCCCTCGGACATGATGGACGGCCGGGTCGCCGCTATCCGCGAGGCGCTGGAGGCCAACGGGCTGCAGGACACCATGATCCTGGCCTATGCGGCCAAATACGCCTCGGCCTTCTACGGGCCGTACCGCGACGCCGTCGGCTCGGCCAAGGCGTTGAGCGGCGACAAGAAGACTTATCAGATGGATTTCGCCAACACCGACGAGGCGCTGCGCGAGGTCGCCATGGACCTGGCCGAGGGCGCCGACATGGTCATGGTCAAGCCGGGCATGCCCTATCTCGACATCGTCCGGCGCGTGGTCGAGGCCTTCCGCGTGCCGACCTTCGCCTACCAGGTGTCCGGCGAGTACGCGATGATCCAGGGCGCCGTCGCCAACGGCTGGCTGGACGAGGATCGCGCTGTCCTGGAGACCCTGACGGGTTTCAAGCGTGCCGGCTGCGCGGGCGTGCTCACCTATTTCGCGTCGAAGGCGGCGAGGCTGCTGGGCTGACCGGGGACTCGGCCGATCAAGTCGTCCGCTGAAAGTCCAGACAGTGGAGAAGGGCGAACTCCACCGCGTTTTCGGTGGACAAGGTGAAAGTGGACTCGGTGAAACGACTCCAGGCGCCACCCCCTCTTCCTGACCTATTTCGCGCCCAAGACGGCGAGAATGCTGGCCAGCTGAAAATCGTGCCGTCTTGTCGGGATCGGGCGTAGATGTTCGTCCTAGGGACGGCGCCGTAGGCGGCGCTTGAGGGAGGGAGCCCCATGAAGATCGTGACCAGCCTGACCTTTCGCGGCCAGTGCCGCGAAGCCTTCGAGTTCTACGCCCGTGTCTTGGGGGGCAGGATCACCGCCGCCTTTCCCTACGGTGACGGCCCGCCCGACATGCCCGTAGGTCCGGAATACAAGGACCTGCTGATGCACTGCTGGCTCGAGGTCGGCGACCAGGCGCTGATGGGCTTCGACGCGATTCCGGAGTTCGCGCCGAACTACGACAAGCCCATCAACGGCTTCGACGTCACCATCCACACCGGAGACGTGGACCAGGCGCGCCAGTGGTTCGACGCCCTGTCGGAAGGCGGCAAGGTCGTCATGCCCTTCGCCCCGACCTTCTGGTCGGCGGGTTATGGCTCCTTCGTCGACCGCTTCGGCATCCCGTGGATGATCAACACCGCGAGCCCGCCCCAGGCTGGTTGACAGCGAACGATCGCCGTTCGACAGAACCAGCTTAACCATTGTGGGGACGGGTGATGGGTTGGTGGTTTGGCAAGGGCCGGAGCAGGCGACGTGCGCCCCTCGTCACGGAAAGTCATGGCGCGGCGCCTGCCTCCCCGTCCGGGGGCGGCGGCCCGGCCCGGCCCACGCCCGCGGACGCCCTGAGGCAGCTCAAGGAAGGCAACGCCGCGTTCCTGCGCGGCGAGAACAACCTGGGCTATGTGACCGCGGCCGACCTGGAGGTGCTCCAGGGCGGACAGCAGCCGATCGCCACCAT
>NZ_JANJTL010000113.1 GCF_024711105.1 Brevundimonas sp. | reverse complement strand
CTCGATGAGGTCAGCAACTATCCGCGCGCCGTCGACGCGGTCACGGCCGAGGACGTGGCGCGGGTGACCGCCGCCAACGTCGATCCGAACCGGGCCGTGATCGTCATTGTCGGAGATGCGGACGACTTCATGGACGCGGTCCGCCAGCGCTGGCCCGACGCCGAGATGATCGCCTACGAGGACCTGGACTTCGGCGACGCCGACCTTGGCCTGAACCCCTGATTCCGATTCCTGGAGACCACCGATGAAGCGTCTTTTCCTCGCGACCGCGGCCGCCGCGGCCCTCCTCGCCGGCGCGCCATCACTGGCGTTCGCCCAGCAGCCCGCAGCCGCCGAGCAGAGCCTCGAGGTTGCGCCGTTGGGCTTCCAGCTGCGCACCTTGTCGAATGGGCTTCAGGTCTGGACCCGCCAGGACAGCTCGACGGCCAATGTGACGGTCCAGGTCTGGTACCGCGTCGGCTCCAAGGACGATCCGCAGGACCGCTCGGGCTTCGCCCACCTGTTCGAACACATCATGTTCAAGGCGACGCGCAACCTGCCGGAAGAGACCTTCGACCGGCTGACCGAGGACGTGGGGGGCTTCAACAACGCCTCGACCTACGACGACTTCACCAACTACTACGAGGTCATCCCCGCCAATCACCTGGAGCGGATGCTGTTCGCCGAGTCCGAGCGGATGGGCTCGCTGGTGGTCAATCAGGAAAGCTTCACCTCCGAGACGGCGGTGGTTCAGGAAGAGCTGCGTCAGCGCTACCTGGCCTCGCCCTACGGCCGGCTGTTCGGTCTCTACATGCCGCGCGAGATCTACCGCGAGCATCCCTATCGCCGTCCCGGCATCGGCTCGCTCGAGAACCTGGCCGCCTCGACCATCGAGGACGTGCGCCGCTTCCACGAGACCTACTATCGCCCCGACAATGCCGTCCTGATTGTGGCCGGCGACTTCGACCAAGCCCAGCTGGACGCCTGGGTCGACCAGTATTTCGGCGGCATCGAGAACCCCGACCGCCCGGTCCCGGCCAACAACGTCGTCGAGCCTGCGACGACCGGCCCGCGCGAGGCGACCTACTATGCGCCGAACGTGCCGTTGCCGGCCGTCGTGGTCGCCTGGCACACCGTGCCCTACGGACACCCGGACCGCGCCGCCCTCACGGTGCTCGACGGCATCCTGTCGACCGGCGAGTCGTCACGGATGTACCGCTCTATGGTCTATGAGGCGCAGATCGCCGCCCAGGCCTCGTCCATCCCCGACTTCGCCCAGCAGGCCGGCAACCTCGCCGCCTATTCCCTGATGTCGGACGGCCATACGGTCCAGGAGGGCGAGGACGCCATCATGGCCGAGATCGCCCGCTTCCGGGACGAGCCGGTCACCCAGGCCGAGCTGGACGAGGCCAAGACGGAACTCATCGCGGGCATCCTGCGCGGCCGCGAGGGTATCGACGCCCAGGCCTTCGACCTGGGTTACGCCCTGATGATGACCGGCGACGCTTCGACCGCCGACACGGAGGTGGCGCGCATCCAGGCCGTGACGGCCGAGGACGTCATGCGCGTGGCCCGCCAGTATCTGACGCCGGACCGCCGCATCGTGGTCCGCTATCTGAACGAGAGCGAACAGCCGGAGGGCGCGCCCGCCGAGCCCACGCCGGTCCAGACCGAGGCCCCTGTGACCCTGGCCGATCTGGCCACCGACTTCGAGATCGTCGAACTGGCGCCTGAAGGCGAGCGCGTTCCGATGCCCCAGCCCGGCCCTGAGCGCGAGGTTGAGACCCCCGCGGTGGTCGAGCGCGTCCTGTCCAACGGCCTGCGCGTCTACGTCGCCCGCACCGAGGGCCTGCCGCTGGTCTCGGCCCGGCTCAGCTTCGACGCCGGCGCGTCCGACGATCCGCAGGGCCGCGAAGGCGTGGCCTCCATGACCGCCGCCCTGATCACCCAGGGCGCGGCGGGCCGCTCGGCGCCGGAGATCGCCACCGACATCGAGCGCCTCGGCGCCGCCATCGGCGCCTCGGCCGGACCGGACTTCACCAGCGTCTACGCCAACAGCCCGTCCAACACCTTCGCCCAGACCTTCGCCCTGATGACCCAGCTGGTCCGCCAGCCGGACTTCGCCCAGGAGGAACTGGACCGGACCCGCGACCAGACGCTCGACGCGCTGCGCGTTTCTCTCAGCCAGCCCGGGCCGATCGCCTCGGCGGTGGTGGCCCGCGCGGTTTATGGCGACGCCCCCTACGGCGACCCGTCCGGCGGCACGCTCGACAGCCTGCCCACGATCGACCGCGAGACGGTGGCGGCCTTCCACGCTGCCAACTGGAACCCGGCCTCGGCCAACCTGGTCTTCTCCGGCGACATCGATCCGGAGACCGCCTTCGCCCTGGCCGAGCAGGCCTTCGGCGACTGGCGCGTCAACGCCGCGGCGTCCGCTTCGTCCAGTCCGGCGGGCGCCCCGGTCACGCCGCGCGTGATCGTCGTCGACCTGCCGGGCTCGGGCCAGGCGGCCGTCTCAGTCGCCGGCCGCGCCATCAGCCGGACTGATCAGGACTACTTCCGCCTGCTGGTCGGCAACGCCGTGATGGGCGGCGGCTACTCCGCGCGCCTCAACCGCGAGATTCGCATCCGCCGCGGCCTCAGCTACGGCGCCGGCTCGTCCTTCCAGGCGCGCCAGGACGAGGGCTACGTCGTCGCCTCGACCCAGACCCGCAACGACGCGGCCGCCGAGGTCGTCAGCCTGATCCTGGCCGAGATCACCCGCCTGTCGGCCGAGCGCGCCACCGATGACGAAATGGGTCCGCGCCGCGCCACGCTGGTGGGGGGTTTCGCTCGCTCGCTGGAGACGGTGGATGGTCTCGGCGGCGCGGTCGCCTCGCTGGCCAACTACGGCCTGCCAATGACCGAGCTGCAGGCCTATGCGCCGAACGTGCGGGCGGTGACGCCGGAGCAGATCCAGCGCTTCGCGGCCTCGCGGCTGGGGCCCCACGGCTTCTCGATCGTGGTGGTCGGTGACGCGGCCCAGTTCCTGGACGCCATCCGCGCGGCCCATCCGAACGTCGAGGTCATCCCGGTCGGCGAACTCGACCTGGATACGGCGGCGCTGCGTTAGGCCTGAAGGCAGACGACCTGCGCCACGCGCAACTCGCGGCGCAGGTCGTCCGACACGGGTCCGTAGTTGGTCGGCCGGATCAGGGCGCCGGGGGCGAACTCGCCCTCGCCGACCTCGGCTTCGAGAATGGGCCCCAGGCTCTCCGGCGCGGTGGTGTAGATTCGGCCGCGCCGCGGGGCCTCGGCGATGGTCACGGCCACCACCCGGCCCTGGCCGTCCAGGGTCGGGGCGCCAGACAGTCCGGCGAGCGTGCCCTCCAGCCCCTCGGTCCGGCCGATCTCGGCCCACGCGAGCACAGGCTCGTCCCGGGCGCCGCGGCCTCGCACGCGCAGGGATTCGCGGCCGAGCAGCCGCGTTGCGGCCTCGCCCGGCCGGCCCTGGGGGAAGCCCGGATGATAGCCGCGCTGGCCTTCGCGCAGCACGCCGTCGCGCGCGATCGGCAGCGGGTCCGGTCCGCCTTCGGTGATCAGCAGGGCGACGTCGCCGTCGTGGCTCAGACGGGCCTCGGCCGCCACCGCCTGGCCGCCGCCGATGACCACGGCGGGCCGGCCGCAGCCCTCGACCACGTGCCGGGCGGTCAGCCACAGGCCCTGGCCCGAGACGGCGAAGGCCGTCCCGCTCTGGGGCTGGAAGGGAACCGCGGGCGTATCCACCACGACCTGCGGGTCGAAGGGGGTGATGGGGCCGAGCAGGGCGCCCAGTTCCTCCTCCCCCGGCATGGTCGGGGCGGGTGGGGCGTCCGCCTGTTCGCGGCGCGTGAGCGAAACGGCGACCAGCAGGCCGATGATTCCGCCATAGACCATCCAGTCGGGCAGGCGGAACATCGGGGCGCTAGACCGTGACGGCGGCGGCCAGCACGAGCGCCGTCGCCAGCTTGGCGCAGACCAGCAGCACGGCCGCCGAAATCTCGCCCTCGCGGATTCGGTCGGGCAGGCCGGCCAGGACCATGTCCGTCAGCCGAAAGGCCAGCAGTTGCATGACCACCGTCGCCGCGCCCCAGATCACGATCTCCAGCGTGGAGTTGGACGCCGACAGGGAGGCCGCCAGCGGCACGGCCAGCCCCAGCAGCACCCCCCCGAAGGCGACCGCCGCCGCCGAGTTGCCGTCGCGGATCAGGTCGATCTCCTTCCACGGCGTCAGCAGCACATAGAGGGTCGCCCCGATCACCAGCATCACGAGGGTGGCGAAGACATGCGCCAAGAGGACCGGAAAGCCGGCGGCGAACGCCTGAAACTCCGGGCCGCTCAGCTGCGGCAGGATCGACTGCAGGTCCATTGGCCCCTATCGGAACAGCCTTTGCGGCTCATGCCGCATCAAGCCTCGGCGTTGCAAGGCCGGCGCCATTAAGCGTCCTGTCGCGCCAAAAGAAAACGCCCGGCCAGGCGGACCTGACCGGGCGCGATCTCGTCTTCAGGACGGTCGGACTTAGCCGACGGCCTTCAGATTGACGGCCGCTTCCTTGCCGGTGCGGCGGTCCTTCTGGAGTTCGAACTCCACGCGCTGGCCCTCATTCAGGCCGTTGAGGCCCGAGGCCTCGATCGCGGTGGCATGGACGAAGGCGTCCTTGCCGCCGTCGTCAGGCTGGATAAATCCATAGCCCTTGGTTGAGTTGTACCATTTCACGGTGCCGGTAGCCATTGGCAGCCTCCGATGTAGTTGTCCCTCCGGAACCGTTCCGGAAGGGCGTCGGACCTGCAGGCTTGTGCCGGACCATTGGCCCGGCGGCATAGAATGACGACGGTCGACCCCACAGCATTGGCGGATTTCCGTTCGCCGCGCAAGCGAACGCGGCGGTTGAAGCCTTGGCGCTTTCGGCTAGTGTCCCTAGCCCACGGATAATCAGGCTGCGGTTCCGAGTCGCGGCCACGGGCGAAGAACGAATGCAACTGACCATCGAACGGGCGGCGCTGCTGAAGGCTCTCGGGCACGTGCAGAGCGTGGTGGAGCGGCGCAACACCATCCCGATCCTGTCCAATGTCCTCCTGTCAGCGGGCCGCGACCGCCTGGCCTTCGCCGCCACCGACCTCGACATGGAGATGGTCGACGAGGCCGAGGGCCGGGTGAACGTCGAGGGCCAGATCACCGCCCCGGCCCACACCCTGTTCGACATCGTCCGCAAGCTGCCCGAGGGCGCCGAGGTCGAGCTCAGCTACACGGGCGACGATCCGCGCCTGACCGTCTCGGCCGGCCGCTCGCGCTTCAACCTGCCGGTCCTGCCGGCCGGGGACTTCCCGGTCATGTCGCCCGAGAGCGCCGGGGCCCGCTTCACCCTGCTGAAGGAAGACCTCGCCCGCCTCATCGACAAGACGCGCTTCGCCGTCTCGACGGAGGAGACGCGCTACTACCTGAACGGCCTGTATCTCCACACCGTCTCCGAGGGCGGCATGACGCTCCTGCGCGGCGTGGCCACCGACGGCCACCGGCTGGCGCTGGCCGAGACCCCGGCGCCTGAGGGCGCCTCGGGCGGCCCGGGCGTGATCGTGCCCCGCAAGACCATCGACCAGGTCCGCCGCCTGCTCGACGACGGCTCGGGCCCGGTCGAGATTCAGATCAGCCCCCAGAAGATCCGCTTCGAGTTCGGCCAGGCGTCCCTGACCTCCAAGGTCATCGACGGCTCCTTCCCGGACTATGTGCGGGTCATCCCAAAGGGCAACGACAAGACCGCCGTGGTCGACAACGCCGTCTTCGCCCAGGCCGTGGACCGCGTCTCGACCATCTCGGCCGAGAAGTCCCGCTCGGTGAAGCTGGCCTTCGAACAGGGTCGCGTCGTCCTCACCGTCCGCAACATGGAGGCCGGCCAGGCCACCGAAGAGGTTGAGATCGACTACGCCGAGGACGCCTTCGAGATCGGCTTCAACGCCCGCTACCTGCTCGACATCGCCGGCCAGATCACCGGCGACGAAGCCCAGTTCAAGTTCGCCGACCCGGCGTCCCCGACGCTGGTGCTCGATCCTGCGGACCCGGGCGTCCAGTACGTGCTGATGCCGCTGAGGGTGTGACGTCAGCGCTTGCGAGAGCGCGATGATCACCGCCCTCACCCTCACCGATTTCCGCTCCTACGAGAGCGCGCGGCTGGAGCTCGGGTCCGGCGCGAACGTCCTGTTCGGGCCCAACGGGGCGGGCAAGACCAACCTTCTTGAGGCCGTCAGCCTGCTCACGCCCGGAAAGGGCCTGCGGGGCGCGAGCACCGCAGAGATCGGCCGCCGGGCCCCCGACGAGCGCCTGGGCCGCGCCTGGGCCGTGGCGGCGGTTCTGGAGACGGACGGCGAGGAAACCCGGCTGGGCACCGGCATCCAGGCCCCCGGCGCCTCGCGCCGCATCGTGCGCATCGACGGCGAGACGGCCCAGCCCGGCGACCTGCTGGACCATATCAAGCCCATCTGGGCCACGCCGGAACAGGACCGCCTGTTCTCCGACGCTCGCGCCGAACGGCTGAAGTTCTTCGACCGGCTGGTCTTCGCTGCCCGCCCCAGCCACGCCTCTGTCGTCACGGCCTATGAGAAGGCGCTGAAGGAGCGGCTCCGCCTGCTGACCGACGCCGCCGAACAGGGCCAGGAGCCCGACGCCGTCTGGCTCGACGCCCTGGAGGCCCGGTTGGCCGAGGCCGGAACCGCCGCCGCCATCGCTCGCGCCGAGGCCCTGGCCGAGCTTCAGGCCGGTGTGGACGCCCGCGGCGACCGGCCCTTCCCCCAGGCCGACCTGGGCCTTGAGGGCGAAACCGAAGGCCTGGCCACGCGCGGGGCCGCGCCCGACGAGATCGCGGCCTTCCTGACCGAGGGTTTCCGCCGCGCCCGCGCCCGTGACGCTGCGGCCGGCCGGTCGCTGTTCGGGCCGCATCGCTCGGATCTAACCGCCCTACACCGCGAAAAGGGCCGCGCCGCCGCCGAGGGTTCGTCGGGCGAGCAGAAGGCGCTGGTGCTGAACCTCATCCTCGCCCAGCTCTGGCGCCTGGCCGACACCACGCCT
>NZ_JANJTL010000039.1 GCF_024711105.1 Brevundimonas sp. | reverse complement strand
GAGCGGCGCGATCTGAGAATGACAATGCTGTTCGACGCCGACCGCACCTATGAGGAGCGCGTCCTGGCCGAGCAATTCGCTTCCTGAGCGGTCACAAGTCCTTAAGCCGTCGCATGCATGATGCGCTCGTCCTGTGTGGAGCGTATCCGTGACCAAACCCGCTGCTCAGTTCATCCAGCCGCCCAATACCCTGCGCCTCAAGGTTGGCGGAGGCGGGTTCGGCATCGACGCCGCGGCGGTCGCCCGGGCCGAGGCCGCGCTGAAGGACCTGTCGTCGCAGTTCGGCCAGTGGCTGAACGACGAGGTCTCCAAGCTGGAGGCGGCCCGCGGTGAAATCCGGATGGTGGGGGTGATGCCCCAGACGATGGAGCAGCTCTACATGCGCGCGCACGACCTCAAGGGTCTGGGCGCTACCTATGAATATCCGATCGTCACCCGCATCGCGGGCTCGCTCTGCAAGCTCATCGACAGCGATGTGCGGATGAAGGCGCCGCTCTATCTGGTCGACGCCCACATCGACGCCATCAAGGCCGTGGTGCGCGACGGCATCCAGACGGACGAGCATCCGGTCGGCGGCGCGCTCGCGGCCGAGCTGGAATCCAAGACCAAGGAACACCTCGCGGGCCTCTGAGGCCGAAAAGCGGGTTTCCTCCCCCGGCGGCGAAGCCTAGAAGGCGGCCTTCTCCAAGGAGCCGCCGATGTCCGACCTGCCGCAAACCCTGACCTTCACCATCGACACGGGCGAGACCCAGGGCGATGTCGTCATCCGGCTGCGCTCCGACCTGGCGCCCGGCCACGTCCAGCGCATCTCCGAGCTGGCCAACGAGGGCTTCTACGATGGCGTGGTCTTCCACCGGGTGATCCCGGGCTTCATGGCCCAGGGCGGCGATCCCACCGGCACGGGCACCTCGGGCTCCAAGAAGCCCAACCTGAAGCAGGAGTTCTCGGACGCGCCGCACGTGCGCGGCGTCTGCTCCATGGCCCGGACCTCGGACCCGAACAGCGCCAACAGCCAGTTCTTCATCTGCTTCGACGACGCGCGCTTCCTGGACCGGCAGTACACGGTCTGGGGCGAGGTCACCGAGGGCATGGACATCATCGACGCCCTGCCCAAGGGCGAGCCGCCGCGCAATCCGGGCAAGATCGTCAAGGCCACGGCGGCCTAAGCACCTTCCCCAATGCCCTCCCCGGCCCGGCTCTTCGTCGACCTGGACGCGCTGGCGGCCAACTTCCACACGCTGACGCGGGTGGCCGGGGCGCCTGTGCACCCGGTAGTCAAGGCGGACGGCTACGGCCTGGGAGCGGCGGCTGTAGCCCGGCGCCTGCTGGCCGAGGGGGCGGACACCTTCTTCGTCGCCCGCGTGGGCGGCGGGGAGGCGCTCAGGAAGGCGGTCGGGTCGAAGCCGATCATCTACGTTCTCGACGGCTGCGGGCCCAAGGACGTGCTGAGGCTCCAGGCCTCGCAGCTGAGGCCGGTGCTGAGCTCGCTGGAGCAGATCAAGCGCTGGCTAGGGTCCGACGGGGGACCGTGCGGGCTTCATATCGACACGGGCATGAACCGGCTCGGCGTCCGGCCGGAGGAGGCGCCTGAGCCCTTCGCCGGACTGGAGATGGTGGTCAGCCACCTGGCCTGCGCGGACGAGCCGGGACACCCGATGAACCGGGCCCAGCGGGCGGCCTTCGAACTGGCGGCGCGGAAATACCCGGGAACGGTGCGGTCGTTCGCCAACTCTGGCGGGGTGTTCCTCGGGCCGGACTTCATTTTCGACGCGGTGCGACCCGGGGTCTGCCTCTATGGGGGCGGGCCCGAGGGACGGCCTGACGAGCGCATCCGGCCGGTCGCCAGGTTCACGGCGGACATCCTCCAGGTCCGGGACCTGCTGGCCGGCGAGACGGTCGGCTACGGCCGGACCTTCGAGGCCGATCGGCCGATGATGGTGGCCACGGTGGCCGCGGGCTACGCGGACGGGGTCCTGCGCAGCTGGTCCCCGCGCGGCCGCGTCTTCGTCGGCGGAGAACTGAGGCCGGTGGTGGGCCGCATCTCCATGGACCTCATGTGCGTCGACGTGACCGGGCTTGAGGTCACGGCCGGGGACACGGTCGAACTGTTCGGCCCCAACCATCCGGTCGACGTCGCGGCGTCCGAGGCCGGGACCATCGCCTATGAGCTGCTGACCTCGGTGAGCCCGCGCGTGCCTCGGGTATACGTGTAATGCTGATGCTCGACCGCTCGGCCTTGAGAGAACATTGACTCTCGAGTTCCGGACGCGCAGTCTTCACCTTTCAGTTGAGTGAGTGCATCCGCCAGCCCTTGAGGTCTGCGATGGCAATCGACTGGCTCGACATCTTCACCAAACTTTCGGCGGGCATCTACACGCTTGAGGAGGCGGCTAAGGTCGCCGGCGTGAGTGTTGCGCATCTTGAAGCGCAGGTCCTGACCGCCTCCCGCTCGGGTACGGGCCGGATGGCCGAACTCGCTGGCAGGATCATCGCCCGCTACGGCATCACGGAACTTGGAGCCGCGGCGGCAGGATCCGCGGCGGGAACGACAGCGGCGACAACGGGAGGTGTCAGCCTCGCCACCGTGGTTGGGGGCATAGTGGTCTTCGCCCTCCTGGCGGGAGGCGTCTACGTTCTTTCAGGTCAGCTTGGCAGGATGTCCGCCGACGACCCGGTCCAGGCTGGACCAGCGATGCTGAATCGCGCCGAGTCCGGCGACGATGCGCAGACACCCGTTTGCCCGGAACAAGTTCAGACGGCTCGCAAGTGTCCTTGGTCCCCCGAAGGGTACACCGTCGAGCCCTGTGGCCCTGGCTTCTGTTACGACAGCGGCCCGCGCGGCACCGGCGCCTGCGAGCAGGAGAACCAGAACGTGCCCAACGCGCATGTGGGCTACACACTGGAAATCATCTGCAATGATGGCTTCCCGAACGCGGTGCGCGACCCCTGCACCAACGTGATCCTGCGCTGCGAGGCCTAGCAGCCAGCCTTGAGATACAAAGTCGCCTAGCCGGTCGCAGGTCGCGCAGCTGCGACCGTGTCTGTCGCAGCTCTGCCCCATCCCCGATCCGCCGCAGAATCAGCGCGGCTCTGATAAGGGATTTCCATGGCCCGCGACGGCGCGATCTATGTCTGCCAGGCTTGCGGCGCGGTCCACGCCAAGTGGGCCGGCCAGTGCGGCGCGTGCCAGGCGTGGAACACCCTGGTGGAAGAGACCCAGGCGCGGCCGCCGGGCGCGCTGAAGCCCTCGCGCGGACGGGGTCTGGGTTTCGAGGACCTGAGGTCCGAGACGCCCGAGCCGCCGCGCCTGATGACCGGCGTGGCCGAATTCGACCGCGTCTGTGGCGGCGGGGTTGTGCCGGGATCGGCCATCCTGCTGGCCGGCGATCCGGGCGTTGGGAAATCGACCCTTCTGCTGCAGGTGACGGCCCAGGCCGCCAAGGCGGGCGCGAAGGTCGCCTACATCTCGGGCGAAGAGGCGGTCGAGCAGATCCGCTCTCGCGCCGCGCGCATGGGCCTGGCCGACGCGCCGGTGAACCTGGCCGCCGAGACGAGCCTGCGCGAGATCCTCGACGGGCTGAAGCGCGACAGCTTCGATCTGGTCATCATCGACTCCGTTCAGACCCTGTGGAGCGACGCCCACGAGGCCGGGCCCGGCTCCGTCACCCAGGTGCGCGCCTGCGCCGGCGAACTGGTGCGACTGGCCAAGCGCAAGGGTGTGGCCATCGTGCTGGTCGGCCATGTCACCAAGGAGGGTCAGGTCGCCGGGCCCCGCGTGGTCGAGCACATGGTCGACGCCGTCCTCTCCTTCGAGGGCGAGCGGGGCTATCCGTTCCGCATCTTGCGCGCCGGCAAGAACCGCTTCGGCGCAACCGACGAGATCGGCGTCTTCGAGATGGGGGACCGGGGCCTGAACGAGGTCTCCAACCCGTCCGCCCTGTTCCTCGGCGAAGGCGGCGAGCGGGCGGCGGGCTCCGTGGTGTTCGCCGGCATCGAGGGGTCCCGTCCGGTGCTGGTCGAGGTCCAGGCCCTGGTCGCGCCGTCCGCCTACGGCACGCCGCGCCGGGCTGTGGTCGGCTGGGACAACGGCCGGCTGGCCATGGTGTTGGCCGTGCTGGAGGCGCGCTGCGGCCTCGGCTTCGGAGACAAGGACGTCTATCTGAACGTGGCGGGGGGCCTGCGCATTTCAGAGCCGGCGGCCGACCTGGCGGCGGCGGCGGCGCTGGTGTCCTCGGCCCTCGATCGCCCCCTGCCCCAGCGCTGCGTCGTCTTCGGCGAGATCAGCCTGTCGGGCGAGGTCCGGGCCGTGAACCGGATGGAGTCGCGGATGAAGGAAGCGGCCAAGCTGGGATTCGACCTGGCGCTGGGGCCGGCGGCCGCCGCCGAGGCCAGGGTGCTGGACGTCGCGTCCGTATCGCGCCTTGCCGAAGCGCTCGAGCGCATTGATGATGGGGCCTTCGCAGGCGGACCGCGCGGCAGATGACCGGATACGATCTCTTCGCCGTCATCGTGATCCTCTTCTCCGCGATGGCGGGCTGGGTTCGCGGCGGCGCGCGCGAGATCATCAGCCTGTTCTCCTTCGTGCTGGCGGCCCTCATCGCGCTCGTCGCCCTGCCGGTGACCGGGCCGCTCGGGCGAGGGATTTTCGATCCTGACTGGGTCGGGACGGTGCTGGCGGCGGTGCTGACCTTCTTCTTCGTCTACTTCGGGGTCCGGCTGCTCGGCGCCTGGGCCAGCCGGTCGATGCGCGAGCACCAGCAGCTGGGCCCCGTCGATCGCGGCGTCGGCGTGGCCTTTGGGCTTGCCCGGGCGCTGGTCATGCTGGGCGTGATCCACCTGATCTTCTACGCGGCCCAGACGCCGGACAGGATTCCGGGCTGGTACCGCGAGGCGGCTGTTCATCCGATCGCCACGGGCTCGGCCCGCGCCATCCAGGCCGTGCTGCCGGGGATCGGACGGGCGGCGGACAGCGTTACGCCAACGGTGACGGATTCGGTGCGCCGGGGCGCCTCGGACTCGTCCCAATCATCTGATACAGAGGCGGCCTCCCAGCCCGGATAATGACCATGACCGCCCTCCCCAGCGGCCCTGTTCCGCATCGCGATCCCGATGACGACACCCTGCGCCTCGAGTGCGGGGTCTGCGGCGTGTGGGGCGCGACCGCGGACGAAGCCTCGTCGATCGTCGCGCTGGGCCTGCATGCGCTTCAGCACCGGGGCCAGGAGGCCTGCGGCATCGCCAGCGTGGCGGACGAGCGGTTCCATACCGAGCGGCACATGGGTCTGGTCGGGGAGGCCTTCGGCGGCTCGGACCTGTCCAAGCGCATGCCGGGGACGGCGGCGGTCGGCCACACCCGCTATTCGACCGCGGGCGGCAGCTTCCTGCGCAACATTCAGCCGATGTTCGCGGACCTCGACTCCGGCGGCATCGCGCTGGCGCACAACGGCAACCTGACCAACTTCCTGCAGCTGCGGAACCAGCTGGTCGGCGAAGGCGCCATCTTCCAGTCGACCTCGGACTCCGAGGTGATCCTGCACCTGATCGCGCGCAGTCGCCGCGCCAAGACGGTGGACCGCTTCATCGATGCGCTCAGCCGTATCGAGGGCGGCTACGCCCTGGTCGCACAGACGCGCCACAAGATGATCGGCGCGCGCGACCCGCTGGGCATCCGGCCGCTGGTGCTCGGCAGGCTGGGCGAGGCCTGGGTGCTGGCCTCCGAGACCTGCGCGCTCGACATGATCGGCGCCACGTTCGAGCGCGACGTCGAGAACGGCGAGGTCATCGTCGTGGACCGCCAAGGCCTGCGGTCGATCAAGCCCTTCCCCGAGCGCACGGCCCGGCCGTGCCTGTTCGAGTACGTCTATTTCTCGCGGCCGGATTCGGTGGTGAACGGCCGCTCCGTCTACGAGGTCCGCAAGGCCATGGGCCGGGGCCTCGCGCAGGAGCACGGCGTCGAGGCCGACATCGTGGTGCCGGTGCCGGATTCCGGCGTGCCCGCCGCGCTCGGCTACGCTCAGGAGAGCGGCCTGCCCTTCGAGATGGGCATCATCCGCAGCCACTACCTGGGCCGCACCTTCATCCAGCCGAGCCAGGGCGCGCGCCAGCTCGGCGTGCGCATGAAGCACAGCCCCAACAAGTCCGCCTTGGCCGGCAAGCGGGTGGTGCTGATCGACGACTCCATCGTGCGCGGCACGACCTCACTGAAGCTGGTCCGCGCCGTGCGCGCGGCGGGCGCGGCGGAGGTTCACCTGCGCTCGGCCAGCCCGCAGATCCTGTATCCGGACTTCTACGGCATCGACATGCCGGACCGTGACCAGCTGATGGCCGCGAACCTGAGCCTGGAGGAGATGCGCGAGAAGCTGGAGGTGGACACGCTGGGCTTCCTGTCGATCGACGGCCTCTACCGCGCCATGGGCGAGCCGGGCCGCAACAACGCCGCCCCGCAGTTCACCGACCACTATTTCACCGGCGACTATCCGACCCGTCTGATCGACCGGGAGATGGAGGAAGGCGGCCGCGACGTGGTCAGCCGCCAGCTGTCTCTGCTGGTTAGCGCCTAGGCGGGCGACCGCACCTCGACACTGAAGTTCTTGGGCCGGCGCTTCAGGAAGATGCGCCGGAACAGGGCCCCCCGGCTGAACGGCTCGCCCGTGCTCGACAGGCTGACCGGACCGACGGTCCCCAGACTCTCGATCGCCGACAAGGTGGCGTCAAAGGTGGCGCGGCGGGCAGCCAGCGGCCCCGAGGTCTTGCGGACGTCATTCCAGTACGAGCGCGGGTGAAGGGACAGATGCACGGCGGCCTTCCGCTCGCGGGCGAAGCGGATCAGGTCATCGAGGATGCGGTACTCGTGACCCTCGATGTCGACCTTGAGGATGACACGGTTAGCCTGGCCCACCGCCGCGTCGATCTCGGCCATGGTCAGGGCGCGCACGGTGACGGCCTCGCCCTCGCCGATCGACGAGGTTTCCGAACCGCCGAAGCCGTCCGGGGCATAGAGCTTCAGCTCGCCCGAATTGCGGTCGACCGCGGCGTTCCACACCTCGACGTTCGAGGCGTTCGCGGAGGTATTGGCCAGGAGTTCGGAATGGGCGACGGGATCCGGTTCTAGCGCAATGACCCGCGTCACGCGCGGGGCGGCGTAGAGCGAGACCGGACCGATCCAGGCGCCGATATCGACCAGCACGGCGCCTGACTCGGCGGTGACGGCGTCCAGGAAGCGGAAGGTCTCATCCTCCCAGCGGCCCGCCTCGGCGGCGCGCCAGAATTCGGCGATGCGGGGCCGATCGCCGACGACACGGAGTCGGCGGTCGTTCAGCGTCACCTCGATCATCTGTGGACCCCCGAGTTCGGGCATGAATCGTCCCCACTTTCCTCGCAGCCGATCAATCACATCCTGATCGCGGACGCGACACCTTCACGCAGAGCGATTAGCCGCTAGAAGGCAGGGCATGATCAAGGACGGCTCCTCCCCCCTCTCCGGCCGCATCGCCGTCGTCACCGGCGCGTCGCGCGGGATCGGTTTCGCCACGGCCCTGGCCCTGGCCAAGGCCGGCGCGCACGTGGTCGCGGCCGCACGCACGCAGGGCGGGCTGGAAGAGCTGGACGACGCCGTCTTCGCCGCAACGGGCCAGCACGCGACGCTCGTGCCCTTCGACCTGGTGGACGGCGGCGCGATCGACCGGCTGGGAGGGGCGATCTACGAGCGCTTCGGCCGCATCGACGCCTGGGTGCACACGGCCGCGACCATGGGCGCAGCGGGCCTGACGCCGGTCAGCCACGCGGACCTGAGGGACTTCGCCCGGGTCGAGAAGGTCAACTTCACCGGCGTCTATCGACTGATCCGCTCGTTCGAGCCGTTGCTGCGGGCGTCGGACGCCGGGCGGGCCGTCTATGTGACCAGCAGCGTGGCGCAGGCGGCCAAGGCCTTCTGGGGCGCCTATGCGGCGACCAAGGCGGGGGCCGAGACCCTGGTGCGCTGCTGGGCCGACGAGATCGAGAACACGCCGATCCGCGTGGCCGTGGTCGATCCGGGCCGCATGCGCACCCAGCTGCGCGCCCAGGCCTACCCGGGTGAGGATCCGGCGATCCATCCCGAGCCGTCCGAGATCGGACCCTTGATGGTCGAGCTGTGCCGGCCGGACCGGACGCCGCCCGGGCTGGTGAGCTTTCCGGAGTGGAAGGCTGCGCGCGCCTAGCGCTTGGGCTTGCCCGACTGGCCGGTGCGCACGCGGCCCGACCGGCTGACCTGGCGGGCGCCGCCCCGGGCGCGCTTGCCGACCAGGGCCGAGCCGCCGGACTTGCCGGACGCCGCGGCCTTCACGCCACTGACCGTCTTGGTCTTCGGCTTCCGCTTGGAGACGGCCTTGGGTTGGGCGTCCGCGGCCTTCTCGGAGGCCCGGCGCTTGGCGCGGGCGCCCTCGCGGGCCGGGGCCTTGTCGCCACCCTCTGCATAGGGGTTAGCGCCCGACTTGACCGTCAGCCGCATCGGCACGCCGGGCAGGTCGAAGCTTTCGCGCAAGCTATTGATCAGATAGCGCCGGTAGTGGTCGGGCATCTGGGTGGCGCGGCTGGCGAAGAGGACGAAGGTCGGCGGCCGGGCCTTGGTCTGGGCCATGTATTTCGGCTTGATCCGGCGGCCGTCGACGGCGGGCGGCGGGTGACGCTGGACCGCCAGCGCCAGCCAGTCGTTGAGGTCGCGGGTCTTCACCTTGGCCGACCACTGGCGGTGGGCGTCGAGCACGGCGGGCATCAGCCGGTCGACGTGCCGGCCGGTCAGGGCCGACAGGGCCACCAGCGGCGCGCCGCGCAGCTGCGGCAGCTTGCGGTCGGCCTCCTCGCGCATCTCCTTGAGCCGGTCGCCGCCGTCCTCGACCTTATCCCACTTGGCCAGGCAGTAGACGAGCGCGCGGCCCTCGCGCTCGACCAGGTCGGCGAGCTGCAGGTCCTGGGTGTCGAAGGCGTGCTCCTCGTCCATGACGAGCACGACGACCTCGGCGAAGGTGATGGCGCGGATGGTGTCGGCGACCGAGAGCTTCTCCAGCTTCTCGTTGACCTGGGCCTTGCGGCGCAGGCCGGCGGTGTCGACCAGGCGGATCGGCCGGCCGTTCCATTCAAAGTCGACCGAGATCGAATCGCGGGTGATGCCGGCCTCGGGGCCGGTGAGCAGGCGGTCTTCGCCGATCAGGCGGTTGACCAGGGTCGACTTGCCGGCGTTCGGGCGGCCGATGATGGCGACCATGACGGGCTTGCCGGCCTCGTCCTCGTCTTCGAGGTCTTCCTCCGGCTCGTAGCGCAGGACCGCCTGGTAGAGGTCGGCCATGCCCTCGCCGTGCTCGGCGGACAGGGCGACGGGCTCACCGAAGCCGAGGGAGTTGGCCTCGCCGACGCCGAGGTCCTCTGCCCGGCCTTCGGCCTTGTTGGCGACGAGGATGACCGGCTTGTCGCGCCGCTGGCGCAGCAGCTCGGCGAAGATGCGGTCGAGCGCCACGACGCCCTCGCGGGCGTCGACCACGAAGAGCACCACGTCGGCCTCGTCGACGGCCAGCTCGGTCTGGCGGCGCATGCGCGCCTCCAGGCTCTCGTCGGAGACGTCCTCGAAGCCGGCGGTGTCGATCAAGGTGAGTTCGAGGTCGCCCAGAACGCCGCGCGCATAGCGGCGGTCGCGGGTCACCCCCGGCCTGTCATCGACGATGGCCAGCTTCTTGCCGACCAGGCGATTGAACAGCGTGGATTTGCCGACGTTCGGCCGTCCGACGATCGCGACCTTGAGGCTCACGTGATCGAACGGCCTCCCGGACCTAGCGGATAGCCACGAGCTGACCTTCGTCGGTCAGCACGTAGATCATGCCGTTGTAGGCGATGGGGGCGATGTAGGCTGGGCCGCCGAGGTTCAGGCTGGCCTGCTCGGCGCCCGAGCGGGCGTCAACCGCGACCGCCTGGCCGTCGGAATTCACGAGGATCAGCCGGTTGGTGGCCAGCAGCGGGCCGCTCCAGATCGGACGCACCGTGCGGTCGCCGATGCCTAGCAGGCCGCCTTCCTGGCGCGTCCGCTCGGCGTTCAGGTCGGTGATCCAGTAAACCTGGCCGTTCTCGCGATTGATGGTGATCAGTTCCCCGGCCTTGGAGACGACATAGACCACGTCACCGGCGGCCCAGGGGGCGTTCAGGGTCGCGATCGGCAGCTGCCAGCGCGGCGTTCCGGTGCGCACGTCCATGGCCGCGAACAGGCCGGAGTGGCTGCCCGCATAGACCGAGCCGCGATAAATCACGGGCCGGCCGGCGATGTCGCGGATCTCGGACAGGGCGTTGGTGCGGTTCGTCCGCGACAGCACCTGCTGCCACAGCGGTTGGCCGTTGGTGACGCGCAGCGCCACGAGTTCGCCCGACGAGAAGGGCGCGATGATCGTCTCGCCGGTGACCGCCGCGCTCGAGGCGCGCAGGATGCGGGCGGGTTCGGCGATGGCCTGATAGGACCAGCTCTGGTCCCCGGTGTTCACGTCGAAGGCCAGGATCTGGTTGTCCACGTCCACCGCGAAGACGCGGCCGGCGGAGACCGTCGGCGCACCGTGGACCGGGCTCTCCGTCGCGGTGGTCCAGACCAAATCGCCCGTCGCGGCGTCGAGCGCAGCCACCTGGCGCAGGCCGGAGGTCACGAACACCTTGCCGCCAAAGAAGGCGACACCACCGCCGAAGCCCTGGTCGTCGCGATCGCCGCCAAAGCCGAAGAAGCCGCCGTTGCGGGCTTCGGCGCCACGCAGCTCATGCCGCCAGATGGTCGCGCCGGTCGCCGCATCCACGGCCGAAACCGTGGCGTGGCCGTCCATGACGTAGATGCGGCCCTCCGCCGCCACGATCGGCGACATCACCTGGGTGGTGCGGCCGGAGCCCTGGCCGATGTCGCGGCGCCAGGCGATCTGGAAATTCTCGCCGGCCTGGGCGTGCTCGATCGACTGCTCCGCGGTGCCGCCAGGCAGGGCCCAGCTGGTCACGGCCTGGGGAGTCGGGATGGTGAAGGTGCGACCCGCCAGCGCGGTCGACGGCGTGACCGTCTCCTCGAAAGTCAGGATCGAGACGCGATCGCCTTCGGACGCTACAGCCTGGCGTTCGTTGCCGTCTCCGCCGAACGGCCAGAGGTTGCGGGCGGTATTGCTCACGGTCGAGCAGCCGGCGACGGCCAGGGACAGGCCAAGGGTCGCGGCGATCTGGATGCGGCGGTTCATGGGTCGGACCTGGGCCTTCATTGACCGGCGGGCGGGGTTGCGGGCGCGCCAGGAGCCTGGCCGCCCTGGGCGGGAGCGCCGGGACGTTGCGCCTCGGTTTCAGCGGCTTCGGCGGCGCGCGCCGCGGCCTCGACGATGCCGGGCAGGGACGCGGCCACGCCGGATTCGATCATGTTGAGCGCCGCCTGCGCGCGCTGGCGCAGGGACTCCGGGGTCTCCAAGTCGAGCGTCAGGGCCTGGAACCCGCTGCGGGCGGTGTCCGCCTGACCATGCTGGAGCCGCGCCAGGGCCAGGGCTTCGCGGGCCTGATAGCGAAACGGGCGATCATCACCAGTCAGGGGCTCGAGCCGGGCCGTGATGTCCTCGAGGGAGGCCGTGTCCATGAGCAGCCAGGCCGCCTTGAGGCCGGCGATGTCGGCGATCATCGGCTCGCCGGTGGCCTCGGCCGCCTGGTCGAACAGGGCGATGGCCTCTTCGGTCTCGCCCTGGTTGATGCGGAGTCCGGCGCGCTGCATGAGCGCCAGGGCGCGGTAGGGCGCGTTGCCCGCGGCCTCGACCTCCACGAAGGCAGCTTCGGCGGCAGCTTCGTTCTCGGACTGAAGCGCTTCCATGCCGCGGGCGTAGGCCTCCGACGCCTCCGCGCCGGTCCAGCCCTTGCGCGCGTCGAAGAACCAGAAGCCGAGCGCGATCAGCAGCAGGACCCCGGCGACTGCCGCCGCCACGGGCCACCAGCGCCTGAAGAGCGCATTCCACTTTTCGGCCCGGAGGTTCTCCTCGACCTCTTCAAAGACATCCGACAAGACTGAGAATCTCCCCTGACCCCGATAGGGGCGGAAACCGAAAGCGCCGCGAACCTAGAGGCTCACGGCGCCCGCCGCAATCAATGCTCACAACCCAAACTGGGCTTTTTGTCGACGCGGCGCCGCTGTGAGGGGAATCCGCGCCCGTCCCTCCCGGGCGGCCGGGCCCTCTGCCGCTGCTCGCCCCGGGCTGAACCGGGGCGAGCCGTCAGACGTCAGGCGTTCACGTTGCGGGTGGCGGTGAAGGCGGCGGCCAGGATCAGGCCGGCGGACGCCAGCCAGAACAGGGGCATGCTCGGGAGGGCCGCGAGGTCCTGGCCCATCCCCAGGGTCTGGAGCAGGTCCAGATACTGACCCCAGTCTCCGCCGGCCACCGTCGGACCGGCATCCGGCGTGGTGACTCCGGCGGGACGGTTCGACAGGTTCAGGGTGAAGCCGGAGCCTACCGCCTGCTGCACCGCCAGCACGCCGCCGACCAGGCCGGCCGCGCCGACCACCACGGTGCGGATCCTGGATCCGCGGGCCAGGCGACGCTCCACCCGGTGGGCGAAGGTCTCGCCGCCGTCCAGCGCGGGCGGCCGGGCGAACAGCCGCTCGATCTCACCATCAAAGGCGTCAGGCCCCGACATGAGCTCGCCTCCCTTCCGGCGCCGGCCCGGCGTCCAGCCGGGCTCGAAGTTTATCCAGACCACGTTTGACATGAGACTTCACCGTACCCAGCGGCAAATTCGTGGCGGCCGCTATTTCGGAGTGGGTCAGGCCGGCTCCGTGACAGAGCGAGACGCAGACCCGTTCGATTTCGCTGAGGCTCTTCAGCGCCTGGTCGAGGTCGATGGCGCGGGAGCGGTCGGGGGTTTGATCCGGCTGGTCGTCGAGCTCGGCCTGGTCGGCCCAGCGCGCTTCCCGGCTGCGGCGCTTGATGTAGAGGCGCGCCGCGATCTTTCGGACCCAGGCCGCGAACGACCCTTCGCCCCGGAACTCGCTGCACCGTTCGAACGCCTGGATGAAGGCGTCCTGGGCGACGTCGTCGGCGAGCGAGGCTTCCGCCCCCATCCGCCTCAGCAGGCCCCGGACCGAGGCCGAGTGACGCCGCACCAGTTCGCCGAACTCCCGCCGGCCGCCGGCCGCCGCGAAGGCGGCCAGCTCCAGGTCGTGGAACCCCGACAGGCTGGATGTTGTGACCGACATGGCCGTTGGTCTCCGCCCAGCCCGCGCCTCAGTCCTTGGTCTTGTTGAAGAAGCTGAGGATGATGAAGGCCAGGCCGATGAAGCCGGGGATGGCCGCGATGCCCATCAGCGGATGCATGGCCTCATTCTCCACGTAGGAGGTGGCGTAGCCGAAGGTGGCGACGCCCAGGGCGATGGCGACCCAGATCACGCCGGTGCGCAGGTCGGTATGGGCCGTGGCGGGACGCTTGGTCGACCGGGCGATGGCGTCCACCAGCTCGGGCGGCAGGGGCTGGCCCTTGTCGAGGGCGTGACGGACCGTCTGCTGCATCTCGGCGCGCTCGCGGCTCTTGTAGAAGGACGGCACCAGCACGATCGCGACGATCATCGCGAAGAAGCCCAGCGGCACCAGGATTTCGACACCCATTGCAGTATTCCTCGTTCTCTCGGCGAAGCGTCGCGCCCGCCTTCTGATGGGAAGAGGCTGCGAGCGAGGCCGCCGGATGCGAAGCTTCGCATGAAATCTTCGTAAGGCGCGAGCCTAGAGGCGCGGCGTCAGCATCCGGGACGGCAGCCGAGCCCAGGCGGACAGGTCGGCCCGCGCCAGGCGGCGTGCCGCCCAGACCAGCACGAGGACCGAAGCCGCAACGCCGGTGACCGAGGACGGGGCTGCCGCCGGCTCGCCGAGATGGGGCGCCGCGAGCCACAGCAGCACGGCCGACAGGACGGCCCAGGGCAGGAGCGCCAGCAGGCTGAACAGGAGGCGCCGCCGCGCGACCCGCTCCATCACAGCGGCCTGGAAGCCGAAGTCGCGGGCCGGGACCGAGCTGTCGGCCAGCAGGCGCTTGAGACGTTCGTCAGCGTCCATCGGACTCTCCCAGGACTTCCAGCAATCTAGCGCGGGCGCGGGCCAGATGCGACTTCACCGAACCGAGCGGCAGACTCAGAGCCTCAGCGGCCTCGGAATGAGACCAGTCCTGCGCCAGGCAGAGCGCCGCGACGGCGCGCTGGTCGGGGCTGAGCGCCGCCAGGGCCCGCTCCAGCGCCATCCGGTCCGCGTGAGACTCCGAGACCGACTGCGGCCGGGTCTGGAGCCAGGCCCCGTCCCTCGCCTCCCCGCGCCGGGTCGAGCGCATGCGGGTCAGGACCTTCTTCCAGGCGATGCCGAACAGCCAGCTTCGGAAACCGGCGGGCTCCTTCAGGCGGCGCAGGGCCGTCCAGGCCGTGACGAACGCCTCCTGCGCCACATCCTCGGCGTCCGCGCCGCAGGCCCGGCGCAGGAAGGCGCGAAGGGCCTGCTGATGTCGGTGCACCAGCAGGCCGAACGCCTGGTCCGATCCCGCAAGCGCCGCCCTGACCAGGGCGGCGTCGTCCCCCCTCTCCATGCTTACGGCTTGGGCCGCCGGAAGCTCACGGCCGCGACGATCGAGGCGAGCGCCAGCGCGGCCAGGACGATCGAGGCCAGGAACAGCATGTTGTTGAAGCCGTCGTCGCCGAACAGGTTGATGCTCGAGACGTAATAGAGGCCCGCCGCCAGCGCGCCGAAGAGCACGACCTGGTACCAGCCCCAGTTCTGGCGCGGCCCGGCCGGGGCGCCGTCCTCGTCGACCGGCCGCTCCAGAGCGCGGATCAGCTCGGCGGGCGGCTCCTTGCCGGCGTCGGCGTAGGACTTGATGAGGTCGATGGTCGCCCGTTGCCGACGATAATTCAGCAGGCTGTTCCAGCCTGCTCCAATGAACCACGCCAGCGGAAACACCAGCCACCAGAAGCGCTCCAGAAACTCCCACATGATCGTTCGTCCCGACTTGCCGGGATCGGCCCAGCGCCGTCCCTCTGATCACTGATCGCCGCCGACGCCCGGATCGGATGCACGGGCGGCGAAAAAAATCATCGGCCCAACGCGGCGGCGTAGATCTCCGGCTTGAAGCCAGCGATGCGGCGGTCGCCCAGGTCCAGGATCGGCCGCTTGATCATGGAAGGTTGCGCCAGCATCAGCCGCACCGCCTTGGCCGCGTCTAGATCGGACTTGTCCGCGTCGGTCAGGGCGCGAAATGTCGTGCCGGATCGGTTCAACACCGTCTCCCAGCCGAGCTCACCCACCCAGGCCTCCAGCCGAGACTGGTCGATCCCCTGCTTCTTGTAGTCGTGAAAGGCGTGTGCCACGCCGCTCTGGTCCAGCCAGACGCGAGCCTTTTTGACGGTGTCGCAGTTGGGAATTCCGTAGAGAGTGGGGGTCACGCGATATCTCCGTCAGTCCGCCCAAGATGAGCCGATTCCGGCCTGCCCTCGCCATTGCCAAGCGCGCTCGGTTCGCCGACCTTGGGCGGATGAAATCCCTGCTCGGTTTCGCCGGTCTTTTCCTGCTTTTCGCGTATCCGGCCCAGGCACAGATATCGCCGGGAGGCGGGCCGATCACCGCGGGAGCCGATGACGTCGACGCCATCGAGTCTGAGCGTGTGGTGATCTGGCGCGGCCGCGTCGATGCGATGCAGGGTGAGAACCGCCTGCGCACCGATGAGCTGCGCATCTATTACGAAGCGGCCCGGCCGGGTTCGGACAGCGCCATGGGCAACGACGTCGAACGGATCGAGGCGGATGGAAACGTCTTCTACGTCACGCCCACCCAGGTCGCCCGGGGCGACCGGGCCGTCTGGACCAGCGCGAGCGAGACCCTGGTCATCACCGGAGACGTGATTCTGACGCAAGGCATGAACGTGCTGCATGGCAGCAGCCTCACGATCTGGGTCGCGACCGGCCGCGCTGTAATGGAGGGCGCGCCCACGGAGGAAGGTCGGCGCGTGCGCGGCGTGTTCTATCCAGACGAATAGATTCCCCCTCCCCGAGGTTTCTGACGCCGGGATGTCGCAATCAGGGCTTCCCGTTCGTCCTGGGGATGACGGCGGACGGGACCGCCGGTGACGGAGAGAGACGATGGCGACCGCGAAGGCCAAGATCACCCCCTGCCTGTGGTTCGACGGGCAAGCCCTGGAGGCGGCCGAGTTCTACTGCGGCCTGTTCCCCAACTCGCGCGTGGATCACGTGCAAAAGACGCCGATCGACACGCCCGGCAACAAGGCCGGCGATGTGCTGGTGGTGGAGTTCACCCTCAATGGCCAGAGCTTCTCCGGGCTGAACGGGCCGCCCATCTTCCAGTTCAGCGAGGCGGTGTCGTTCCAGATCGACTGCGCCGACCAGGCGGAGGCCGACCGCTTCACTGAGGCGCTGTCGTCCGTGCCGGAGGCGGAGCAGTGCGGCTGGGTCAAGGACCGCTACGGCCTGTCCTGGCAGATCATCCCGCGGCGGATGATCGAGCTGCTGAGCGACCCCGACCCCGCGCGCGCCAAGCGGGCCATGGAGGCCATGCTGAGCCAGAAGCGGATCGACGTGGCGGCGATCGAACGGGCGGCGGACGGAAACTGAGATGAAGCTCTACGCCCACCCCTTTTCCTCCTACTGCCAGAAGGCGCTGATCGCGCTGTACGAGAACGACATTCCGTTCGAGTTCAGGTTCCTCGAGGACCCGGGCGCGATGGAGGAGCTGGCGGCGCTGTGGCCGATCAAGCTGTTCCCGGTGCTCGTCGACGGCGACCGCACGGTCATGGAGGCGACCTCGATCATCGAGCACCTGCATGTCCACCACCCCGGCCCGGTGCGCCTGATCCCCGAGGATCCGGCCGCCGCGGTCGAGGTGCGCATGATGGACCGCGTCTTCGACAACTACGTCGCCACGCCCCAGTCCAAACCGGTCTTCGACGCCATCCGCGGCGAAGGCGACCGCGACCCGTTCGGCGTGGCCCAGGCCATGAAGACGCTCGACACCATCTACGCCTGGCTCGACCGGCGCATGGCGGGCCGCGAGTGGGCGACCGACCATGGCTTCAGCCTGGCCGACTGCGGGGCGGCGCCCTTCCTGTTCTACGCAGACTGGACCCGGCGAATTCCGGAAGAGCTGACCCACCTGAAGGCGTATCGCGCCCGACTGCTCGCGCGGCCGTCGGTGGCGCGCTGCGTCGATGAGGCGCGGCGGTTCCGGCACTATTTTCCGCTCGGCGCGCCGGACCGCGACTAGGCCTCGCAATCCGAAACGGGATGTGTAGCGGACGGCTCTCGCCCGGCGACGCGGGCCGAGCTAGGCGAGGGTCGTGAACGCCGACCGGATGACCCTGCCTGAAGTGGCCGCGCTGGCGGCCATCGTCCTGATCTGGGGGATCAACAACGCTGCGGCCATGGTCGCGACCGATGTCCTGCCGCCGTTGCTGGTGGCGGCGCTGAGGTTCGCCATCGCCGCGATCGTTCTGGCGCCGTTCCTGCGGCCGCCCTTTCCCAATCCCAGGACCCTGCTGGCGCTGGTCCTGCTCGGAGGACCGATCCATTTCGGCTTGATCTACGTCGGCTACTGGCTGGCCGAGGACCTGAGCCCGTTCGTGGTGGCCCAACAGATGTGGATTCCGTTCACTGCGCTGGTCGCCTTCCTGCTGTTGGGCGAGCGGCTGAAACGGCTGGCAGTGGCCGGCCTCGTGGTCGCCTTTGTCGGGGTGGCCTGGATGACGGCGGATCCGCGCGCCATCCGGGACGTGCTGCCGATCATCATCGGCCTGGTCGGAGCGCTGGCCTGGGCGGTGGCGACGGTGCTGGCCCGGCGCAGCCGGGGCGTGTCCCCCTTCAAGATGCAGGGCCTGCTGGCGGTCGGCACGGCGCCGATCATGATCGCCGGCACCCTGCTGTTCGAGAGCGGCCAGTGGACCGCCATCCGCCGCGCCGACGCCCTGGTCTGGGCGAGCGTCCTGTGGGCGGGCCTGATCTCCTCGATCATCGCCACCGCCCTGCTGTTCTGGCTGGTGCAGAAGCGGGAGGCCGGGCGGGTGACGCCCTATCTGCTGGCGACCCCGCTGGTGTCCTGCCTGATCGGCGTGGCCTTCCTCGGCGATGTTCTCACGCCGCAGATCCTGACCGGCGGGCTGGTGGCGATGCTGGGCGTGGCCCTGGTCGCCCTGGCCGAGCGCGGCCTGCGCGTCGGCGCCGCCAAGGCCTAGGACGCTGCTCCCGCCCGGTATTCGCCCAGGCCCGGCTCCAGGAAACCGGCGTTGGCCTCACGGATCTTCGCGGCCTCCTCGTCGTAGAGGAAGGGCAGGAAGGCGAAGCGCCGGCCCTTCGTCACCGGCGTGGCCTCGTGCAGCAGCGAGCAGGAGAAGACCACCGCCCCGCCGACCGTGGGCCGGTAGGTACGCGAGCCGTACTCCGGAAAGCGCAGGTCCCCCCCGTCGAAGTCTGAGTTGAGATTGATCGAGACCGCGAAGCGCCGGTGCGCCGTGCCCTTGGTCGTGTTGTCCCGGTGCGGCCGGAACCAGCCGCCGCTGTCGGCCTCGTAGCAGCCGATCAGATAGCGCTCCATGCGCGTCGGCTTGTACTGGAATGCCTTCTCGATCTGCGGTACCAGCCGGCGCAGGATGCGGGCGCGGGCCTGGGACTTGAGGTCGCCGTCCTCCAGATGGACGTCGGAACGCCGCTTGTGACGGTCGTCCATCATCAGCCGGGTGACCCCGTCGACCTCCCGCATAAAGCCGGACGGCTCGCCGCCCTCGGCCTCGTAGTGGTCGATCAGGGCCTTGCAGAAGGCCGGCTCGAAGATGCGCGGCACGGCCAGCACTGGCGCGAAGGTCTGTGGCCCGGCGTGCAGGTCCGGCGGCGGCAGACGGCCGACCTCTTCCAGCAGCCGCTCGGCGCCCGGCGCACCTGCGATGGCGACGATGCGCAGGGTCGGATCGACCAGGGCCCAGCGCCCCTCCTCGCCCACGCCGTAAAGCTCGGCGGCCCTGCCCTCGGCGTCGAAAAGCCAGCGAACGCCGGGCAACTGGTCCTGGCAGGCTTCGCGCCATTCCGGCGTATCAGGCACGATCCCGAAGAAGCTGGCATGGACGTCATCGAAGCGCGCACGCACCTTCGCCGCGAGGTCCAGCGCGGCGCGCACCTCACCCTCCGCGCGTCCAGGAATGGCGAGCACGAGATAGCGGCCGGCGGCCGTGTCGAGGGCGTAGTTGGGGTTCGAGGCGCTGGCGGCCTTGAACATTGGGGCGGGATCGCCGGGCATGAGCGTCATGCGGCCATGACGCCCAGCGCGGCGGCGCCTGTCAAATCACGAGCCTGCCGGGATGAGAACCGCACAGGCGATACGGGCGCCGGCGCCGCCGATCGGCTGGGTCACATGGTCGTCGGCGCTGGCGTGGATGACCAGGGCGAGACCGTCGGCGTTGGTCGCACCGTGGTCTCCGGCAAGGGCCGGGGAAGCGAGATAGACCTCGGCCCGCGCGACGCCGTCCGCGTGGGCGTAGACGTTCTGCAGATCGCCATGGTCAGGGCCGCCGTCGAAGTTCAGCAGGCCGTGCGGTCGCTGGGTCTGCGGGTGGTTCACATGGCCACCCGCCGACTGGAAGCCGGGACCCTCGCACGTGCCGACCGCGTGCAGATGCGCGCCGTGCCAGCCCTGAGGCCAGTTCTCGCCCTCGATGCGGAGGAGCACGCCTTGGGGCCCGTGAAGCATGGTCACGCGACCGGCGGGAGACCCATCCGACAGCCGAATTTCGACCGTGATCGGAGACTCCGGACCCGTCGGCGCAGGCTGCTGGACCACGGTCGCGCACGCAGTCGATCCGAAAGCGAAAAACGTCATGCCTATCAACAGCTTGCGCATCAGCCAAAACCCTCTGATTCCCAGCAGCCAAGTTTGCCCCGCCGGCCTCTAAATGCTAACAACCCGTGAGCGCTTATCGCTCCGATTCCCGAAGAAATTTCCTTGACCGACGATATCGACGACCACGCCTCGCAAGACGGCGGCCGGGGGGACATCGCCCCCATCGCCATCGAGGACGAACTCAAGAAGTCCTACCTCGACTACGCCATGAGCGTGATCGTCTCGCGCGCCCTGCCGGACGCGCGCGACGGCCTCAAGCCCGTGCACCGGCGCATCATCCACTCGATGTACGAGAGCGGCCAGACGGCGGACAAGAAGCACGTCAAGTCGGCCAACATCGTCGGCGCAGTGATGGGTCAGTATCACCCGCACGGCGACCAGGCGATCTACGACGCCCTGGTGCGGATGGCCCAGCCGTTCTCGATGAACATCCTGCTCGTCGACGGCCAGGGCAACTTCGGCTCGGTGGACGGCGATCCCCCGGCGGCCATGCGCTACACGGAATCGCGCATGACCAAGGTCGCCGAGGCCCTGATCGACGACATCGACAAGGGCACGGTCGACTTCCAGGAAAACTACGACGGCGCCCGGCTGGAGCCGATGGTGCTGCCGGCGCGGTATCCGAACCTGCTGGTCAACGGCGCGGGCGGCATCGCCGTCGGCATGGCCACCAACATCCCGCCTCACAACATGGGCGAGATCATCGACGCCACGGTCGCCCTACTGGACGATCCGGACATCGCGACCGAGACCCTGCTGGAGATCGTGCCGGGGCCGGACTTCCCGACCGGTGGCGAGATCCTGGGCCGCACGGGCGCGCGCAACGCCCTGCTGACCGGCCGGGGCTCGGTGGTCGTGCGCGGCAAGGCGACGATCGAGACGATCCGCAAGGACCGCGAGGCCATCATCATCACCGAGATCCCGTATCAGGTGAACAAGGCCACCCTGCAAGAGCGGATCGCCGAACTGGTCCGCGAGAAGCGGGTCGAGGGCATCTCCGACGTCCGCGACGAGAGCGACCGGCGCGGCATGCGCATCGTGGTCGAGCTGAAGCGCGACGCGCCCGGCGACGTCATCCTGAACCAGCTCTACCGGTTCACGGCGCTGCAGAGCTCGTTCGGCGTCAACATGCTGGCGCTGAACCGCGGCAAGCCCGAGCAGATGGGCCTGCGCCAGCTGCTGGAAATCTTCCTGGACCACCGGGAAGAGGTCGTCATCCGGCGCACCAAGTTCGAACTGGCCAAGTACCGCGACCGCGGCCACGTGCTGGTCGGCCTGGCCGTGGCCGTGGCCAACATCGACGAGGTTGTGGCCCTGATCCGCGCGGCCAGTGACCCGGCCGACGCGCGCGAGCAGTTGCAGGCCAAGGCCTGGCCGGTCGGCGACATGATCGCCCTGGTCGAGCTGATCGCCGATCCGCGCTCCATCGTGCTGGAGGGCGGCACGATCCGCCTGACGGACGAGCAGGCCCGGGCCATCCTGTCGCTCACCCTGTCGCGCCTGACCGGCCTGGGCCGCGACGAGATCTTCGAGGAGGCGCGCGAGGTGTCGGCCGCCATCCAGGAGCGGCTGACGCTGCTGTCGGATCGCGCCAACATCCTGGCGGTGGTGCGCGAGGAGCTGATCGCCGTGCGCGACCAGTTCGCCATCCCCCGCCGCACCGAGATGGTCGTGGGTGACTTCGAGGTCGAGTACGAGGACCTGATCCCGCGCGAGGACATGGTCGTGACCGTGACCCACGGCGGCTACGTCAAGCGCACGGCCCTGTCCGACTATCGGACCCAGCATCGCGGCGGCAAGGGCAAGGCCGGCATGCGGATGAAGGACGAGGACGCCGTCGTCGGCGTGTTCTCGGCCTCGACCCACACGCCGGTGCTGTTCTTCGCCACCAACGGCAAGGCCTACAAGCTGAAGACCTGGCGCCTGCCGCTGGGGGCCGCCAACTCGCGCGGCAAGGCGTTCGTGAACCTGCTGCCGATCGAGCCCGGCGACACCATCATGAACGTCCTGCCCCTGCCCGAGGACGAGGCCACCTGGGACGGCTATGACATCATGTTCGCCACCAAGTCGGGTGACGTGCGCCGCAACAAGCTGTCGGACTTCGCCAGCGTGAACCGCGCCGGCAAGATCGCCATGAAGC
>NZ_JANJTL010000030.1 GCF_024711105.1 Brevundimonas sp. | reverse complement strand
GCCGGGCGGCACCGCCTACCAGACCGACGCGGGCGCCTGCGCCGACTACGACTCCGTCATCGGCAACGACAAGGAAGAGCCGCTGCGGCGCTTCACCACCCGTCTGTCCGGCGGCCGCTACATCCCGGCCTCGGGCCCGGCCACCGTGTGCGGCGTGATGGTCGAAACCGACGACCGCACGGGCCTGGCCGTCCGCATCGAGCCGATCCGCGTCGGCGGCCGGCTGAAGGCGACGGTGCCCGAGGTCTAGGCGAGCAGCGCCGCACCCACGCAGCCCGCCGCGATCAGGACCACCGGCGTGGCGATCCGCGCCTTCCAGCGCCAGATGACGGCGAGCGCCGCCAGCAGGACGGCGGCCAGCACCAGCCGGTCCTCGTTCCCGGCGAGCAGACCCCAGGTCAGCTGCAGGGCGGTGGCGGCGATCAGCCCGACCACGGCCGCAGCCACACCCTCGAGCAGGGCGTGCAGGCGCGCGTTCTCCAGCACCGCCTCAAGCCGGTCATAGAAGATGAGAGAAAAGGCGAAGGCGGGCAGGAATATGCCAGCCGTGATGGCCAGCGCGCCGGGAAACCCGCCGGCGACGTAGCCGACGAAGGTGGCGAAGATGATCAGGGGCGCGGGCAGCACCCCTGACAGGGCCAAGCCGTCCAGGAACTGGCCGTCGCCCGTCCACCCCTGGCGCACCGCGTCCTCGCGCAGGAAGGGGATGGCCGTATAGGCGCCCCCGAAGGTCAGCAGCCCCGCCTTCAGCCCCGCCAAGAGCAGCCAGGGCCAGGCGACATCGCCGGGCTCCGTCACCACCCGGGCCACGAACTCCGGTGCCGTGGGCGGGGGCGCCTGCAGTCCCAGCCACAGGGCCGCTGCGAGCGCCAGGGCCGCCGCCAGCACGGCGAAGCCGGGCCGCCTGGCCTTGACCAGCGCATAGACGATCCCGCCCGCCGGCAGAGCCAGCCAGAAGCTGACGCCGAGCAGCGCCGCCAGGCCGGACACGCCCGCGATCACCCACAGCCATCGGTCGGTCAGCACGTGCGACCCGATCCGCGGCACGGCCCGGACGATGAGGCCGAGCACCGCCGCCTGCACGCCGAGCAGGGCCGCCCCCACCCAGCCGCGCTCGAAATCGATCCGGAAATAGAGCCAGGACAGCAGCAGCATGAGCAGCAGGCCCGGCAGCATGAAGCCGAGCCCGGCCAGCACGCCGCCCAGGCGGCCCTTGGCCCGCATGCCCAGGTGCACGCACAGTTCGTGCGCCTCGGGCCCCGGCAGCACCTGCATCACCGCCAGCAACCGATTGAACCGTTGCGGCGAGATCCACCGCTCCCGCTCGACCAGCTCGTGCTTGATCATGGCGATCTGGGCCACCGGACCGCCGAAGGCCAGCAGGCCGAACCTCAGGAAGCGGAGGAACAGGCCGGCGTACGACAGCCGTGGCGGTTGCGGCTCGCGTGACGTGGTCGCTTCCTGGGTCATGACATCGCTCCTGGCCGCGCGAGCGCGGGGTCAGAGCGGGACTTGGGCGACCATCGCCTCCACCGGGCGCCCGCGCCGGCCCGGAAACCAACTCCTAGCAGACCGCGCACGGCCCGCCAGCCTAGAGCCAGCCGACCAGCCTCGCCGTCTGATAGCCGGCGATCAGCACCACCAGGATCCCGACGGCGAAGGTCAGCGGCCGGATCGGCACGATCCGGACCACATAGCCCGCCAGCGGCGCGGCCAGCAGCCCCCCGATGATCAGGCCGCCGACGGCCCAGGCGTGCTCCACGATCCCCTCCGCCTCCTGCCAGTGGCCCGTCAGCAGGGCCGCCAGGAAGGTCGCCGAGATGGCGGAGGTGACGAAGAACTCCGCCGCATTGGCGGTGCCGATGGACTTGCGCGTGTCGTCGCCCGAGCCGACCAGGGTGGTGGTCACAGACGGACCCCAGCCCCCGCCGCCCACGGCGTCGAAGAAGCCTCCGAACAGGCCCAGCCCTGGCGCCACCTTCCACGGGAAGGCCCGCACCGGCCGCGCGCCGCGCCACGCCCGCCACAGGATCACCAGACCCATGATCGCTAGATAGCCGGTGATCCAGGGCTTGATCACATTGCCGTCAATGGAGGTGAGGACGAAGGCCCCGAGGATGCCGCCGACCACCCCGCCGAGCGCCAGAGGCCCGAACAGCTTCCAGTTCACGTTCTTGTTGACCGCGTGCGACCCGGCGGACGCGGCGGTGGTGAAGACCTCGGCGGCGTGCACGCTGGCTGACGCCGTGGCCGGCGGAACTCCGAACGAAAGCAATACGGTCGACGAGATCACGCCATAGGCCATGCCCAGCGATCCATCGACGATCTGGGCAAGAAATCCGACGACGGCGAACAGCAGCAGGTCTTCCATTGTGTCCTCCACGAAAGCGAGCCTAGAGGACGTCCGAATATCTACTGCGTCAATAGACTTTTCCGTGAGCCAGCGTCCAGCTTTCCAGGACGGCCGCCACGGCGTTTCGGCTCGCAATCAGCGCCGGCCTCAGGCGGCAGGTCTCCATGTCAGGACAGGTCGAGCAGCGGCCCGGCGCGGTGACCGAAGCGCAGGGCGCGAGCGCCAGCGGCCCGTCGATCACACGAATGACATCTGCGACGCTGATCTGGTTGGCGGGCCGAGACAGCGCATAGCCGCCCGCGCGGCCGCGCCGGCTGACCAGCAGGCCTGCGCGATTGAGTTCCAGCAGGATGGCCTCGAGGAACTTCCGCGGCGCGTCCGTCGTCTCCGCCAGAGTCCCGATGGAAGCCGAGGCCGGCGCGATCTCCGCCAGATGCATGAGGGCGCGAAGCGCGTACCTCGCCTTGTTCGACAGCATGGCGGTTGATGGCCTGTCCGGCGGACCGCCGCAAGCCTCAGAAGGTGCGGGTGATGTCCACATAGCCGTAGACGGTGTCGCCCTGTCCGGTCGCGTTCGGCGCCTGGTCCAGGAACCGGCCGTTTACGAGCACCGCCCCGCCGAACTCCAGGCGCAGGACGCTCGGATAAATCCAGTAGCGTGCGCGTGCCTCGACCTGGTGGCCGGCGAACCGTCCCGAGGTTCCTGACACGTCACGGACACCAGTGTTAGCGAAGGCGTCGCGCGCCTCGTCCAGCCAGAGTGCGCGATAGAAGACGAAGCCGTCCCAGCGGTCGTCAGGGCGCACCTCGACGCGGATTCCCGGAGAGCTGATGTTCGACCGGCCGAGCGGACCGTAGATGCCTGTCGGTCCAAAATCGGGACGACGCGGGCCGTACAGGCTGTCGAACCGGTTCACGGCATCGTCGGCAGGGGTCTTGTCGCCGCTTGCGAAATCGTACTCGAAGGCAAGCCGCGGTGTCCAAAGACCGCCGAAGGATCGGCCAGCCTCCAGGTGCGCATAGGCTGCTTCTACCTCTAGGTCAGTCACGTCGGCGGGCGAAGCGCTGGCGCGGCTGGAGCCGTTCTGGAAGCCGACCTCGATTTCAAAGTCCCACGCCAAGGCGGCTGGATTCCGATAGAGGCGTCCTCCGTAGGTCGTCAGATCGCGGTTGCGCGTCGGCCGATCGAAGGCGTCGTCCTCGCGCAGTCCGACGACGAACACCTCCGCGATGGCCGAGCCTGGCAGGCCGCCTTCACTGAGGAACACACCCCACAAGGTCAGATCCGGACTTTCCAGATCCCACGCGACCTCGTTGTCGAGCAACGCCGGACGATTCTCCGGCAGCCGCGTCTGCGGCAGGGTGTAGAAGGCGAGCAGTCCGCTATCGCCCCGGCTCCAGCGCAGGGCCGCGCCCGTGAACGCGTTGGTCGTGTTGCGGAAGTTGTTGGCTCCGACAAGCCGGCGCGATCCTGCGTCAAGCTTGAATCGTCCGATCTGAACGGAGGCTTGGGAGCCGTCGCCCAGCCTGTCGCCGAAGTCCGCCGCCACATAGGCCTGAATCAACTCCAGCGCATTGACCTCGCCGGTGCTGATCCCGCTGCCGAGATCGGCGCCGTAGGCGCGGGCGTCGTGGAGCTCCGCACCGACGCGCAATGGACTGAAATCCAGTTCGGCGAAGAGGGTCGTGCGGATCGAGACCAACTGGTCCGAGCCGGTGAGGCCGGGGCGATACTGGCCATCTAGCATCTCGTACCGCGCCCGAACCGACCCACTGACCGTCAATCGCTCGGGCTCGCCGATCGCGTCCTGAAGAGTCCACGGCTGGTCCTGGACCAATCCAGCGGCGTGCAGGGCCAAAGCCAATCCCAGTGCGCCCGACATGCCGCCCTCCGCCGTAAGAGGGGCAGTAGGGCTAATTAATACCTATTTGGCAAGTAGAGTTTTTGTGATCCAGCGACGTGGGTGACTTCACCCCTTGGCCACATAGCCATACCGCCGGTTCGACGGCGTCGCGCCCTTGGCCAGATAATCCGCCTTGATCGCCGCGAACCGGTCGACGCCCAGCGCGGCCTGCGTCCGCGGCACGTCCAGACCGTACAGCCGCGCGTTGTTGCCGCCGAAGATGGCGCTCTTCACCGGCGCGTCGGCGGCCCCCAGCGGGGCGAAGCCGTAAGCGGTCTGCATGTCCTCGGGGATCTCCAGCCGGCGCAGGCCCTCGATCTGCCACTGCGGACTGCCGGTCCAGACGGCGTCGGTGCCCCAGCAGACCTTGTCGTGGCCGAGCCCCCTGATCAGGGTCCCCATGATGGCCGCGCACATCCGCGGCTGGGCGATCAGGGTCTGGGCGAAGATCTGGCCGAGGTCGGCATGGACGTTCGAAACCCCGTGCGCCGCGGGAATCTCCGCTAGGTCCGTGACCCACTCGATGCGGCCCGTCCGCTCGAATTCGGCCAGCGCCCAGTCCGGGTCATCCAGCCGATAGGCCGCGTGGTAGATGACGAAGTTGAGCTGCGGCCAGTCGCGCGCCGCCTTGGCCACGTCGCGCACGTCGGCATAGGGCGACAGGTGCGGGAACCGCTCCGCGGTCGCCCGGCCCCACAGGCCCTTGTGCACGCAGACGGTGGTGACGCCCGCAGCCAGCATCCGTTCGTAGCCCGGATACATCACCGTCTCGTCGTCCATCCGCCACGGGTACGCCGACGTCTCCTTGTGGGTGTTGTCGCCGACCGTATAGCCCTTGACCGAGTCCGGCCCCAGTTCGAGCGCCGCGTCCAGTTCGTCCAGCCAGCCGGGCGCGCCTGGCCGCATGATGGCGTGGGCCATCATCCGGGTGGTCCCGGACTGTTCGTTCACCCGCTGGCGCGCCTCGGCCATCTGCTGGTTGGTCAGGAACCAGTCCTCGGGGATGTCCGACGGCGCGGAGGAGATCAGGGCGATCTTGGTGTCGGAGTCGAGGTAGATTTCCTTGAAATAGTTGTCGAACTTCAGGTGCTCGATGGTCTGTTCGCCGGACGCCGACAGCTGCGGGTTCCAGCCGCGCTGGATCACCGATTCCCGCAAGCGCACGAAGCTGGTCAGCCGCGTGTCGTCGCGCAGGAAGTGGGTATGCATGTCCATGATGAACTGGTCGCGCAGCCCCTCGCTGCGCTCCTGCGCCAGTCCCAAGTCCGAGGCCTCGGCCGCCGAGACCTCGAACATCGGCCCGAATGCGCCGTTGAGCGCCGCGAAGCCCGCCGCCATGCCCGACGCCGTCTGGAAGAACCGCCGCCGGCTCATGCCCAGCCTCGGCGCCGCCTCGTCGGCGAACGCATAGAGCCGCGCCTGGACCTCGCGTTGCTTCTCGGTCTGGCCGGTGGGCGCATATTCCTCGGACGACACCATCCGCACCGGCAGGGGCGTCCGGGGCTCCGTCTCCTCGGCGCGGGCGAGCGCCCGCATCTCGTCGTCGGACAGGAAACGCATGGCGACCTCCCTCTAGCGGCGGAGGTCGAGCCTAGCAGTCGTCCGCCGCGGCCGGGGATGAAATCTGCGTCAGGCTTTGCGGGCCCGCTCGATGCCCTCGAGGATCAGGCGGTGCGCCTCGGCCTTGTCGCCCCAGCGCAGGATCTTCACCCATTTGCCGGGCTCCAGGTCCTTGTAGTGGCTGAAGAAGTGCTCGATCTGCCTGACGGTGATGTCCGGCAGGTCGCCGATTTCCTCGACGCCGGCGTAACGCGCCGTCAGCGAGGCCGAAGGGACGGCGATGATCTTCTCGTCCTCGCCGGCGTTGTCCTCCATCACCAGCACGCCGATCGGCTTCACGCTCATGATGGCGCCCGGGATGATGGCGCGGGTGTTGGCCACGAGCACGTCGCAGGGATCGCCGTCGCCCGACAGGGTGCCCGGGATGAAGCCGTAATTCCCGGGGTAGCGCATCGGCGTGTAGAGGAACCGGTCGACGACCAGGGCGCCAGACGCCTTGTCCATCTCGTACTTGATCGGCTCGCCGCCGATGGGGACCTCGATCACCACATTAACGTCGTGGGGCGGGTTCGAGCCGAGCGAAATGGCGTCCAGGCGCATGGTCATACTTCCTTTGGCCGCGAGGGGAGGGCGGCCGGGGCGGCCTTCTAGGCGAGGCGCGCCTCCGAGAGAAGGGCGCCAACGGTCCAAATCCGGCGTCGAGCCGGTGCGAACGCACCTATCGCAACCTGGGAGAGTGCTGACTTCATGCGGGAAACTCGCGCGTCGCCCGCTGTTTCTCCCCGGCTGCCCGAACGGGCCTAGACTGAAGCCGTCTTTGACATCGTCCAGGATCGCCGCTCACGACCCTGTCGCCCTGTCGCCCTGTCGCCCTGTCGCCCTGTCGCCCTGTCGCCCTGTCGCCCTGTCGCCCTGTCGCTTCAGTCGCGGATACGCCCCGTCAGCGCCAGAACGCCCACGGCCGTCAGCACGCCGAGCGCAAAGGCCGTGACCACGGCGCCGGAGGCCTGGGCCAGGCTCAGGCTCATCGGCTCGGGCTCGTACCAGTGGACGATCTCCATATCGTCGTCGCTGTCGTCGAGGATCACGTCTTCGTCGGCCATCGCAGGTCTCCGGTCTCGCCTGACAAGCGCCCGCGCGCAGCCGAGGTTCCGCCGGATGACACCCGCGCGCCCGTGCGCTAGATGCGCCCACGCCTTTTCGTCGGGGAGTTCCGAAGTCGACCCATGGCCGGCCACTCTAAGTTCAAGAACATCATGCACCGCAAGGGACGCGCAGACGCCGCGCGCTCCAAGCTGTTCTCGCGCCTCAGCCGCGAAATCACCGTGGCGGCCAAGTCCGGTCTGCCCGATCCGGCCATGAACCCGCGCCTGCGCCTGGCGGTGAACAACGCCAAGGCCGAGTCCATGCCCAAGGAGAACATCGACCGGGCGATCAAGAAGGCCTCGGGCGGGGAGGCCGACCTGATGGAGGAAATCCGTTACGAGGGCCGCGGCCCCGGCGGCGTCGGGATCATTGTCGAGGTGCTGACCGATAACCGCAACCGCGCCGGCGCCAACGTCCGGGCCGCCTTCTCCAAGCACGGCGGGGCGCTGGGCGAGAGCAACTCGGTCGCCTTCATGTGGGACCGGGTCGGCCAGATCACCTACCCCGCCGAGGCGGGCTCGGAGGACGCCGTCATGGAGGCCGCCATCGAGGCCGGCGCCCAGGACGTCGAGAGCGACCTGGTCAAGCCCGACATCTACGAGGACGCGCCAGGCCACACCATCTGGACCGCCTTCGAGGACCTCAACGAGGTCGCCGAGGCCATGTCCAAGGTGCTGGGCGACCCGAAGTCGACCGCCATCGTCTGGAAGCCCCAGGCTCTGACCCCGGTCGAAGGCGACCAGGTCGGGACCCTGATGAAGCTGATCGACGCGCTCGAGGCGGACGACGACGTTCAGCAGGTCTACACCTCGGCCGACATCTCCGATGAGGACGCGGCCAAATATGCGGGCTGAGCCCTGACATGAGCGAGGGGCCGACCTCCGGACCGCGGCCTCACGGGCTGTCGGAGCGCGGCTGGCGGCTCCTCGGTTTGGCGATCTGGGGCGGCGTCGTGGCCGTTGGCGTCTTCGGCGCGGCGCTGATGGCGCTGAGCTGGCGCGAGGCGGCGCTCCCGCCGCTCGGCCTGCCCGAGCTGGAACTGCCGGAACTCGAGATCCCCGATGTCGGCGCCATCAGGCTTGAGGCGGAGGACGAGCCTCCGGCCAAGCCGGGGCCGGTGCCGGAGGGCATGTCCAGGGCCGACGCCATCCCCGAGGCGCAGCCGGTACAGCCCGAACGCCTCGAAGACTGAGGCCTGCAACCTCGGCCGTGGCCGGTCGTTCAGCCAGCATGCCTGAGTTCGTCTGGCCCATAGTCGGCGCCGTGCTCGCCGGCGGCCTTATCGGCCTTGAACGCGAGTGGCGCGGAAGGCCTGCGGGCTTTCGGACCCACATCCTGGTGTGCCTCGCCTCGACGCTTCTCATGTACGCTTCGGTGACCCAGGGGGACTGGCGTTTCACCGTCCTTCCCGGCCAGGAGATCATCGCCGATCCGGCCCGCATGGCGCACGGCGTCCTCACGGGCATCGGCTTCCTCTGCGCCGGGGTGATCTTCCGGACCGGCTTTTCGATCCACGGCCTGACCACAGCCGCATCGTTGTGGATGTCGGCGGCGCTCGGCCTGCTGTTCGGAGCGGGCCTCCTCGCCCTGGCGGTGACCGGAACCGCCGCGACGTTGGCCATCCTGGTCGCCCTCCGGGTGATCAGCCGTGCGGTGCCGACCACCACCCTGATCGACGTCACGATCAGCTGGCCCGCTCACGGCCCACGCGCGGACCGGGCCGCCCTCGAGGTTCTCCGCCGGTACGACGCCGACCTGCGCAGCGACTCCCACGGCCTGAGCGAGCGCGGCAAGTTGCGCACACGGACCTTCCGCCTGCGGGCGACCGAAATGCGGCTGGGCGAGGTCGCCGACGAGCTGGCCGCCATCGAGGGTCTCACAGGCTTCGATCTGGATCCGCGCGACGACTGACGCCGGGGATTCCCTCCCTTCGCAACAGGTCTAGTCTCGTTCGTTCACGGAGCGATTCGATGATCGACGCCAACATCTGGGGCCCGACGCTGGGGGCCATCATCGCCTCCGGCGTCATCGGGGCCGAGCGCACCTACAACGGCCATCCCGCGGGGTTCCGGACCCACATCCTGGTGGGCCTGGCGTCGTGCGTCCTGATGCTGGCGGCGATGCATCAGAACAGCTGGGCCTTCGTGGCCCTCCCCGAGCAGACAATCGTCATCGACCCGACCCGGATGGCGCACGGCATCCTGACCGGAATCGGCTTCCTCTGCGCCGGGGTGATCTTCCGCAAGGGCTTCTCGGTCCACGGCCTGACCACCGCGGCCTCGCTGTGGCTGACCTCGGCGATCGGGGTCCTGTTCGGCGTCGGCATGCTGGAGCTGGCGTTGCTGGCCTGCGTGGCCACGCTTGCCGTGCTGGGTCTGCTGCGCCTCGTTGACGCCCAGCTGCCGAACCTCGCGACCGTGGACGTGACCCTGCATTGGGACGGGGCCGCGGCTCCCGACGAGCCCGCCCTGCGCGTGCTGATGCGCGAGTTCGGCCTGAAGACCATGCGCATCGGCCACGACGTCTCGGACGGCGACCGCCGGCACATCCACAAGGTCAAGGTGCGCGGCCAGGCTCCGCTGAGGGTCGAGCCTCTGATCGCGCGGCTGAAGGTCGAGCCCGGCCTGCACGGTTTCAACATCACACCGCACGACGACTAGAAGCAGTAGGCCGCCACGTTCTGGAGCCAGAGCACCGCGCCCTTCTGCGTCCACAGCAACGCGCCTGCGGCGATGAGCGCCGCCACGCCCGCGAGGATCAGCCAGCGCCTCATGCCGGCTGCGTCCTCAGCGACTCCTGCCGCACCGGCAGGTTGGCCAGCGCCGCCATGACCGCCAGGCCGATCGAGGCGATCCACACCGCGTCGTAGGAGCCCAGCACGGTGAAGGCCAGGCCCGCCAGCCAGGCGCCGACAAAGGCGCCGACCTGGTGGCTGAGGAAGACGATGCCGCCCAGCGCCGACAGGTTCCGGACCCCGTAGATCTGCGCCACCAGTCCGTTGGTCAGCGGCACGGTCCCCAGCCACAGGAAGCCGAAGGCGGCCGCGAAGATCAGGACGCTGGTCGTGGTGATCGGAAAGAACAGCAGGCCCGCGATGGCCACGCCCCGTAGTGCATAGAGCAGCGCCAGCAGGTGCTTCTTGGACCCGCGCGAGCCCCAGGCGCCCCAGGCCGCCGAGCCGAGGATGTTGAACAGGCCGATCAGGGCCAGGCAGGCCGCGCCCACGCCCGCCGACAGCCCCTCGTCCCGCAGGAAGGCCGGCAGGTGGGTGCCGACGAAGGCGATATGGAAGCCGCAGACGAAGAAGCCGAGGTTGAGCAGCCAGAAGGAGGGATGCGCGCCCGCCTCCGCCAGCGCTTCCTTGAGCGGCGGGCCGTCGGCTGCGCCAGCGCCCTCCGGCTTGCCCTTCAGGCCGATGGCCAGCGGCAGGATCAGCACGATCAAGCCGGCCAGCAGCCACAGGGCGATCCGCCAGTCGAAGGCGTCGATGAAGACCTGCGCCAACGGGACCACCAGGAACTGTCCCAGCGACCCGCCGGCCGTGACGATGCCGAAGGCCAAGGTCCGCTTGTGCGGCGGCGCGATCCGCCCGACCGCGCCCAGCACCACCACGAAGGTCGCGCCGGCCATGGCCAGGCCGACCATTACGCCGAAGCCCAGCATCAACCCCATGAAGTCGGCCGCGACCGCCGCCACGGCCAGGCCGAGCAGATAGAGCAGTCCGCCGCCCGCGATGACCTTGCCGGCCCCGTGCCGGTCGGCCCAGGCTCCCACGAAGGGCTGGGCCAGGCCGAACAGCAGGTTCTGCACCGCCACCGCCAGACCGAAGGACTCGCGTCCAATCTGCAGGTCCGGCCCCATCGGCGGCAGGAACAGGCCGAACGCCTGGCGCACGCCCATCGACAGGGTGACGACCGCCGCCCCGGCCAGGATCATGGTCCAGGCGCGGGCCGAGAGCTTTTCCTCAGACACGCGTCTCGATCTCCTGCAGCAGGTCGACCAGAGCCCGCGCCCGGGGGCCCAGAGCTTTGTCCACCCGTCCTTGCGCCTCGCGCCAGGCGGGCAGGGCGCGGACCAGCTTGAACATGCCGGCGTCGGAGATGCTCAGCCGCTGGCCTTCGCGAGCGGTCTCGGCCTCAATCCAGCCCTCGCGGATCATCGGCCGCAGGGTGCGCCACAGGCCGCTCTTCTCATGCGCCGTCTCGCGCGCCAGTTCACCCAGCATCGGCTTGTCCAGCCGCGACAAGGTGCGCAGGATGGCGAACTGGGTCACCGTCAGGCCGAACGGCTCCAGCGCCTCGTCATAGACCCGGCTGAGCGCGCGCGACGCGCGTCGGAGGCGTCCGCAGACGCAGGGCTCGTGAGCTTCCATTGCATATGCAAAGCACGCCGACGTTGCATATGCAACAGCGGTGCCGATGCTTGGTCCGGCGACCCGGTCATTGTTCGCTAACCCGGTTTCGGGCAGAACAGGAACGAATGGCGAACCAGGCGACTCGCATCCTCGGGCTCGATCCCGGCCTCCGGCGCACCGGCTGGGGCGTCGTGGTGGTCGACGGCGCGCGCCTGTCCTGGGTCGCGCACGGCGTCATCGCGCCGGACGACAAGGCGCCGATGGCCGAGCGGTTGCTGCATCTCGTCGACGAAGTGACCCACCTGTGTCGCAGCCACGCCTGCGACGAGGCCGCAGTCGAGGAGGTCTTCGTCAACGCCAATCCGGCCTCGACACTGAAACTCGGCCAGGCGCGCGGCGCGGTGATGATCGGCCCCGCCCGCGCCGGCGTTCCGGTCAGCGAATACGCTCCGAACCTGATCAAGAAGGCGGTGGTGGGGGCCGGCCACGCCGACAAGGCCCAGATCGCCTTCATGATCCGCCGGCTGCTGCCCCAGGCCGGGGAAGTCACGGCCGACGCGGCGGATGCGCTGGCGGTGGCCATCACCCACGCGCACCACCGCCGCATCAAGGGGCTGGCCGCATGATCGGGCGACTGCACGGGATCCTGGCCGAGACGGGGGAAGCCGAGTGCCTGATCGACGCGGGAGGGGTCGGTTACGTGGTCCACTGCGGCGCGCGGACCCTGTCGCGCCTGCCCGCGCTGGGCGACGAGCTGACCCTGTTCATCGACACACAGTGGAGCCAGGAGCAGGGGCCGCGCCTCTATGGTTTCCTGGCGCGGGACGAGCGCCGCGCCTTCAACGCCCTGATCACCATCCAGGGCGTTGGCCCGAAGGCGGCGCTCGGCGTGCTGGACGTGCTCGGCCCGGCCGAACTCGCCGCGGCCGTGGCGCGCGAGGACAAGGCCGCCGTCGCTCGCGCCAATGGGGTGGGGCCCAAGCTGGCCCAGCGCATCGTCATCGAACTGAAGGGCAAGACGCTGGGCGAGGTCACCTTCTCCCCGGCGGG
>NZ_JANJTL010000019.1 GCF_024711105.1 Brevundimonas sp. | reverse complement strand
GGAAGATGGCGGCGTAGGGCTTGCCCATGACGGCGGCCAGCACGTTCAGGCGACCGCGGTGGGCCATCCCCAGCACGATCTCGTCGACGCCCATGGCGCCGCCGCGCTTGATCACCTGCTCCAGCGCCGGGACCATGGCCTCGCCGCCGTCCAGGCCGAAGCGCTTGGTGCCGGGGAAACGCTTGTGCAGGAAGCGCTCGAAGGTCTCTGCCTCGACCAGCTTCTTGAGGATGGCGACCTTGCCTTCGGGGGTGAAGACGTTCTCCTCGTGGCGGCGCTCGATCCGCTCCTGCAGCCAGTCCTTCTCGGCCGGCTCGGCGATGTGCATGTACTGGATGGCGAAGGCGCCGCAGTAGACCCGGTGCAGCAGGTCCATGATCTGACGGATCGTCGCCGTCTCCTGGCCGAGCACGCCGTCCAGATAGATGGGCCGGTCCAGGTCGTCGGGCCCGAAACCCCAGTACTCCGGCGTCAGCTCCGGGTTGTCGACCGGCGCCTCGATTCCGAGCGGGTCTAGGTTGGCGTGCAGGTGGCCGCGAATCCGGTAGGTCCGGATCAGCATCAGGGCGCGCGCCGTATCGCGGGCGGCGGCCTGGATCTCGTCGGCCGAGGCGGAGGGGCGCGCCGCCTTCACGTCCTTGGCGGCCTTCGCCTCGACGGCGGGCCACACGCCGTCGAGCGCGGACAGGGTCTCGTCGCGGGCGATCTCGCGCGGGCGCGCCCAGGTGGCGGCGCCCTTGGCCGTCTTCACCTGATCGGCGCTCTCGTTGAGCTGCTCGAAGAAGGCGCGCCAGCCGGCGGGCACCGAGCCGGGATTCGCCGCCCAGCGCCCGTAAAGATCCTCGATGAAGTCGGCGTTGCCTCCGTAGAGGAAGGCGGTCTCGGCGAAGACCTGGTTCAGCCGGCCGGCGTCGTCAGCCATGGTGTTCCGTCGGTTCCATCACGCCCGGCGCACGTCTGCGCCAAGGCGGCGTGCGTCATATAGGCGCTGTTTCTTGGCGGGTCATGACCGGAAAGGGGCATCCGGTCAAAAAGCTGAACCCGGAAGCTGGGGCTTAGTGGGGCTGATGGCCTCAGTTGACCAGCAGCCGCACCAGGGCGTCGCCGATCAAGGCCACGCCGGCCAGCGCCAGGATCGGGCTGAGAGCGCCGAACGCAAGGGTCGGCCCCTTGCGGCTCGCGCGCGCTGCCCTGATCGCCTGGCGTCCGGCCAGGATGGCCGAGACGACCACCAGCACCCCGGCCGCCAGTTCGAGGTAGGCCACGGCACCTTACCCCTTGAGGACCTCGACCAGGGTCGCGCCGAGGCGGGCCGGGGAGGGCGAGACACGGATGCCCGCCGCCTCCATGGCCGCGATCTTGGATTCGGCGTCGCCCTTGCCGCCCGAGACGACCGCGCCCGCGTGGCCCATGGTGCGGCCCTTGGGGGCCGTGCGGCCGGCGATGAAGCCGACCATGGGCTTCTTGCGGCCCTTCTTCGCCTCGTCGATCAGGAACTGGGCCGCGTCTTCCTCGGCCGCGCCGCCGATCTCGCCGATCATGACGATGGACTGGGTCTCGTCGTCGGCAAGGAACAGCTCCAGCACGTCGATGAACTCGGTGCCCTTGACCGGATCGCCGCCGATGCCGACCGCCGTGGTCTGGCCCAGGCCCTCGTTCGAGGTCTGGAACACCGCCTCATAGGTCAGGGTGCCCGAGCGCGAGACGATGCCGACATTGCCCTTCTTGAAGATGGAGCCCGGCATGATGCCGATCTTGCACTCCTCCGGGGTCAGGATGCCCGGGCAGTTGGGGCCCAGCAGCCGCGACTTCGACCGGTCCAGCCGCGCCTTGACCCGGACCATGTCGAGCACCGGAATGCCCTCGGTGATGCAGACGATGAAGGGAATCTCGGCGTCGATGGCCTCGATGATGGCGTCCGCGGCGCCCGCCGGCGGGACGTAGATGACCGAGGCGTTGGCGCCCGTTGCGTCCCGGCCTTCCGCGACCGAGGCGAAGATCGGCAGGGTCTCGCCCTCCGAGCCGGTCCAGTTGGTCCCGCCCTTGGCCGGGTGGATGCCGCCCACCATGCGCGTGCCGTAGTAGCGAAGCGCCTGTTCGGTGTGGAAGGTGCCGGTCTTGCCGGTCAGGCCCTGGACTAGGACCTTGGTGTTCTTGTCGACGAGGATGGACATGGCGGGCTTTCTACGAGTCGTCGGGGAGAAGGGCGGCAGGCGCCGCCAATAGAGGGTTGGCCGCAGGGGTCAAGGCGAAGCGGCCGGTTCGAGGCGGGCGCCTGTTTCCGACATACCCGCGCGAGCAAGGGCCGCGACCACTTCAGCGTGGTTGGACAGCACCTCTGCGATCGGGAAGGGCGTCGTCCGCCGCCGGTCGACCACCAGGCCCTGGCTCGGCGCTGGGCGCCCAAGCCAGGCCGCCGCCTTCAGGGCGCCCACGCGCGGATCGGCCATCAGGTCGCGCTCGTATTCCAGTTGCAGGACGTCGAGGCCACTCACCGCCAGGGCGGCGCGGATCCGGTCGCGCATGTCGGCCTGCCGCCCGATCTCCGCCACGGCCCGAGCGGGTTCGATCTCGAACGGCTCGGGGCGCTCGGCCTCGTCGGTGCGGTGATACACGCCCGTCCGGCTCGCCAGGGTGGTGGAAACCAGCCTCGCCAGGAGGTCGCGTCGCTCCAGGTGGATGCAGCGGCTCGCGCCGCGCTCGGCCAGCGCCGGGACGAAGGTCTCGGGTCCGTCGGCGACGGCCTCGCGGATGAAGTCGAGGCTCTTGATCTCAAAGAGAACAGGGCTGGCCCGTTCACCTCTTGCGGCCGCGACCCTGGCCAAGGCGTCTAGCACCGAAGCGCTGGAATTCGCCGCGCCGCGTCCGCGCGAAAGGCCGTCGAGCGCCTCGTACTTCTGGCCCGACACCGGATGCAGGAATTCCCCCAGCGACACGCAGCCGAACTGGGCGAGCAGCCGCGTGAGCACCGTCGAGCCACACCGTCCGTAGTGGAGGATGCAGATGGCGTCGGACAGACCGTCAGCGGTCAAAGCGCCCCCTCTAGTCGTCGCCTATTCTGCGGCGGTTCCAGGACGTGTCAGTCGCACCGTCAAGCCGCTCGGGTAGAGATCATAGGATAGCGACAGCGCCGTCGGTTCGACCGTGGACCAAGCCCTAGCTTCGACTGAATTCGGTCTCGGGGCGGTCGGCGAAGGAGTCATCCCAAGCTCCAATGCCAGCGCCCCCGCTCGAGATCGCCAGTCGGCATCCGGATCCGTCGCCGCGACCCCGCAAGAGGTGGCGTGGGCGGGATCGGCGCCCGCGTTCTCGCCTGACATCCAAAACTGTCGGCGGCCGGGCTGAGCCCGATACATGCTTTCCCAGACCGTCGTATCCAGCGGATCTCCGGCCCGGACGACGCGGAGCAACTGCTCCCAGTCACGTTCATCCGCGAGTCGCTCGAAGGCCTCGCGCCGCATCTCCGTCCTGAGGCAGGCTTCGCGCAGGTCGTCGAACTGTGACTGAGCGAAACACGCGCCGGCGGACCCGACGGAACACGCGCTCACGAGGGCGAGCAGCGCTGGCCGCATTACCCCACCGCCGCGACGATCTTCTGCGCCGCGTCGTCGAGGTCG
>NZ_JANJTL010000106.1 GCF_024711105.1 Brevundimonas sp. | reverse complement strand
TCGCCGTCGCCGGCGCGGCTCGGCGCCACCCTGGTGGAAGTGCTCAAGGGCTGAGCCTTCGACAGGCCAGCCGCGGACGCCCCCGGTCGAGGCCGGGGGCGTTTTTCGTTCCGCAAGCGGCCCGCCATGTCCCGGTAGTGGGGCATAATCGTGCGAATTTCGGCCGCTTCGCCCCTATTCGGTCATGACCCCTCAAGAAACACGGCCTATATGAGCGCCGGTCGCCTTCGCGCGAACGTGCGCGTGCGGACCCAAGGGACGTGACGAGAACCATGGCGGACGATGCCGGTCGGCTGAACCAGGTCTTTGCCGAGACCAGCTTCCTGTACGGGTCGAACGCCGCCTTCATTGAGGATCTGCACGAGAAGTGGGCCAACGACCCCGCTTCCGTGTCGGGCGAGTGGCGCGCCTTCTTCGACCAGCTGCGCGACAACGTCGACCAGGTGAAGGCCTCGGCCGCGGCCCGCGCCTGGGGCCGCCCCCGCGTCAGCGAGCCCAGCGAGGACTCCGCCGTGGTCGACGGCCGCGGGCCGACGCCGAAGCCCGATCCGAAGACGGCGGGCAAGGCCGCCCCCGCCGCCGCCCCGGCCTCGGCCGACGACATCCGCGCCGCGGCGCAGGACTCGATCCGCGCCCTGATGCTGATCCGCAGCTACCGGGTGCGCGGCCACCTGCAGGCCACCCTGGATCCGCTGGGCATCGAGCAGCCCACCGAGAACCCCGAGCTGACCCCGGAATTCCACGGCTTCACCCCCGCCGACATGGATCGGCCGATCTTCCTCGACGGCGTGCTGGGGCTGCAGACGGGCACGCTGCGCGAGGTGATGGACATCCTCAAGCGCAGCTACTGCGGCCACATCGGCGTGCAGTTCATGCACATCGCCGAGCCGGAGGAGAAGTCCTGGCTGCAGCAGCGCTTCGAGGGCGCCGACAAGTTCGAGCCCGCCGCCTTCACCCGGGAAGGCAAGCTGGCGATCCTGAACAAGCTGATCGAGGCCGAAGGCTTCGAGCGCTTCCTGCACAAGCGCTTCCCGGGCACCAAACGCTTCGGCCTGGACGGCGGCGAGGCCATGGTCCCGGCGCTGGAGCAGGTCATCAAGCGCGGCGGCGCCATGGGCGTCGACGAGATCGTGCTGGGGATGGCCCACCGCGGTCGCCTGAACGTGCTGGCCGCCGTCATGGGCAAGCCCTACGCCGCCATCTTCCACGAGTTTCAGGGCGGTTCGACCGTGCCTTCGGACATCGAGGGCTCGGGCGACGTGAAGTACCATATGGGCGCCTCTTCGGACCGCGAGTTCGACGGCCAGACGGTGCACCTGTCGCTGACCGCCAACCCCTCGCACCTCGAGATCGTCAATCCCGTCGTGCTGGGCAAGGCGCGGGCGAAACAGGCCTTCGACCTTCGCGAGGAGGCCGAGGGCTCGCTGGAGCGCAAGCGGGTCCTGCCGCTGCTCATCCACGGCGACGCCGCCTTCGCCGGCCAGGGCGTGGTGGCCGAATGCTTCGCCCTGATGGGCCTGAAGGGCTACCGCACCGGCGGCACCCTGCACTTCGTGGTCAACAACCAGATCGGCTTCACCACCTCGCCGAGGAACAGCCGGTCGAGCCCCTATCCGTCCGACGTGGCCCTGATGGTCCAGGCGCCGATCTTCCACGTGAACGGCGACGATCCGGAAGCGGTGGTCTTCGCCGCCAAGGTGGCGACCGAGTTCCGCCAGACGTTCCACAAGGACGTCGTCATCGACATGTTCTGCTACCGCAGATACGGCCACAACGAGGGCGACGACCCGACCTTCACCCAGCCCCTGATGTATTCGAAGATCCGGGCGCTGCCGTCGACGCGCGAGATCTATGCGCGCCGTCTGGTCGAGGAAGGCGTCATCGGCCAGGCCGAGGCCGACGGCCTGGTCAGCGAGTTCGAGGCCTACCTCGACGCCCAGTTCGACGCCGGCAAGACCTACGCCTCCAGCAAGGCCGACTGGCTGGACGGCAAGTGGCAGGGCCTGGGCCTGCCCGAGGGCGACGAGCGCCGCGGCTCCACCGGTGTCAAGCTCGACCGGCTCAAGGCCATCGGCAAGGTGCTGACCACCTGCCCGAACGATGTCGACTGCCACAAGACGCTGCGCCGCGTCATCGACGGCCGGCGCGAGGCGATCGAGTCGGGCGAGAACCTCGACTGGGCGACCGCCGAGGCCCTGGCCTTCGGTTCGCTGCTCGACGAGGGCTTCGCGGTCCGCCTGTCTGGCCAGGACTCGGTGCGCGGCACCTTCTCCCAGCGCCACTCGGCCATCGTCGACCAGACGACCGAGGAGCGCTACGTCCCGCTGAACCACATCCGCGAGGGCCAGGCCCAGTTCGAGGTCATCGATTCCGCCCTGTCCGAAGAGGCGGTGCTCGGCTTCGAGTACGGCTATTCCCTGGCCGACCCGAACACCCTGGTCATGTGGGAAGCCCAGTTCGGCGACTTCGTGAACGGCGCCCAGGTCGTGATCGACCAGTTCATCTCCTCGGGCGAGCGCAAGTGGCTGCGCATGAGCGGCCTGACCATGCTGCTGCCGCACGGCTACGAGGGCCAGGGGCCCGAGCACTCCTCGGCGCGGCTGGAGCGGTTCCTGCAGGCCTGCGCCGAGGACAACATGCAGGTCGCCAACTGCACCACGCCGGCGAACTACTTCCACATCCTGCGCCGCCAGATCCACCGGCCGTTCCGCAAGCCGCTGGTGATCATGACGCCCAAGTCGCTGCTGCGGCACAAGAAGGCGGTGTCGCGCCTCAGCGAACTGGCGGAGGGCTCGTCCTTCCACCGCGTGCTGCACGACGACGCCCAGGCGCGTCCGGCGGTCGCCGGCGTGACGCTGAAGGCCGACAAGGACATCCGCCGGGTCATCCTGTGCTCGGGCAAGGTCTATTACGACCTGCTGGACCGCCGCGAGCGCGACGGGGCGGACGACGTCTATCTGCTGCGCCTGGAGCAGTTCTATCCGTGGCCGATGAAGTCGGTCTCCAAGGAGCTGTCGCGCTTCCCGAACGCCGAGCTGATCTGGTGCCAGGAAGAGCCCAAGAACATGGGCGGCTGGACCTTCGTGGATCCGTGGCTGGAGCTGACGCTCGAGAAGCTGAACGTGAAGTCGAAGCGCGCTCGTTACGTCGGCCGTCCGGCCTCGGCCTCCACGGCCGCAGGCCTGATGAGCCGGCACCTGAAGGAACTCGACGCCTTCCTCACCGAGGCCTTCGCCTGATATCCGAACTGACCGAACCGAAAGACTGACTCGATCATGGCCGACATCCTCACCCCCGCCCTTGGCGAATCCGTCACCGAGGCGACCGTCGCGCGCTGGACCAAAAAGGCCGGCGACGCGGTGAAGAAGGACGAGGTCCTGGTCGAGCTCGACACGGACAAGGTGTCGCTGGAGGTCGCCGCCCCCGCCGACGGCGTGCTGGCCGAGATCAAGGCCGCTGACGGCGCGACCGTGACCCCGGGCGCCGTGCTTGGCCGCATCGAGGCCGCCGACGCCGCCGCCGCGCCCAAGCCGGCCGAAGCGCCTAAGGCCGAGGCCCCCAAGGCGGAAGCGCCGAAAGCCGCCGCGCCGGCTGCTGCGCCCGCACCGTCTCCGAAGGCTGAGGCTCCGAAGGCCGAGGCGCCCAAGCCGGCGGCCGCGCCCGCCGCCGCCTCCACCATCGAGATCAAGACCCCTGTAATGGGCGAGTCCGTCGCCGAGGGCTCCATCGGCCGATGGACCAAGAAGGTCGGCGACAAGGTCTCCAAGGACGAGGTCCTGGTCGAGATCGAGACCGACAAGGTGGCCGTCGAGGTCTCCGCCCCCGCTGACGGCGAGCTGGCCGAGATCACCGCCGACAACGGCGCGACCGTCACGCCGGGCCAGGTCATCGGCCGCATCAATGCGGGCGCCGGCGCCGCCGTGGCTCCGGCCGCCAAGGCTGATGCGCCCGCACCGGCCGAGGCCCCCAAGCCCGCGGCCAAGGCCTCGACCGCCGCCGAGACCCTGTCCCCCGCCGTCCAGCGCGCCGCCGCCGAGACGGGCGTCGATCCCTCGACCGTCCAGCCGACCGGTCCCAAGGGCAATGTTCTCAAGGGCGACATCCTGCAGGCCGCCGCCTCGGCCTCGTCCGCCCCGGCTCAGGCGGCCCCCGCTCCCGCCGCGAGCACGCCGGCCGCCGCCGACGACCGCGAGGTCAGGGTCAAGATGACCCGCCTGCGCCAGACCATCGCGCGCCGCCTGAAGGAATCGCAGAACACCGCCGCCCAGCTGACCACCTTCAACGAGGTGGACATCACCTCGGTCATGGCCATGCGCGGCCAGTACAAGGACGCCTTCGAGAAGCGGCACGGCGTCAAGCTCGGCTTCATGAGCTTCTTCGTGAAGGCGGTCATCGCGGCTCTGAAGGAGCTCCCGGCGATCAACGCCGAGATCGACGGGACCGACATCGTCTACAAGAACCACTACGACATCGGCATGGCGGTCGGCACCGACCGCGGCCTGGTCGTGCCTGTGGTCCGCGACGCCGACCGCATGTCGCTCGCCGAGATCGAGAAGGAGATCGCGCGTCTCGGCAAGCTCGCCCGCGACGGCGAGCTGACGCTGGACCAGCTCCAGGGCGGCACCTTCACCATCACCAACGGCGGCGTCTACGGCTCGCTGATGTCGACGCCGATCCTGAACATGCCGCAGTCGGGCATCCTGGGCATGCACAACATCGTCCAGCGCCCGATGGCCGTGGACGGCCAGGTTGTGATCCGCCCGATGATGTACCTGGCGCTCAGCTACGACCACCGCATCGTCGACGGCAAGGAAGCCGTGACCTTCCTGGTGCGGGTGAAGGAATACCTCGAGGACCCGAACCGGTTCCTGCTGGACGTCTGATTTGAGGCCGGTCTTCCACCTGTCGATCTCGGTTTCGGACCTCGACAGAACGCGGGCCTTCTATGAAGAGGCGCTCGGCGCGCGCGTCGGCCGCACGACCGACCGCTGGATCGACCTGTGGCTCTTCGGCGCCCAGTTGACCGCGTATCTACGGCCGGCGGCGGTGACCCCCTCCCCGTTCCGCGAGGCCCAGCATTTCGGCGCCACCGTGGCCTGGGAGGACTGGCCGGCGCTGGTCGAGCGCGCGGGCGCCGTGGCCGGCGGCTTCGCAAGCGAGCCGGTGCGGGACGAGGCCACGGCCAAGGCCATGATGGCCGATCCGGACGGCTACCTGATCGAGCTGAAGGCCTACGCGGACCAGACTGCGCTGGCGAAGCCGGCGGACTGAGCTTGGGTGGGCGCATGGCCCTGGTCGTTGTCGCCCGGTTTGACGATCTTCCCACCGCCAGGCTGGCTGAAGGCTTCCTCAGCAGCGCGGGCCTGTCGGCGCATCTCTCGGATTACGGCCTGGCCTCGATTGATCCCCTGATGATGCGCGCGCTCGGCGGCCTCCGGCTGGCGGTGCCCGAGCAAGAGGCCCAGGACGCCCTGAAGCTGTTGGCCCGCGCCAATGCAGGGGAGTTCGCGGAACAGGTCGATGGGCCGGATGCGATCGAGGACCGCCGCCCTCTGCCGTGGCCGGTGGCGGTCGTCACAGTCCTCGCCACTGGAGGCGCCATCGGGTACGCGGCCACCAAGAGATCGGTCCGGAACTGGATCGACGCGGTAGGCCTTGCTGTGGTCCTCGCGCTCGCGGCGGGAGCCATTGCGTTCCTGCTCTGGGGATTGGCTGACTGGGCCATGTGGCTCCTGAGTCCAGCGCCCTAGCTAATCCGCCCCACCTCGTGTATCTGGCGCCCGCCTCCTCCCCAACCGCCTGACCTTCGAAGGAACGCGGCCGGCCATCCGTCCGCGAGCGTCCGCCAATGAACCTGCGCAACATCGCCATCATCGCCCACGTCGACCACGGCAAGACCACGCTGGTCGACCAGCTGCTCGCCCAGTCCGGCGTGTTCCGAGCCAATGAGGCGACCACCGAGCGCGCCATGGACTCCAACGACCAGGAGCGCGAGCGCGGCATCACCATCCTCGCCAAGTGCACTTCCGTGCTGTGGAACGGCAAGGCGGGCGAGACGCGCATCAATATCATCGACACGCCTGGCCACGCCGACTTCGGCGGCGAGGTCGAGCGGATCCTCGGCATGGTCGACGGCTGCGTCATCCTGGTCGACGCCGAAGAGGGCGTCATGCCCCAGACGAAGTTCGTCCTGACCAAGGCGCTGAAGATGGGCCTGCGTCCCATCCTCTGCATCAACAAGGTCGACCGGCCCCACGCCGACCCCGACCGGGTGCACCTGGAGACCATCGAGCTGTTCGAAGCCATCGGCGCCACGCCGGAGCAGCTCGACTTCCCACACATCTACGCCTCGGGCCGCAACGGCTGGGCCACCCTGGACATGAACGATCCGTCCGACACCCTGGCCCCGCTGTTCGACCTGATCGTCGACCACGTCCCGCCCCCGCCGGTGGCGCAGAACGTCGACAAACCGTTCCGCATCCTCAACGTCCTGATCGAGTCCGACCCGTTCCTCGGCCGCCTGCTGACCGGCCGCATCGAGAGCGGCCGCGCCGTGCCCGGCATGCCGATCAAGGCGCTGGACCGAGACGGCAAGACCATCGAGCAGGGCCGCATCACCAAGGTGCTGGCCTTCCGCGGCCTGAAGCGCCAGCCGCTGGACGAGGGCTCCGAGGCCGGCGACATCGTCGCCATCGCCGGCATGTCCAAGGCCACCGTGGCGGACACCCTGTGCGCGCTTGAGGTCACCGAACCGCTGGACGCCCAGCCGATCGACCCGCCGACCATCTCCATGACCGTGGGCGTCAACGACTCGCCGCTGGCGGGCCGCGAGGGCGACAAGGTGCAGAGCCGCGTCATCCGCGACCGCCTGCTCAAGGAGGCCGAGGCCAACGTCGCCATCCGCGTCACCGAGACGCCGGGCGCCGACGCCTATGAGGTCGCAGGCCGTGGCGAACTCCAGCTGGGCGTTCTGGTCGAGAACATGCGCCGCGAGGGCTTCGAGCTGTCGATCAGCCGCCCGCGCGTCGTCTATCAGACCGGCGAGAACGGCGAGCGCCTGGAGCCGATCGAGGACGTCGTCATCGACGTGGACGACGAATACACCGGCGTCGTCATCGAGAAGCTCTCGACCCGCAAGGCCGAGCTGAAGGACATGGGCCCCTCGGGCGCCGGCAAGACCCGCATCCAGCTGGCCTGCCCGTCGCGGTCCCTGATCGGCTATCAGGGCGAGTTCCTGACCGACACGCGCGGCTCGGGCGTGCTAAACCGCGTCTTCTCGCACTATGAGCCCTACAAGGGCGCCATCGAGGGCCGTCTGAAGGGCGTGCTGGTCTCCAACTCGGACGGCGACACGGCGGCCTACGCCCTGTGGAACCTGGAGGAGCGCGGCGTGATGTTTGTCGGCGCCGGGGAGAAGACCTATCAGGGCATGATCATCGGCGAGAACTCCCGCTCGGACGACCTCGACGTGAACCCGATCAAGGGCAAGCAGCTGACCAACGTGCGCGCCTCCGGCAAGGACGAGGCGGTCCGCCTCACCCCGCCGCGGCGCCCGTCCCTGGAGCAGGCCATCGCCTATATCGAGAGCGACGAACTGGTCGAGGTCACGCCCAAGTCCATCCGCCTGCGCAAGCAGGTCCTGAACCCGTCCTTCCGCAAGAAGCGCGTGAAGGAAGACTGATCTGAAGACGCCCG
>NZ_JANJTL010000105.1 GCF_024711105.1 Brevundimonas sp. | reverse complement strand
AGGACGTCGATCTCTAGAGCGTCCTCCTCGAGGGCGGTCGAGGTCTCGTCGCACAGCCGCGCCTCCAGGAAGGCGCGCAGCTCAGGCAGCATGTCGGCTTTTACCGTCAGGCCAGCCGCCATGGCGTGACCGCCGCCGGCCAGCAGCAGACCCTCGTCGAACGCCGCCTGCACCGCCCGGCCCAGGTTCACGCCCGGGATGGAACGGCCCGAGCCCTTGCCGATCCCCGTGGCGGGATCGATGCCGACTACGATCACCGGACGGCGCCAGCGTTCCTTCAGCCGCCCGGCCACCACGCCGATCACGCCCGGATGCCAGCCTTCGCCGGCCGCCAGGATCAGGGGGCCCTCGGTAGAATGGTTGCTGCCCCGCTCGATCATCAGGGCGCAGGCGTCGGTGACTTCCTTTTCAACCTCGCGGCGCGCGGCGTTCAGCGCGTTCAGCTTTTCGGCCAGGTCGCGCGCCTCGTCGGGGTCGTCGGTGGCCAGAAGGCGGGCGCCGAGGTCGGAGCGCCCCACCCTGCCCCCGGCGTTGATGCGCGGGCCCAGGATGAAGCCGGCGTGGAACGGCGTGGCCGCTGTCAGAGGCGACTGCGCCGCCGCCATCAGGGCGGAGACCCCGACGTTGCTCCAGGTCGACATCACCTTCAGGCCGAGCGAGGCCAGGGCCCTGTTGAAGCCGGTCAGGCTGGTGACGTCGCAGAAGGCCCCCAGCGCCGCCAGGTCCAGCCACTGGCGCAGGTCCGGCTCGGGCCTGTCGGCGAACAGGCCGCGCCGCCGCGCCTCGCGGTTCAGCGCCGCCAGCAGCACGAAGACCACCCCGGCGGCCGCCAGATTGCCCTGGGCCGAGCCGCAATCCGGCCGGTTCGGATTGACCACGGCGCGGGCGCGCGGCGGATCGCCCCGCATCAGGTGGTGGTCGATCACCACCACCTCCACGCCCATGTCGGCGGCTGCCTCAAGCGCGTCGTGGGCCGCGGCGCCGCAATCGACGGTGACCACCAGGTCGGCGCCGCCCTCCTTCATCCGGGCGAAGGCCTGGGCGCTAGGCCCATAGCCCTCGGTCAGACGGTCCGGGACATAGACCTGCAGCTCCAGCCCCATGGCGCGGAACCACCGGACCAGCAGCGCGGCGCTGGAGGCCCCGTCCACGTCGTAGTCGGCGAAGACCCAGACGGAGGATCGCGCGACCAGCGCGTCGATCATCGCCTCGGCAGCCGCATCCATGTCGCGAAAGCAGGAGGGGTCGGGAAACAGCGCGCGCAGGGTCGGCGAGAGGTAGTCCCCCGCCTGCTCTGGCCTGACGCCGCGAGACACCAGGGCGCGGGCCAGCACCTCCGACAGCCCGTGGGCTTGTTGGACGCTCCGTACCGCGTCCGCGTCCGCCGGCCGCCAGCGCCACCGGCGGCCGCTGACCGATCGTTCGACGCCGAGGAAGGCGGTCTGTCCCGCACCGTCCGCCATGTCAGAGAGCCTGACGCACGCGGACAGCCGCGAATCGGTGAGCGGAGGTCATGCGGGGAGTGTAGCGCCGCGCGGCGTCAATTCTGGACGGGAGGCGGGGGATTGGCCCGCGCCCGGAGCCGTTCGGCCCAGGCCAGGGCCTCTGCCATGGCGTTCGGGTCCGCCGGCTGGGCCAGCCGGGCGTCGATGCGGGCGCGGGTCCGGCGCGCCCACGGGTCGCCGTCGCTCTCGTTCAGGGTCCACTGGATGCCCGCGACCTGGCGAGCCAGGGTGGCCTCGGACGCCTCCAAGGCGACGACGCGGGCGCGGATGTCCGCAGCGGACGGCACGTCGCGGGGCGCGGCGGGGAAATCCTCCCAGCGCGGATAGGCGCCGTCTGCGCGCGCCAGGGCGTCGACGCGCTGCGCGGCCGGCGAGGTCGGATCGGTCTCGGAGTTGAAGGGGCTGTAACTCACGCAACCAGCCAGGGCGGCCATCAGTCCCATCCCGGCGAGGCGGGCGGCGGCGGTCGCGACTCGGTCGAGGGTTGCGTTCATTTCACCGCCGGTCATATGCCATCCTGTTCGCGCGAGGAAGCGGCAGGAGCGCCCGATGGCCGAGACGAAGCGACCCCGGAAGACCGCCCCCACCAAGGCCGCCGCGCCCAAGGCCGCTCCGAAGCGTGGGCCAAAGGCGGAAGCGAAGCCCGAGGCCAAGCTTCAGCCCGAAGCAAAGCCGGAGGCTGCGACTGAGGCTCCGAGGGCCGCCCCCTCCCCCGCGCCCGAGATGGAGCCGCCGTCCCGCGAGGCGATCGAGCAGTTGTCGATGAACCTCGCCAAGGCCGCCATGACGGCCCAGCAGGCCATCGCCGAAGCCGCCCTGAAGCAGGCCGACCGGCCTGCGGCCCTCTCGCCGGATCCCTTCAACGTGGCCCCGGCCATGACCTCGGTGATGACCTCCCTGGCCAGCCGGCCCGACCGGCTGTTCCAGGCCCAGGCGGAGCTGTTCAAGGGCTATATGGACCTGTGGACCGACGCCGCCCGCCGCGCGTCGGGCGAGCCGCCGGCGCCCCAGGCCGGACGCCCCGACAAGCGCTTCGCCGATCCCGACTGGACCGAGAACCCCGTCTTCGAGGTGATGAAGCGCTCCTACCTCCTGTCCTCGGAGTGGCTGAACAACCTGATCGCTTCGGCCGAGGACGTGGACCCCCGCGTGAAACGCCGGGCCGAGTTCTTCACCAAGCTGCTGACCGACGCGTTTGCGCCGTCGAACTTCCTCGCCTCCAATCCGGCGGCGCTTCGCGAGCTGATGGCCACCAACGGCGAGAGCCTGGTCAAGGGCATGCAAAACTTCGCCGCCGACATCGAGCGCGGCAACGGTCAGCTGGCCATCAGCCAGGCCGACTACGGCAAGTTCGAGGTGGGGGTGAACGTCGCCACCGCCCCCGGCCAGGTGGTGTGGCGCGACGAGCTGTTCGAGCTGATCCAGTACGACGCCGCCACCGAACAGCAGCGGGCCATCCCGCTGCTGATCTTCCCGCCCTGGATCAACAAGTTCTACATCCTGGACCTCCAGCCCAAGAACTCGATGATCCGCTGGCTGTCGGCCCAGGGCTTCACCGTCTTCGTCTGCTCTTGGGTCAATCCGGATCGGGACAAGGCCGAGTTCGGCTTCTCTGAATATCTGCACAAGGGCATGTACCGGGCGGTCGGAAAGGTCCTGGAGCAGACCGGCGCCGAGCACGTGAACACCGTTGGCTACTGCATCGGCGGCACCCTGATGGGCGCGGCGCTTGCGCATATGGCCGCCGCCAAGGACGACCGGGTCTCGGCGACGACCTTCTTCGCCGCCCAGCACGACTTCGCCGAGGCCGGCGACCTGCTGCTGTTCACCGACGAGCACTGGCTGGAGCAGATCGAGCAGAAGATGGACGCGGCCGGCGGCGTCCTGCCCGGCGCGGCCATGGCCGACACCTTCAACGCCCTGCGCGCCAACGACCTGATCTGGTCGTTCTTCGTGTCGAACTACCTGATGGGCAAGGATCCGCCGGCCTTCGACCTGCTGTTCTGGAACGCCGACCAGACGCGCATGCCCAAGGCGCTGCACCTGGACTACCTGCGCTCCCTCTACGGCAAGAATGCGCTCAGCCAGGGCCAGTTCGAGATCGGCGGCGAGCGGATCGACCTGTCTAAGGTCACCATCCCGCTCTACTTCCAGGCGTCGAAGGAAGACCACATCGCCCCGATGAACTCGGTCTATCGCTCGGCGCGGGCGTTCAAGAACGCCCAGGTCACCCTGACCCTGGCGGGCTCAGGCCACATCGCCGGGGTGGTCAATCCGCCGGCGGCCAACAAGTACAACCACTGGACCAACGACGCCTTCCCCGAGACCCTGGACGAATGGCGCGCCGGCGCCGTCGAGCACCCCGGCTCCTGGTGGCCACACTGGGCCGAGTGGCTCCACGACAAGTCCGGCGACTGGGTCCCGGCGCGCGATCCGAAGAAGGGCAAGCTCAAGCCCATCGAACCCGCGCCGGGCAGCTATGTGAAGGTGAAGAGCTAGGGCGTTCGCCCCACCACGCCGAGCCCGCGATCCAGCGGCAGCTCGCCTTCGGTGATTGCCAGCGTCCAGCCGTGGTGCGTCGTCAGCGTGCGCCGGCCATCGCCCTCGCCCGCGTCGCCGCCGGCCGTCACTTGGAAGGTCCGGCCCTTGGCTAGCGCCTTGGGATCGATCCGCCCGACGGCCAACGCGACAGGCACACCCCGTGCGTCGTCGAGGCTTTCGAACACCCACAAGTCGGGATAGTCGCGCAGCAGATCGATCCACCACGGCTGGTCCGCTGACAGGTTCAGCACCGCGACGGCGTTCCCCGACTGCGCGGCGTCCAGCGCCGCGTTCGGGTTGGCGGCGCCCATGTAGCTGACCTGGCTGCCGAAGCGCTGCCGGGCCCGGTCCCAAGTGCGGCCGTCCTCGGCTCCGCGCCACAGGGCGATGGTCAGGGCCCCCTGCTGGGCCAGGCCCGCACCGATCACCTCGCGCCAGATCGGCGCCACCGCGGGCCGGGCGAGCGAGCCGGCCCGCCCGACCAGCCGGCGCATCACCGCCGCCTCGCGGTCGGGCCGCAGGTTCAGGAACGGCCCGTGCGGTGCGTCCTTGGCCTTTCCGACCCGGCGGGCCAGCAGCAGGCGGCGCTGGAGCAGGTCCAGCATCTGGTCGTCCAGCCGGTCGATCTCGAAGCGCAGCGCCTCGAGCGTCAGGTCTTCGGCGGAGATGTCGTTGGCGGGCGCGGGTTCGCGCGCGCTGATCGGTCGGGAAAGCATGGGATGGCCCTGGAGAGATTTCGGTTCAATCGGTCGGGTGCCGCGCTGAATACGCGCGGTCGCCGGCGAGGGTCGGGGTCGAACGCCGCGCCCTCAGCCGGCGTATCGAAAGCCGCCGAAGCCGAAATAATAGGCGCGGCCGGTCCGGATCTCGGGACAGGACAGGTGCAGCGCGCGCCGGGTCATCTCTGGAAACCTCGTCCGCTGGATGCGGACCTCGCCATGCCGGGTCAGAAACCGGCGTGCGTCAAGCGCTCAGCGCTCCAGGACGACGAAGCGCGTCCGGTTGTCCGCTGAATCCTGCATGTCGTTGCGCAGAATCCTCAGGTCGTAGAGCTCCGCGGCGACCGCCGGCCCCAAGGCGGCGCGGCTGATGTCGCCCGCCGCCGCCACCGCGGCCGCCGCGCCCGCGGTGTCGAAGGCCTCCACCGCCGTCAGGCCGAGCGCCGCGATGTTCTGCGCGCACTGCTTCAGCGCCACGGGATGGCTCTCGACCGTCTTGAGGTCCGCAAGCTTGGCGCCCGGCACGGCCATCAGCATCTGCCGCATCGGTCGCCACGCCTCGGCGACGATTTTCAGCCCATGCTCCTCGATCAGCCGGTTCGGCTCCGGGAGCAGGCCCACGATGGTGTTTTCGACCGGGATCAGCCCGCAGGCGCACTCGCCGGACGCCACCGCGCCAATGGCCTCGGCGAAGGTCTGGTACCCGGTCGGCTCGTCCCACGGCCTCAGCGCCAGACAGGCCTCATAGCTGAAGGCGCCCCGCGCGCCCTGGTAGGCGACGCAGCCCGTCCCCATCAGGCCGCCTCCGACCGGCGGCCGCGGCCCGCCTTGAGGCGCTCGGCGACCAGGAAGGCCAGCTCCAGCGCCTGGTCGGCGTTCAGCCGGGGATCACAGTGGGTGTGGTAGCGGCTCGACAGGTCATCCTCCGTGAGGGCCTGCGCCCCGCCCAGACATTCGGTCACGTCCTGGCCGGTCATTTCCAGATGCACCCCGCCCGGGTGAACGCCCTCGGCCTCGGCCACCTCGATGAACGTCCGGACTTCACCAAGGATGCGATCGAACGGCCGCGTCTTGAAGCCGTTGCCGGCCTTGAGCGTGTTGCCGTGCATCGGGTCGATCGACCAGACCACCCGCAGGCCCGCATCCCGCGTCGCCTTCATCAGCACCGGCAGACGGTCGCCCACCTTGTCCGCCCCGAAGCGGCCGATCAGGGTCAGCCGCCCGGGCTCGTTGGCCGGGTTCAGCGTCTCGGCCAGCTTCAGCAGGTCGTCCGGCTGCATCGTCGGCCCGCACTTCAAGCCGATGGGGTTTTTGATACCGCGCGCGAACTCGACGTGGGCCCCGTCGACGCGACGGGTCCGCTCGCCGATCCAGACCATGTGGGCGGAGGTATCGAACCACTCGCCGGTGGCCGCATCGAGCCGCGTCAGCGCCTCCTCGACGTTCAGCAGCAGCGCTTCGTGGCTGGTGAAGAACTCCACCCGCGACAGCTCCGGATGGCTTTCCGGCGTCACGCCCACGGCGCGCATGAAGTCGAGCGACTCGCCGATCTTGTCAGACAGCTCGCGATACCGCGCCGCATACCCGCCCTCGCTGGTGCGGTTCAGGGTCCAGCGGTGGATGTTGTGCAGGTCCGCGAAGCCGCCCTCCGCGAAGGCGCGCAGCAGGTTCAGGGTGGCGCTCGACTGGTGATAGGCGCGCAGCAGCCGTTGCGGGTCCGGCGTCCGGGCCGCGGCCTCGAACTCCATGCCGTTGATGACGTCGCCGCGATAGCTGGGCAGCTCGACTTCGCCCACCCGCTCGATGTCGGAGGAGCGCGGCTTGGCGAACTGGCCAGCGATGCGGCCCACCTTCACCACCGGCCGGCCGCCCGCGAAGGTCAGGACCACCGCCATCTGCAGGATCAGCCGGAAGGTGTCGCGGATGTTGTCGGTCGAGAACTCCTTGAAGCTTTCGGCGCAGTCGCCGCCCTGCAGCAGAAAGGCCCGGCCCGCCTCGACCTCGGCCAGCCGCTGGGTCAGGCGACGCGCCTCCCCGGCGAAGACCAGCGGCGGATAGGTGCGCAGTTCGTCCTCGGCCTGGCCCAAGGCGACGGCGTCCGGATAGTCCGTCGGCATGTGGCTGACGGGCTTCGTTCTCCAGGAACCGGGGGTCCAGCGGGCGCTCATGTCTCGCTAGATAGGCTCTCGGACATTAAGCCTCAATCACCGACGCATCTTCCGGCTCCGGCTGGGCCGCGACCATGCTCCAGATGACCGTCATGACCCCCAATCCCAGCCACCATTCCTGCCAGACGCCGAAGCTCAGACCGCCAATGACGAAGTAGGACACGGCCGCCGCCACGGCGTGGGCGCCCAGCCGCCCCGCCCGGCGGATCAACAGCATCCAGAAGCCGGCTGCGAGCGCCGCTCCGATTGCGCCCAGTTCCAGCCAGAGCTGCAGCGGCGCCGAATGCGGATGCAGCATGAACGGCAGGAAGGCCCGGCTGCCATCGACACCCCAGCCGAACAGCGGATGCTCCAGCACCTGCTCGGCGGAGAACCGCCAGATCTCGAGCCGCGCCGCCCAGGAGGCCCCGATGTGCGGCTCGATCATTTGGAACAGGGGCTCAGCAGCCAGGACGATCCAGGGCGCGAGAAGGATTACAGTCGCCAGCGCGCCGCCGATAAGGGCGGTCAGCCGGACCTCGCCCCTCCGCACGGCCCCCCAGACCAGCCCGCTGACCGCCACAGCGGCCAGCGGCGCCATGGCGCTCAAAAGGAACGGCGGGATCAGCACGCCCGCAGTCAGTAGCAGGGCCGCTCGCTTCCGCTCCCGGTCTAGAAGAATGCGCAGCGCGGGCCAGAACATCAGGGCCAGCGCATAGGTCCCCTGCGCCACGTTGCGGATCGCCAGGTCAGGTCGAGTCGGATCGCCGATCGCCTCGGTCAGCGTCCGATAGAGGGCTGCGCCTGATATGCCCTCCACCAGCAGCACCACCGCCACCACCATCGCTCCGACCACGAAAGGCGCTTTCAACCGCCGCAGCCGCTCGGCCGGCAGGCTTGCCGCAAGCAGCGTCAGCACTGCGTAAAGGCCCAGCTGCATTGGCAGCTTGCCCCAGGTTTGGGTCTCGGCGTCGGCATACCCCTCTATCGGCCCCGACGAACTGAACACCGGGCTCCAGGCCGTGGTCCCGAGCGCGTAGAGGCACAGCAGCAGCAGCACGCCGAAGACCACATCCGGCCGCCGGACGCGAAACAGCGGGATCATCACGATCCCGGCGATAGGGGTGAAGGCCGAAAAGCCGTACGGCCACAGATAAGCGGTCACCGCCGACAGTCCGATCAGGACCGCCAGCACCCAGTATTTGTAGGCCTCCCCCCAGCCCTGCATCACTCGGCGGCCTGGAGCTCTGGCGCCACGTAGCGCTCGCGCATGGTCACGAGTTCCTCGGCCACCGTCGGGTGCAGGGCGCAGGTCGAATCCCACTGCGCCTTCGTCAGGCCGGCCTTCACCGCCACCGCGGCCAGCTGGATGATCTCCGCCGCGTCAGGCCCCACGATGTGCACGCCCAGCAGCCGGTCGCTCTCGGCGTCCACGATGATCTTCATCAGCATCCGCTCCTCGCCGCCGACGAAGGCGTAGCGCATCGGCCGGAAGCGGCTGAGATAGACGTCGATCCGTCCATGCGCCTTGCGCGCCTCCGCCTCCGTCAGGCCGACCGTCCCCACCGGCGGTTGCGAGAACACCGCCGTCGGGATGTTGGCGTAGTCCATGGTCGACGGGTTGTCCTTGAACACCGTCTCGACAAAGGCCACGGCCTCGCGGATCGCCACGGGCGTCAGGTTCACCCGGTCGGTCACGTCGCCGACGGCCCAGATGTTGTCCGCCGTCGTCTTCGAATAGTCGTCGACCCGGATCGCGCCTCGCTCGTTCAGCTCGACGCCCGCCGTCTCCAGCCCCAGCCCGTCTACATAGGGTTCGCGGCCCGTGGCGAACATGACGACGTCGGTCTCGATCCGCATGCCGTTGTCCAGCACGTTACAAAGGCCGCCTTCGACCTTTTCGATCGCCTTGTGCTGGCAGCCCAAGATCACCCGCACGCCCCGCTTCTGGATCTGGTCGGCCAGGTGCGCCCGCACGTCGTCGTCGAAGCCACGCAGGATGTTCGGCCCGCGATAGATCAGGGTCGTCTCGGCCCCAAGCCCGGCGAAGATGCCGGCGAACTCGACCGCGATATAGCCGCCGCCGGTGATCAGGATGCGCTTCGGCAGCTCCGGCAGATGGAAGGCCGCATCCGAGGTGATGGCGTGCTCGAGGCCCGGCACGTCCTTCGGAACCCAGGGCCGGCCGCCCGTGGCGATCAGGATCTTGTCGGCGGTGACGGTCAGGCCCTTGTCGAGCAACTCGACGGTGTGGGCGTCCTTCAGCCGCGCCTTGGAGTGGACCAGCTCCACGCCCGCCTTGGCCAGGTTCGCGACATAGATGCCCGACAGACGGGCGATCTCGACATCCTTGGTCTCGATGAACTTCGGCCAGTCGAAGCTCGGCTCCTCGACCGTCCAGCCGTAGCCTTTGGCCACCTCGAACTCGTGGGCGAAGTCCGAGGCGTAGACCATGAACTTCTTGGGCACGCAGCCGCGGATCACGCACGTGCCGCCGACCCGATGCTCTTCCGCCACCCCGACCCGCTTGCCCAGCAGCGACGCCAACCGCGCGGCCCGCACCCCGCCTGATCCGGCACCGATGACGAAGAGGTCGTAGTCGTACTGGGTCACGCTGAAGCTCCGTTCCGTGCGCCCGTCACATAGTCACGCCCACGCCTGAAACCACCCGGGCACGCCCGGCGCAACCCGGCGTCCCCCGCCGAGCCGCGGTCGAGCCGAAAATCGTCGCCGCCATTGAACCGATCCGGCCGGCCGCGCCACCTATATGCCGAACAGCAAAGCCGGGTCCGATGACCACCGCCGAAAGCCGCGTTCTGGACGAGTACCTGGTGGTCTGCGCTCGCGCGGGCGACCGGCGGGCGTTCGAGCACCTTGCGCGCCGCTGGAACCGGCGGCTCGTGGCCCACGCCTGGCGGCTGACGGGCGATCCCGAGGCGGCGCGAGATGCGGCTCAGTCCGCCTGGATCGAGATCGCCCGTGGCCTGGCCCGCCTGGAAGACGAACGCGCCTTCCCGGCCTGGGCCTACCGGATCGTGTCCCGGCGCTGCGCCAGGCTGATCGACGGCCGTCGACGCGACCGCGAGCTGACCCGCGACCTCGCCGCGCAGCCGGCGTCCGAGCCAGGCGACGTGGGGACGGTCGCTACGACCCCCGCGCTGGCGCGCGCCATCAGCGCCCTGCCGCCTGGCCAGCGCGCGGCGATCGCCCTGCACCACTTCGAAGACATGAGCATCGCCGAGACGGCGGTCGCCCTGGACGTGCCGGCGGGCACGGTGAAGACCCGCCTCATGCATGCGCGGCGCGCCCTGCGCGCGGCGCTGGAAGGAGCCTGACGATGCGCGACATCGATCAAACCCTCGACGAGGCCCTGAGCGCTGAGGAGCGCGACCTGCTCCGTCGCATCGGAGAAGAGCCCGGCTATTTCGCCCAGGCCCTGTCGATCTTTGGCGGCCGCACAGGCTGGGTCAGCGGCGTGCTGATGGTGGTCCAGGGGATCGCCTTCGTGGCCGGCGTCTGGGCGGCCTGGCGCTTCTTCGAGGCGACCGACGCGCTCACGGCGGTTCGCTGGGGCATTCCCGCGGCGGTCCTGCTGCTCATGTCCCTGATCATGAAGATGGCCATGTGGCCGACCATCCACGCCCGCCAGCTTCAGCTTCAGCTGAAGCGGCTGGAAGTCCTGCTGGTCCGCGATCGATAGCAGCCGCGATGCGGGCGCATTGGTCCTGCAACGCCCGCATCGACGCGACTTAACCCGTTGTTTTCGCTTCCGCCTGTCGAAACGGTGACCCTGCAGACGCCCGGCGAAGGATGCGCCGCTAGACTGAGCGCCGGTCTTTCACATCGTCCAGCGCCCCCGTTCTCTAGTTGCACTGCTGCAGTTGCAGTCACTTTCGAGGCTGCAATGCTCGCGCAGTTCAGGGCGCCAGCACCTCGACGCCCGAATCCGTGCCGATGATCGCCTCGTCGGCCAGGTCGAGGAACAGCCCGTGCTCGACCACGCCGGTGATCAGTTTCAGATCGTCGGCCAGGCGGGCCGGGTCCTCGATGGCCTTGCAGGCGATGTCGTAGATCAGGTTGCCGCCGTCGGTGCGGACCAGGCCCCGGTCGGCGGTCCGGACCCGGGCGGGCATGGTGATGTCGTGGTCGACCAGCACGTCGGCGATGCGGTTGGCCGTGGTCTTGTGCCCGAAGGCGACCACCTCGACTGGCAGCGGAAAGGCGCCCAGCGTCTTCACCACCTTGCCGGCGTCCGCGATGACGATGCAGCGCGCCGAGGCTTCCCAGACCAGCTTCTCGCGCAGCAGCGCCGCCCCGCCACCCTTGATGAGGGCGAGGCCCGGCCCGACCTCGTCGGCCCCGTCCACCGTCAGGTCGATCCTCGGCGTGTCCTCCAGCGTCGACAGGGTCAGCCCCAGATCACGCGCCAGGTCCGCCGTCGCCTCCGAGGTCGGCACGCACCTGAGGCCGCTCAGCCCCCTCGCCGCCAGCGCCTTCACGAACCAGGCGGCCGTCGAGCCGGTGCCCAGCCCGACGACCATACCGGCCTCAACCCGCTCGGCGGCGGCCTCGCCGGCGATGCGCTTCTGGTCAGCGCTCACTTGCGCGCCTTCCGCTCGCTCATCAGGGCCCGGAACCGCACGGCCCAGCCGGGCTTGTTGGTCTGCTTGGCGCGGCCGAGCGCCAGAGCTCCCTCCGGCACATCCTCGGTGACGACCGAGCCCGAGCCCGTCATCGACCCCGCGCCCAGGGTCACGGGCGCGACTAGCGAGCTGTTGGACCCGATGAAGGCGCCCTTACCCACCGTCGTACGATGTTTCCCGAAGCCATCGTAATTACAGAAGATCGTGCCCGCCCCGATGTTGGCCTCGGCTCCCACCTCGCCGTCGCCCAGATAGGACAGGTGGTTCGCCTTGGCGCCCCGGCCCATGGTGACGTTCTTGACCTCGACGAAGTTGCCGACCTTGGCCTTGGGCCCGATCCGGGCGCCGGGTCTGAGTCTGGCATAGGGCCCGATCTCAGCCCCAGCCTCCACCGTCGCGCCCTCCAGATGGCTGAAGGCCCGGATCGACGCCGGCCCCTCCACCGACACACCCGGCCCGAACACCACGTTCTGTTCGATCACCGAGCCCGCCGCGACCTGGGTGTCCCAGGCCAGCCAGACGGTCTCCGGCGCCGGCATCCGCACGCCCGCCCCCATCAGCTCAGCGCGCCGGCCCTGCTGGAAGACCAGTTCGGCGGCGGCTAGCTCGGCCTGCGAGTTCACCCCCTGGACCGCCGCCTCCTCGGCGAATACGGCCCGGGCGTGCAGCCCCCGGGCGCGCGCCAGCTCCACGATGTCGGTCAGGTAGTACTCGCCCTTGGCGTTGTTGTTGGTCACCTCTCCCAGCAGGGAGAACAGCAGCCGCCGCTCGCAGACCATGACGCCCGAGTTGCAGCGCCTGATGTCCAGGACGTAGTCGGGCGCGTCCTTGGCCTCCACGATCCTGAGGAGCTCGTCGCGGTCTCCCAGGACCAGCCGCCCATAGGCGCCGGGATCCGCCGCCTCGAAGCCCAGCACGGTCACGGCCGCCTCCGAGCCGAACAGCGGCGCGATCGTCTCGCCCTTCAACAGGGGGCAGTCGGCGTAGGTGATCACCACCTCGCCCTCGAAATCCGCCAGCGCCTGTTCCGCCGCCTGGACGGCGTGCGCCGTGCCCAGCGGCGGGTCCTGAAGGGCCACCGCCGCCTCGCCCAGGCGCTGGGCCACATGCGCACCGACCTCCGGCGAGTGCGTGCCGACCACGACCACGATCCGCGCGCAGCCCGCGGCCTCGGCCGCGTCGATAGCGTGGTCCAGCATCGCGCGCCCGCCGATCGGGTGCAGCACCTTGGGCAGGGGCGACTTCATCCGCGTGCCCTGGCCGGCGGCGAGGATCACGGCGGCGCGGGCCTGGGTCTGGCTCAAGGACGACTCTCCGGCTTGCGGGACCCGCCGATTTAGCCGAAAGCCGCCCGGTCGCGACACCCCTCCCCGAGCCGCCCTTGTCCCTTTCCGGCGTCACCCTCGCCTTCGACCTCGACGGCACCCTTGTGGACACCGCGCCCGACCTGATCGGGACGCTCAATGTCATGCTGGGGGAGCGAGACCTGCCCCACGTCCCACTGGCGTCAGCCCGCCACCTCGTGGGTCGCGGCGCGCGGGTCATGCTGGAGCACGGCTTCCAAGAGGCGGGCGCCGAGTTCTCTCACCAAGAGGCGCCGGCCCTGCTGGACCAGTTCATCGACCTCTACTTGGCCCGCATCGCCCAGGAGAGCCGCCCCTTCGAGGGCGTCGTCGAGACGCTGGATCACTTCGCCGGCGAGGGCGCGAACCTCGTGGTGGTCACAAACAAGCTGACGAGGCTATCCGCCGCCTTGCTCGACGCGCTGGACCTGACCCATCGCTTCGCCTTCGTCGCCGGCCCAGACGTCGTCTCCGCCCGCAAACCCTCCGGCGCCCACCTGCGCGAAGCCGTCCTGACCGCCGGCGGCGATCCGGCCCGCTGCCTCATGGTCGGCGACAGCGCCCCCGACGTCGCCTGCGCCCGCGCGCTCGGCGCGCCGGTGGTGCTGGTGGGGTTCGGCTATACGGAAACGGCGGCCGAGGAGCTCGGCGCGGACGCGGTCATCTCAGCGTTCGACGAACTGCCGGCGGTCGTGGCTGACCTAGTCGTCATGCGGGGAACGTAGGTCCCAGCCCGTTAGGCTCAGCACGTACAGGCCAGCCATGTGGACCGCGCCGTCCGTGGGCGATGATTGATTGTACAGCCGGTAGTCGCGCCCCAGCCGATCCTCGAGCACCAGTTGGGTGCCATCCACGCCAAGATCGCAGGTGACGATCGGCGCAGCCGCGAGTTCTGGGTCTGAAAGCAGAGCAACCAGGTAGTCGCGTTCCTCTGGCCTCAAGGGGCGCTGCATTTTGAGATCAACCCCTTCGGGGTCGTATCCGCCAAGGCCGACCAGCCTGGTGGCGTGCAGGCTAGCCGAGCCGTCCACGGCGAACTCAACGCGTGCGAATACGGTGCGGTAGAATGAGGGAATCCAACTCACTCGGACAGTGCGTGGCCGATCTGCGGGAGGATCGAGTGAAGCCAAGTAGAGCGAGGGCTCCTCAGCTGTCCGCAGGTGGGGCCCAAACCAAGCGGCGTAAAACTCATCGACCGCGACTTCGCGTTTGCGCGGGTCGAAAGATGTGTTGCAGATGATGGACGGCTGGTCCTCAGGCGGCGGGAAGTAGGCTGTCCCGTCCTGCGCGACCAGGACGACCGCGGCTCCGACCAAAGCCACGCCGGACACGCTGGCGAAATACGATCCCGGCAGCATTCAAGCCTCCCGCACCGCTCGCCGAACATTGCGCGCCGGGCCGGTGGCGATTCTTGGGCGGCTCGGCCATAGACGGCGTATGAGCGACCGCCCCACCCGCGACCAGTACGCCGTGATCCGGCCCATCCCCACGCGCTGGGCGGACAACGATGTCTACGGCCACGTGAACAACGCGGCCTACTACGGCTTCTTCGACACGGCGGTGAACACATGGCTGATTGAGCGGGGCCTGCTGGACACGGCCGCCAGCCCCGCCATCGGGCTCGTGGTCGAGACCGGCTGCCGCTACCACGCCGCCTTGTCTTTTCCGGAGACGATCGAGGCCGCGATGCGCGTCGCGCGGCTGGGCTCCTCCAGCGTCCGCTACGAACTCGCCCTCTTCTCGCAAGGCGAGCCCGAGGCGGCCGCCGACGGCTATTTCGTCCACGTCTACGTCGACCGCGAGACGCGCCGGCCCACCACGATTCCGGCTGCCATCCGAACGGCCCTGGAAGGCCTCATCGTCGCTTGATCGCGGCGGTTTCGCGGGCTATGTCCGCGCCTCCGCCGGGGACGCGTAGCTCAGCGGTAGAGCACCTCGTTCACACCGAGGGGGTCACAGGTTCAATCCCTGTCGCGTCCACCATCGGCCGCCGCGCTCAGACCACCGCGCCTGGCAAGTCCCCACATCAGTCCGACCACTCCCCCCTTCACGACGGGCAGGGTCGCAAGCGTGACCGCCGCCAGCGCCGGCAGGGTGATGGCGACGACCGTCATCGGGTCCCACGTCCAGATGAACTCGAGCAGCAGAAGCGGCGCGATCACCACGTGCCCGATCAGGACGATGGTGAAATAGGCCGGACCGTCGTCTGCCTTGTAGCGGCCGTTCGCGTGGCCGCAGGCGTCGCACACCGGATCGACCTTCAGATAGGCGCGAAACAGCTTGCCCTGGCCGCACTCCGGACAGCGGAGGGCGAGGCCGCGCTTCATGCCCGATAGGACTGGATTTCCCGACATGGCGCCCAGATAGGCTTTCCGGCCCGTCCGCGCCAGCGCGCCCTAGCGCCGCAGATCCCGGAGGATTTCCCGCGCCGCATTGAAGCCCGGGGCGCCGGTCACCCCACCACCGGGATGGGTGCCCGACCCGCACATGTAGAGGCCCTTCAGCGGTCCCCGATAGTCGCCGTGGCCCAGCACAGGCCGGGCGCTGAACAGCTGGTCCAGACTGAGCTTGCCGTGGAAGATGTCGCCGCCGATCAGGCCGAAGCGGCGCTCCAGGTCCATGGGCGTCAGGGCCTGGCGCCCGATCACCGATGCCTTGAAGCCCGGCGCGAAGCGGTCGACCGTCTCGATCATCAGGTCGGCGACCTCGTCCCGGTGGTCGTCCCAGGACCACCCATTCGGTAGCTGCGGCGCCACGTGCTGGCAGAACAGGCTGGCCACGTGCCGCCCTTCCGGCGCCAGGCTGTCGTCCAGGGTCGAGGGGATCAGCATCTCGATGATTGGTTCCTTCGACCAGCCATTTGCCCTGGCGTCCATCCAGGCGCGGTCCATGTAGGCCAGGCTGGGGGCCATGATGATCCCGGCCGTCATGTGGTCGCCGGCCTCGGGCCGGCAGGCGAAGCGCGGCAGCTCCGACAGCGCCACGTTCATGCGGAACGTCCCCGACCCCGAGGCGTAGCGCCCGATGCGCTCACGGAAATCCGCGGGCAGAGCCGCGGGGTCCATCAGCCGCTCGAAGGTCAGCTTGGGGTGCAGGTTGGACACGAGGGTCGCTGCGCGCACGACCTCCCCGCCCTCCGTCACGGCCCCGACCGCCCGGCCCTTCTCGGTCAGGATTTCCCCCACCGGGGTGTTCAGCCGTACATCGACTCCCGCCTCGGCGCAGGCCTTGGCCATGGCCTGGGTGATCGCGCCCATGCCGCCGATGGCGTGGCCCCAGGCGCCCTTCTTGCCGTTCACCTCGCCGAACACGTGATGCAGCAGCACATAGGCCGAGCCAGCCGCGTATGGACTGGCGTAGTTGCCCACGACCGCGTCGAAGCCATAGACCGCCTTGATCGGCTCGCTTTCGAACCAGCCGTCCAGCCAGTCGCCCGCCGACTTCACGAACAGATCGAGCAAGTCGCGCTTGCCGGTCTCGTCCAACCGCCCCAGCCGCCGCGCCAGGCCGCCGGCCTTCAGCATTTCCGGCAAGGCCGCCAGCAGCCCACCCTCGGCCACATTCGGCGGCGTCTGCAGAACGAGGTCCCGCAGGAACTCGGCGATGGCCTCGAGCCGGTCGGCGTAGGCGTCCAGCCGGTCGGCGTCCGTCTGCGAGAACTTGGCGACCTCGGCGTGGGTCCGCCCCTCGGCCATCAGCAGATAGTCGCGGTCATTCACCGGCAGGAAGTTCGACGCCCGCCGCTCGACCACCTTCAGCCCATGCCGCACCAGCTCCATGTCGGCGATGACGCGCGGGTTCAGCAGGCTGACCGTGTAGCTGGCCACCGAGTTGCGATAGCCAGGGACGAACTCCTCGGTCACCGCCGCCCCGCCGACGACGCCCTGCCGCTCCAGCACCGTGACCTTCAGCCCGCGCCGCGCCAGGTACCAGGCGCACACCAGCCCGTTGTGCCCCCCGCCCAGAATGACGACGTCGCGCTCGGCCATGCGGCTCCCCTGACTGCCGGCGCTTCTTAGCCTCGGCGCGCGGAGATTGCAGCCGTGATCAGCCGACCGCACGCAGCAAGGCCAGCACGGCGAGAATCGCGACGACCACCGCAATCGTGACCCAGCCTGGCTGACCGTCGTCGGTCTTCCTCAGCTTGCCGCCCCGCACCGGCACGGCGATCCGCAGGCCGTTGGCGTTCCACATCCTGCGCGCGAAGTCGAAGTAGAGCGGCGCCCTGGCCGCCGGCACGACGGGCTCGCGCACCTGGAAGTCGATCAGATGTTCAGCCGTCCGGCCGCTCGACCAGCTGAAGGCGCTGCGGCCCGCCAGGCCCGGCCCATCCACTCGGACGTCCCAGGGGGAAACCTGCACCTCGACCGGGAAGCGCAGGGTGCGCCTGATCCTGAGACGACGGGGCGGACCCAGGGCGATCGGCTCGAGCCTACGCGCGGATTCCGGCGTCCTCAGGTTTGGCCCGATCAGGTCGTCGCGCGCGTCGAAGCAGACGAGGTGCGGCGTCTCGATCGGCGTATAGGGTCGATCGACCAGATAGCTTTCCGTGACCACCAGCCGGTTTTCGTCGGCCTCGTCCAGCCAGCCCAGGGGCGAGCTTTCCGACAGGACACCGTACTGGCTCTCCAGCCCCTCGCGCAGCCGCCGGGCCACGCTCTGCACCCCGTCGTTCTCGCACCAGCGGCGCATGTGGTCCGCGCGCCAACCCTCGTAGACGCTCTCGACCTTCAGGCTCGCCGAGGCGTCGGCGCGCTTGGAGAAGGTCCAGTCCTCATGGATGTCCGCGGCGAAGACCGGGGCCGGCGGCGGCATCTCCTCGAGCGAGGCGCCTTCCTCCAGCGGCAGCGCCCACCCGTGCGCGGCCTGGGTCAGCCTGTTCAGGCGACCACTTTGTGGCGGCGCTGTGGGATCGAGCCAGTAGGTCGTCCCGTCGATCCGGGCCCGAACGATGCAGTGGTCGAAGGCGAAGGGTGTCGGGACCGTCGGATCTAGGTCCGCGCCCTGCCACGTGCTGACGAGGGCGCAGCAGGCGTCGACGCCTAGCCGGGTCAGCACCGTGGAGAGCAGCCGCGAGGCGTCCTTGCAGTCGCCATAGCGCGTCGCCCAGATGGCCTCGACCGGCCGTGGCCGATACCCGCCGTCCCCGATCCCGATGGCGTGATAGCGCAGGGAGCGCTGGACGAACCGCAGCCCTTCGGCGGCCCGCGCCTGGGGTGTCGGATGCGCCGCCGCGATCTGATCGATGGCGGCGGCCAGGTCCGCCGGAATGGTGTGCGGCAGGGCGTAGGCGTCTCGAACCAGATCGGCCACCGCCGTCCAGCTCGATTCATCCGCCACGTGAACGGCGGCGTAGCCGATATAGGACTGAGGCGCGTCCGGCTCATGCCGATAGGGCGGCGCGTCCAATAGCCGCCAGGTGACTTCGCGCACGCCGTCCGAGACCGTCTCCGTCGGCTCGGGGGAGTCGCCAAACGTCCGGATCGTCAGCCGCCGCTGCTCGGGCGCCCGCAGGCGGCAGCGCGTCTCGATGGCCGGCGCCGTCCACTGGAAGCGGAAGCGGTAGGCGAAGGCGTCCCCCAGGACCGGGTTCGAGCCGATGATCGAATAGGCGGACTCCACGACATCCCCGACCCGCACGTCGGGCACGATCATGTGGGCCGTGATGCGGCCGTCGTAGACCGCCCGCTCGAGGTTCAGCTCGCGCCTCAGAAGCTCGAAGGCTTCCGGACTGGCGGCTTCGCGCGCCTGGCCGTCTCGCCACACGCGGACGGTATGGACGATGAGCCGTTCGAAACGCGGGTCGAAGACGATCTCAATGCTCGCCGACGGCTGCAGCCCGTCCGAGCCGGTGACCTGTTGGATCAGGCGCGAGCAGTGGACGCGCTCGGGGCCGGAGAGGTCGGCCAGGGTGTCGCTGAACCAGTAGCAGAGACCGCGCTCGCTCAGCGCGCGGGGATCGCGTTCCCCGATGTCGTACGGCTCCAGCGGGAAGGCGTCCGGCGCAGGGCCGAACTCAACGCGCGCCCGCGGCGCGGCCTGACCCTCGTACGCCATGTTCCAAGACCCCCGTCTCCGGAGATGAGCTTAAGCCGAAGTTTCGCCAAAGCAAAAGACCCCCGGATTGCTCCGGGGGCCTCTGGTGTCTGTCTCCCTCCCCTTGATGGGGAGGGACGATCGCGCAGCGATCCGGGTGGGGCTGTTCGGCCCTTAGTCCAGGATCTTGGCGACGACGCCGGCGCCGACGGTGCGGCCGCCTTCGCGGATGGCGAAGCGCAGGCCCTGGTCCATGGCGATCGGGGTGATCAGTTCGACCTCAAGCTCGGCGTTGTCGCC
>NZ_JANJTL010000175.1 GCF_024711105.1 Brevundimonas sp. | reverse complement strand
GATTCGCGCCCAGGCGCCCGGCACGACGATCGAGATCCTGACGCCCGACTTCCTGCGCAAGGACGGCGCCGCCGAAGTCGTCATCGACGCCAAGCCCGACGTCTTCAACCACAACCTGGAGACCGTGCCGCGGCTCTATCTAAAGATCCGGCCCGGCGCCCGCTACTTCCACTCCCTGCGCCTGCTGCAGATGGTCAAGGAGCGCGACCCCACCCAGTTCACCAAGTCCGGCGTCATGGTCGGCCTGGGCGAGACCAAGGAAGAGGTCATGCAGGTGATGGACGACATGCGCTCGGCCGGCGTCGACTTCATCACCATCGGCCAGTACCTGGCGCCCACCCGCAAGCACGCGCCGGTCGACCGGTTCGTCGATCCCGACGAGTTCAAGGCCTATGAGGCCATCGCGCGCGCCAAGGGCTTCCTGATGGTGTCGTCCAGCCCGCTGACCCGCAGCTCGCACCACGCCGGCGACGACTTCGCCCGGCTGAAGGCGGCTAGGGAGGGTCTGGGGGTTAGGGGTTAGGGGTTAGGGATTGGGCTCGATCCTGCCCACTACGACGCCGGCGCCCAGCCCAGTTCGTCACCCAAACCCTAGTCCCCAGTCCCCAACCCCCTGAATGGCCACCCACCGCGTCACCCACGTCCTTCCCTATACGCCCGACCAGCTGTTCGCCTTGGTCGGGGAGGTGCGGGCCTATCCCGAGTTCGTGCCCTGGATCTCGTCCATGCGGGTCTGGAACGAACGCGAGGAGGCGCCGGGCGTGACGATGCTGGACGCCGAGGCGCAGGTCGGCTTCGCCTTCGTGCGCGAGCGGTTCGCCACCACGGTCCGGCGCGACGCGAACGCCAAGGTGATCGAGGTGCGGTTGATCCGCGGGCCGTTCCGACACCTGACAAACCGCTGGAGTTTCCGACCGCATCCCACGGGAACGGAAATTGGATTCTTTATCGACTTCGAGTTCAAATCGCGCATCCTCGACCGGCTCCTGCACAGCCAGTTCGACCGGGCCGAGGCGCGGCTGATCCACTGCTTCGAGGCGAGGGCCAAGTCGCTCTACGGCCCGGCGGCGTGAGTTTCGACTTCGACGCGACGGTGGTGGGCGCCGGCGCGGTCGGCCTGGCCTGCGGCCGGGCGCTGGCGAGGCGGGGCCTCGGTGTGCTCGTGCTGGAGGCCGAGGGCGCGATCGGTCAGGGCGTGTCGTCGCGCAACTCCGAGGTCATTCACGGCGGCCTTTACTATCCCACCGGCTCGCTGAAGGCGCGGCTGTGCGTGCAGGGGCGTCGGGCGCTCTATGACTTCCTCGACAGCCACAAGGTCGATTATCGCCGCTGCGGCAAGCTGGTGGGCGCGACCGAGGAGGCCGAGGTCCCGCGCATCGAGGCGATCTTCGAGCAGGCGACCACGAACGAAGTCGAGGGGCTGAAACACCTCACCGGCGCCCAGGCCCGCGCGCTTGAGCCCGGCCTGAACGCCTGCGCCGCCATCCTGTCGCCCGAGAGCGGGGTGTTCGACAGCCACGGCTACATGCTGGCGCTGCAGGGTGAGATCGAGGACGCGGGCGGCTCGGTCGTGGTCTCCACGCCGTTCGAGCGGGCCGAGCCTCCGCCAGGCGGCGGCTTTCGCATCACCGCCGGCGGGGAGGGAGGCGCCAGCCTGACCACGCGTCTGCTGGTCACGGCGCCCGGCCTGGAGGCGCAGGACGTGGCCGCACTCATCGAGGGTTATCCCGCCGACCTCATCCCGGGCGGCCATTACGGCAAGGGCGTCTATTTCCGGCTGGCCGGCAAGGCGCCATTCGAGCGGCTGATCTATCCGCCGCCGATCCCCGGCGCTCTGGGCACCCACTACCGCAAGGACCTGGGCGGCCAGGCCGTGTTCGGCCCGGACCTCGCCTACATCGAGGACGAGGACTACTCCGTCGGCCCGGAGAAGCAGGTCGAGTTCGAGCACTACATCCGCCGCTTCTGGCCCGCGCTCCCCGATGGCGCGCTGACGCCCGACTACGCCGGCATCCGGCCGAAGCTGCACGGCCCCGGCGAGGCCCAGCCGGACTTCCAGCTGCACGGCGCCGAGACCCACGGGATCCAAGGCCTGGTCGCCCTGTTCGGCATCGAAAGCCCGGGCCTGACCAGTTCGCTGGCCATCGGCGAGGAGGTGGCGCGGATGCTGGACGCCTAGCTCGCCGCTTCGATCAGCAGCTGAAGTCCGAAGCGCACCGCCTCCAGCCGGACCCCGTCGCGGCCGAGGTCACCGAAACGCTTCTCGTGGTGGACGACCGAACCGTCGGTGAGCGCCAGACCAAAGTGGACGAGGCCCACCGGCTTGCCCTCCGACCCGCCGCCAGGGCCCGCGACGCCGGTGACGCCGATGCCGATGTCCGCGCCGGCCTTCTCGCGCGCGCCTGCGGCCATGGCGCGAGCGACCTCAGGCGAGACGGCGCCGTGCTCGTCCAGCAGCGCCTTGTCGACGCCCAGCAGGACCACCTTGGCGGCGTTGGAATAGGTGATGAACCCCCGGTCGAAGACGGCCGAGGTGCCCGGCGCGCAGGTCAGCGCCGCGCCCAGCAGTCCGCCGGTGCAACTCTCCGCCGTGGTGACCCACAGGTCGCGGGCGCGGCAGGCCTTCAGCAGACGATCGGCGGCGTCTTCGATATCGGCTGGGAACATGCGAGCCTGTCTCCGGCGGGCTTGAGTCGGGGGATACCAACACCGGGGCCGCCATCCTGGTTTCCGAGCGGCCCTAAGGCATTCTGAATGACCGACGTCACGGCGTCTCCGCAAGCGTTCCGGCCGTCCGCGACGGGCTGGATGTTCGCCCTGGCCATCTTCTCGAGCGCGGCGCTGGTCTTCGCCGTCCAGCCGATGATGGGCCGGTTGATCACGCCGACGCTGGGCGGCTCTCCCTCGGTCTGGAACACCTCGATGGTGTTCTTCCAGGCGGCGCTGCTAGTCGGCTATGGCTACGCGCACCTGCTGCAGCGGGTCGGCTCGATCCGGCTGCAGGTCGGCATGCACCTCGGCCTGCTGCTGCTGGCGCTGGCCTCCTTCTGGCCGCTGAGGGTCAATGAAATGCTGGGCGCGCCGGACACGGGCTCGCCCATTCCGTGGCTGATCGGCACCCTGGCGCTGTCGGTGGGCGCCCCCTTCGCGGTGCTTTCGGCGACCGCTCCGCTGCTGCAGGCCTGGTTCGCACGCGTGCGCCAGGGCACGGAGGAGGGCCAGAACCCCTACGTCCTCTATGCGGCGTCGAACCTGGGCAGCTTCGCGGCCCTGATCGCCTATCCCACCCTGATCGAGCCGCTGCTCGGCCTGTCGGCCCAGACGGTCACCTGGTCGGCTGGGTACGGCGCTTTCATCCTGATGATCGTCGGCCTGGCCTATGTCGTCTGGAAGAGCGGAGTGACCCAGGTCGAGCTCGCGCCCCTGCCGCAGAGCGCGCCGATCACCTGGAAGGAGCGCGCGATCTGGGTGCTAATCGCCGCGGCGCCCTCCAGCCTGATGCTGGGCGTGACCACCCACCTGTCGGTGGACGTGGCCTCGGCGCCCTTCCTGTGGGTGGTGCCGCTGGCGCTTTACCTGTTCACCTTCGTCATCGCCTTCCAGGCCCGGCCCGCCATCCCGCTGGAGGTGACCCTGATGATTCAGGCGGCGACGGCGGCGGCCTGCACGGCCTTGCTGCCGGCGGCCAACGGCGAATGGCTGATGCTGTTCTTCGTGCACCTGACGACCTTCTTCTTCACCGCCCTGATGTGCCACCAGATCCTGGCCAGCCACCGGCCAGCGCCGGATCGTCTGACGGAATTCTACCTGCTGCTGTCGCTGGGCGGGGTGCTGGGCGGGGCGTTCAACGCCCTGGTGGCGCCGGTGATCTTCGATCTGGTCATCGAATACCCGCTGGTGCTCTGCCTGGTGGCGCTGGCCCGGCCCTGGTCCAAGACCGGGACCGAGCCGCGCGAGTGGGCGATCTTCGCGGTCATCCCGGTCCTGTGCCTGATCCCGCCGCTGCTGTTCTGGTACCTGGAGAACAACGGCGAGATTCATCAGCACGGCTTCAGCTACGACCAGGGCCGGATCGTCTCGCACCTGGTGCTGGGCGGAGCCGCAATCTGCGCCTTCCTGATCCGCGACAAGGTGCGCATCTTCTTCCTCGCGCTGGTGATGATCGCCATCTCGGCCCACCAGGTGGCCCTGCGCTATCACTGGGTGGAAAGCGACCGCAGCTTCTTCGGCGTGCTCCGCATCGGCGAGGAGACCTATCCCGAGGTCGGCACGGTGCGCATCCTGATGCACGGCACCACCCTGCACGGCGCCCAGTCGCAGGAGGCCGCCTACGCCTGCCGGCCCACGCTCTACTATGCGGACACGACGCCCATCGGGCAGGCGGCGGTGGCCATCCAGAACCGCACCCCGGCGGCCAACATCGGGGTGGTGGGCCTCGGGTCAGGGGCGATGGCCGCCTACAAGCGCGAGAGCGACAGCCTGACCTTCTTCGAGATCGACCCGATGGTCGATCGGTGGGCCCGCGATCCCGAGCGGTTCAGCTACATCTCCGACTGCGCGTCGGGTCCGGTGAGGACGGTGCGGGGCGACGCCCGCCTGACGCTCAGGGACGAGCCGGCCGGCAGCTATGACCTCCTGATCATCGACGCCTTCTCTTCGGACGCGGTGCCGACGCATCTGCTGACGGTCGAGGCCATCGCCGAATACCTGCGGGTGCTGAAACCCGATGGCGTGCTGGTTCTGCACCTGTCCAACCGCAACCTGGAGATCACTACCCCGGCCATCGCGGCGGCCCAGGCGCTGAACGCGCCGGTGATGCACCAGATCTACGGCGAGAATCCCGACGCGCCTGAGATGATGGAGTCCTCGACTGAGGCGGTGGTCATCTCCCGCACGCCCGAGGGACTGGCGATGTTCCAGACCGACCCGCGCTGGAACGGGAACATCCACAGCCGCACCGCTCCCTGGACCGACGACTACGTCAACCTCTTCGGCGCGCTCGTGCGGCAGGTGCAGCTGGAGTACTGAGCGTCACCTCGGACGGCGCGTAGCGACGATCCGGGGCCTAAATGCTCGCGGCGCCATTGAGCCTGGGGCCCGGATAATCGCTATTCGCTTTCCGCGATGACGTCCGTCACCCTCGTCCAGCCTTCCGGCCTCAGCACTTCCAGCGGGCGGAAGCGGGACTTGTAGTCCATCTTGGGTGACCCTTGGACCCAATAGCCCAGGTAGACGTGCTCCAGACCCACGGTCTGCGCCTGACGCAGATGATCCAGGACGATGAACTGGCCGAGGCTGCGGCGCGGCTGGGTCGGATCAAAGAAGCTGTAGACCAGCGACAGGCCGTCCGAGAGCAGGTCCACCAGGATGCAGGCCACCAGCCGGCCAGGGCCGTGGGGCTCGGGCTGACGGTATTCGATGACGTGGGTGCGCACCGCCGTGTCCTCGACCATGGCGACATAGTCGAGCCAGCCCATTTCGTTCATGCCTCCGTTCGGATGGCGCGCATGCAGATAGCGCTGCAGCAGCTCGAACTGCTCGGCGGTGGCCTCCGCCTCAACCAGGGTGCGTGTGAGGTCGGCGTTGCGGTTCAGGATCTTCCTCTGCGAGCGCGAAAAGACGAAATCCGCGACCGGGATCCGTGCCGACAGGCAGGAATCGCACGCCTCGCAGGCGGGGCGATAGGCGATGTTCTGGGAGCGTCTGAATCCCACCTGGGTGAGGGAGTCATTGACCAGCGCCCCATCCGACATGGGCAGATGAGCGAACACCTTCCGCTCGAACTTGCCCGGCAGGTAGGGGCAGGGCGAGGGGCCCGTCAGGAAGAACCTCAGCTGGCGCGAAGGTACGTGCTGGGTCACCGGTGGGTCCGAAGCTCCTTACTCACGGTCTGATTTGGAGCCATGGGATCGATTTCCGCAAGCGTCAGAGTGATGTATCCGCCGGCAACACCGGCGCTTCCCTCAGAAGTATGATCGCGATGCGACGGTTTCCGGCCAGCGTCGGGTCATCCGGATAGAGCGGGTCCGATCCCGCCTTGCCCGAGACCTGGTAGATTCGATCGGCGTCCACGCCCGCGCCTTCGAGGATTTGGCGCGAGGCATCAGCCCGCTGGGACGACAGGGCCCAGTCGCCCGGAGCGCTGGCCCGCGTGCCTGTCGCCGAGGTGTGGCCAGAGATGGTGATCCGGTTCGGCAGCTGGTTGATCACCCGGCTGATGGCCCGCAGCAGCACGCGCGCGCGCTCGTTCGGCCGGGCGGAGTTCTGCTCGAACATCGAGCGGCCCTCCTGGTCGACCAGCTGGATGCGCAGACCCTCGGGCGTCTGGTCGATGATCAGATGCCGGCTGAGCTCCGCCAGTTCGGGCATGTCCTGCATGGCCTGGCGCAGCGAAGCGGCGGCCGAGGCGAAATCAGCGGCCTCGCGACGCGCGATCTCCTCGCGCAGCTCCTGCTCGGAGGCGTTGGACAGATCCGTGTTGTCGCCCGTCTCCTCGGTCTGGGGGGCTTCGGGCGCCAGTTGGTTGATGACGGCCATGGAGCCGTCGCTCTTCACCCCGTCGTCGCCGAGAGAGGTGCCGCCGAGAATGCCGCCTGAGCCCGAGGTCGAGGGCGAGACGCTGGCGGGGGCGAAATATTCCGCGATGCCGCGCTTCTGCTCAGGGTCGGTGGTGTTGATCAGCCACATCAACAGGAAGAAGGCCATCATGGCCGTGACAAAGTCGGCGTAGGCGACCTTCCAGGCGCCGCCGTGATGCCCATGGCCGGCGACCTTTTTGACCTTCTTGATGAGGATGGGCCGATCGCTCATCGCCATGGGGTGGACGCCTCGGGAAGCTTTCGGCGACCCTGTCGCGTCAAGGTTAAGGCCGCGTTGCGGTTGCGCCTCGAAGCGGCTCGCCCTAGGTGCGGAGGCGTGAGCCTCCCCGACACCCCCGAAACGGACACCCGACCCTTGCGCCGCGCGCTGGGCGCCTTCGCGACCGGCGTGTGCGTCGTGACGGCCGAGGGGCCCGACGGGCCGGGGGGCATCACGGTGAACTCCTTCACCTCGGTGTCGCTCGATCCGCCCACCATTCTGTGGAGCCTGGGCCGGCGGTCCGACCGCTGGCCGTTGTTCTCCCAGGCGGAGCGGTTCGTGGTGCAGGTGCTGGACGGTGACCACCTGGAGGCGTCCCGCCGCTTCGCTTGGGGCGACTGGCGCCTGGCCGAGGCTGAGCTGACGCGCGAGCCCGGCGGCGCGCCGATGATCGAGGGCTGGGTGTCGCGCTTCATCTGCCGCACGACTCGCCGCATCGATGCGGGCGACCACTTGCTGATCCTGGCCGAGATCGAGCGCTTCGACACCCGCGACGGGGACGGGCTGCTCTTCTTCAAGGGCAGCTACAGCCGGGCGACGAGGACGGAATGAGGATCGGTTTCGCGGGGCTGGGCGTCATGGGCGGCCCGATGGCCGGCCACCTCATCAAGGCGGGCCATGAGGTGCGCGGCTTCAACCGCTCCCCCGCCAAGGCGCGGGCCTGGGCCGAGGCGACCGGCGGCGTCTTTGCGGCCACGCCGGCCGAGGCCGCCGAGGGCGCGGAACTGTTCATCCTGTGCGTCGGCAACGACGACGATGTCCGCGGGGTGGTCACCGCCGCCATCGACGCCGCGCCCGCGGGCTGCGTCTTCGTCGATCACACCACGACCTCGGCCAGGCTGGCCCGCGAGATGGCGGAGATGACAGGCCGGTGGTCCTCATGGTTCGTCGACGCCCCGGTCTCCGGCGGCCAGGCAGGGGCCGAGGCGGGTCAGCTCAGCGTCATGGCCGGCGGCGACGCCGAGGCGCTTTCGCGCGCGGAACCGGCGCTGAAGGCCTATTCCAAGGCGATCAAGCACATGGGCCCCGTCGGCTCAGGCCAACTGACCAAGATGGTCAACCAGATCTGCATCGCGGGCGTTGTCCAGGGCCTGGCGGAGGCCGTGACCTTCGCCCAGGCGGCGGGCCTCGACACCGATGCGGTCTATGACGCGGTGTCCAAGGGCGCCGCTCAGTCCTGGCAGATGGACAACCGCTGGAAGACCATGGCCAGGGGCGAGTTCGAGTTCGGCTTCGCCGTCGACTGGATGCGCAAGGACCTCGGCCTGGTTCTGGAGGAGGCCCGCGCCAACGGTTCGCACCTCGCGCTGACCGCCCTGGTCGATCAGTTCTACTCCGAGGTCCAGGCCATGGGCGGCGCCCGCTGGGACACCTCAAGTCTGGCTGCGCGGCTCCAGGACCGCCGTCGCCCGTGAGGACGCCGAGCCTCATCGCGCTTTGCGGCGCTGTCGGCGCGGGCGCGCTGCTCCTGGGCATCGCGGTCGGGGAGGCGGTCGCCCAGCGCGAACCCGCGCCGGTGACGGAGCCGCAGGTCCAGCACATCGACCTGGAGCCTCTGACGGTTCAGCCATCGGCCCTGCCGCGGCTGCGCGCCCGGCTCGACGAGCTCGAGGCCCGGGGCCAGTTCATGGGGGTGGTCGTGGTGGCCCAGGGGGACCGGCTTCTCCTGCGGGAGGCCTATGGCCTGTCCGACGCGGAGACCGGCCGCGCGAATGCGCCGGATGACCGCTTCCGGCTCGCCTCGATCAGCAAACAGTTCACCGCCGCCGCCATCTTGCGCCTCCAGGATGAGGGTCGGCTGTCCGTCCACGACCCCGTCTGCCGGTGGATCAGCCCCTGTCCGCAAGGCTGGGAGGCCATCCGGCTGACCAACCTGCTTTCCCACAGCTCCGGCCTGCCCGACCTGATGGAGCGGCCCGGCTGGGGCGACCGGCGGGTGACGCCCGCCAGCCTGTCGGAGCTCACCACCGACACCATGCGCTTCCGCCCTAGGTTCGAGCCCGGCACGCGGGCCCGCTACAACAACGCGGCCTACAATCTGCTCGCCGACATCGTCGAGCGGGCGAGCGGCCGGCCCTACGAGACCTTCCTTCGCGAGGCCTTCTTCGAGCCTCTCGGCATGGACGACACCGGCTCGGACGCTGACGCCCGAGCCGAGGGGATCGTCATGGGTCACAACACCGGAGCGGGCGGCCCGGTGCACGGGCCCCTGCCGAACGTCTCGATCATCGCCGGCGCCGGGGCCCTTTATTCCACGGCCGATGACGTACTCGCCTGGCAGCGGGCGCTGCACGGCGGCCGGCTGCTTTCTCAAGAAAGCTACAGCCTGATGATCGCCGACCACGCACCGGCGGATCAGGGCCTTCCGCCAGGCGCCCGGCCGCGCGGGTGGGGGTTCGGCCTGTTCACCGGCGACCTCGGCTCCGGCGCCGACCCGCAGTTCCATGCGCCGCAGATCTACCACACAGGAAGCTGGGCAGGTTTCCGCAACATGGTCAGCCATATGCCCGGCGAGGACGTCACCGTCGTGGTCCTGACCAACAACTACCACCAGCGCGACCAGGTCTTCCTGATCGTGCAGCAGGCCGTGGCCGAAGCCATCGGCGCGCCTTTCCCGACCGGACTTCAGCAATAGGCCGACCCCGGAGCTCGTCATGAAGCCGCTGGCCCTCTTCGTCCTGATCGCCGGACTGGTCGCGGGCGCGCCCGCCGCGGCCCAATCCTGGCCCGTCACCGAAGGCGACGTCGTGCTGCGCGATTTCGCGTTTTCGGACGGCCGGACCCTGCCGGAACTGCGGATGCACTATCGGACGCTGGGTGAACCCCGACGCGACGAGGCGGGCCGGATCGTCAACGCCGTGATGGTCCTGCACGGCACGGGCGGGTCTGGGGCCCAGTTCCTCCAGCCACAGTTCGCTGACGAGCTGTACGGGCCGGGCCAGCCGCTCGATGTCACTCGCTACTACGTCATCCTGCCGGACAACGTCGGCCACGGGCAGTCGTCCAAACCGTCAGATGGTCTGAGGGCCGCCTTCCCCGAATACGGCTACGGCGACATGGTCGAGGCGCAGCGCCGGCTGCTGGTGGAGGGTCTCGGGGTCGATCGCCTGCGGCTGATGATGGGTACATCCATGGGATGCATGCACATCTTCGTCTGGGCCCAGGCGCATCCGGATTTCGCCGACGCCCTGATGCCGCTGGCGTGCCAGCCGACCGAGATCGCGGGCCGCAACCGGCTGTGGCGCGCCATGCTGATGGACGCGATCCGCTCCGACCCCGCGTGGATGGGCGGGAACTACGAGACCCAGCCGGTGCAGGGCCTGAGGACGGCGGCTGACCTCCTGATCCTGGCGGGAGCCGCGCCAATGCAGATGCAGGCCATGCTGCCCACCCGCGAGGCGACCGACGCCTGGCTGGCCGAACAGCTGCCACGCCGGATCGGCGGACTCGACGCCAATGACCTCTGGTACCAGGTCAACGCCTCGCACGACTATGACCCGTCCGATGACCTCGAAGCGATCACCGCCCCCATGACCTGGATCAACTCGGCGGACGACTTCATCAATCCGCCGGAGCTGGGGCTGGCCGAACAGTTCGCGCCGCGCATCGCAGGCGTCCGCTACGTCCTGATCCCGGCCAGCGCCGAGACCAGAGGTCACGGCACCCACACCTGGGCGCGCTTCTGGAGGGACGAACTGGTCGCTCTCCTGGCCCGCTCGGAGCGCTAGGCGGGCTCCGTTGCTCGCTCGGCCTGGGTGGCCGGGGCCGGATCGGCGGCGTCGCCGAGGAACCGCACGCGGCCCGAGCGCATGTCCTTGACCGCGGCCACGATCATCAGCGTGCCGGCGCCCACGGCGTCGGTCAGCGAGGTGTCGGCGATGATCAGCTTCTCGGCCACGCGGCGGGCGTTCTCCTCAACCGAGGCGGCGGCCTGGTCGGCCGCGCCGGAATGGCGGGCGGTCAGCACGGCCGGGATGATCGGCACGATCATCTCCTCGAGCGACGGATCCATCTGCGCGCGGCCATCCACGATGGCCTCCGCCGCCCCGACGGCGCCGCAGCCGGTGTGGCCCATGACCACCACGAGCGGGCAGTTGAGGTGCTTCACCGCATAGACGATCGAGGCCAGGCCCCGTCGGTCGACCGTGTTGCCTGCGACGCGGATGGAGAACAGGCGGCCAAAGCCTTGATTGAACAGGATGGTCGGCGGCGTGCGGCTGTCGGCGCAGCCGACGATCACAGCGATGGGCGACTGGCCGTCTTGCAGGTGGTCCAGGTCGGTCGCCGAAACGTGGCCGAGGTTGTTCTCGCCGCGCAG
>NZ_JANJTL010000033.1 GCF_024711105.1 Brevundimonas sp. | reverse complement strand
CTGAACTCCCGCTTCGATGCGCGCGCTCGACCGCCAGCCACAGCCGGCCGAGCGGCTCTAGCGTCCGCGTCCGCCCGCCCAGCGGCGTTTCGGTCTCGACAACCTGAAACAGCTCCGCCGGCGTCCTCAGCGCCCTCACAGCCGCACCGTCCGGAACGGCGCCAGCCAGGCCTCGACCGAGCCCGCCTCCACCGGCCCGCCCCGCTCATAGGCGTCATGGACCAGCTTCAGCATCGCCAGCCGCACCATCGCCGGCGCCTCGGCGTCCAGGCTCAGCCCCGTCGCCGCCTCCGCCTTCTCCTTCGCCGCCTCCAGCAGCATCAGGATCAGCTCGTCCTCCGCCCCGTGCTCGATGCGCAGGAACAGCTTCGCCTCGGCCAGGCTGACCGGTTCGCTCATGTCATTCTCGATTTTCTGGAAGGGCTTAGGGCTTAGGGAGTAGGGCTTAGTCGCTTCCGCGCCGCCTCTTTCCTAAGCCCTACTCCCTACTCACCAAGCCCTCGCGAGCCCTAGCTCGCGCTGAACTTCATCACCTTGATCGCGTCGAAGTTCTGCACCCCGCCGCCGACCCGCTTGGTCGTGTAGAACAGCACATAGGGCTTGGCCGTGAACGGGTCCCTCAGCACCCGCACGCCGGCGCGATCCACGATCAGATAGCCCCGCCGGAAGTCGCCGAAGGCGATCGACAGGCTGTCCGCCGCCACGTCCGGCATGGTCTCGATCTCGGTCACCGGATAGCCCAGCAGCGAGCTCGTCGCCCCCGGCTGCGTGGCCGGGCTCCAGACGTAGTTCCCGTCCGCGTCCTTGAACTTGCGGATCATGCCCGCCGTCTTGCGGTTCATCACGAACCGCGCGCCGGCCCGATACTGCGCCTTGGGCGCATAGATCAGGTCGATGAGCTTATCGACCGGGTCCTCCGTGGCGAACGCCCCGGCCGCGCCCGAGGCCACATAGCCGATCTCGCCCCACTCGGCGTCTGCGTCCGCCACCGTCGTGTAGCTCAGGAAGCCCCTGGGCTTGTTCGTCCCATTGCCAGCGACGAAGGCCTCGGTCTCCTGGGCGGCGAAGGCGTCCTCGACCTCGGCCGCCAGCCAGTCGTCCAGGTCCACCATGGCGTCGTCCAGCAGCGCCTGCGTCGCCGCCGGGCTCGCATAGAGGTCCGCCGCCGGGAACTCGAGCAGCTCCAACATCGCCGGGTCAGTCTCCGGCCGCGCCGCCGTCTCGGCCACCCAGCCGGCCTCCACGCCCGCGGTCGACACCGGCTTCCTGAACACGCCCGACGCCACCGTGCGGACCGTCGCGATCTCCCGCATCGGCGAGGCCGCCATAAGCCGCCTCTCGATCAGCCGCTCTGTCTGCTCCGGCACGACATAGCCGCCCGACGTCGGCCCCGTATCCAGCCCCGCCTTGACCTCGATCAGCCCGGCGGTCGTCCCCGACCGCAGGTAGCTCTTAAATTCTCCCTCCCCTCCGAGGGGAGGGCGGCGCGAAGCGCCGGGTGGGAGGGACTCAGCCTCCAGCTGAGGCCGCCGCATCTCGCTCATCAGCCGGTCCAGCCGCCCCTGCGCCCCGGCCACCGCCTGGTCGATCCGCGCCACCTTCTCCTCGAGCAGGCCGTCGGCCACCCCCTTGCGCTCCATCTCCTCCAGCCTGGCGTCGTTCGCCGCCTTGAAGGCCTCGAACGCCCCCATCAGCTCATGCATCGCCGCCCGCGCCTCGGGCGAGGCGAGGCCCTGTTTGGTCTCTTTCATGGTTTCCCCTAATCTCGCGGCGTCAGCCGCCGTTGTCGCGCGCGGCCCCGGCCACGGACGCTTTTCGATGTCTCGTTCGGATGATCCCGCCGACTGGATTTGGCGTACCGGGCTGCCAAGGCTCGCGTGGGCCGCCTGGTGGCCGCTGCTGTGCTTGGCGATGAGCCTCAGGCTCCGTCAGGACCCTCTTCCCTACCCTCTGGTATGGCTAGGCCTCGGTTTGCTGGGCGCTTGCTTCATCCTGTTGATGAGCCAAGCCAAGATGCGTCGACCCAAGCGCGACCGATCGAAGCCAGTTCTCCAGCAGGTCCAAGACGACCTACGCGAGGAGCCTCAGGCAGAGCCCCACTCGGCGCCTTTTCCAGTCGTAGTTCAGGCCATTCGCACAATCGGCGCACCCTGGCCCGCGCTACTGCAAACGGCCGTGGTTGTATTGCACATTGGTGCCTTCGTAGCGTGGGCGGCAGTCTTGCTTCTCGAATACAACTCGCAGGGAGATCAGTTCCTAGCGGCCGCCGGTCTCACCTATTGGGACACAGCTGTGATCGCCTTCTGCATCGTCCTGCTCGCCTCTGTTCGTCGCCACGCTGCCGCTTGGCGCAAGGAACTCGACGGCGAGCAGTCGCCCGACGCCTCCCAAACCGTTTTCGGCTGAGCCCTTGAGCGCATCCCCCGACCATGGCCCCGACGGGACGCCCGCCGCGACGGCCTGGCCTTCGTCGCAGTCGGCGCCGTCTGGCTCGTCCTTCGCCTACTGCTAATCCTTCTGCCGTTGACCTTCATCGCCAACCTGATCCGCCTGGCGCTCAGCTGAGCCGCAACCGCGCCCCCGGCAGCATCGGGAACGTCACCAGCGACACCTCCCAAAGGTCCACCGCCGACAGCACCCTGAGCGCCCCGTCCTTCCGCGCGCCAACCGCCCGAAAGCCGATCGACAGCCCGTCCAGCGCCCCGGCCCGGACCAGCGCCTGGCAGAACCGCGCCTGCGGCGACCAGTCCATCACCCGCCCCGAGACCTTCAGGCCCCGCGCGTCCTCCAACAGCGCGTCCCACACCCCCACCGGCTCGTCCGCGTGCTGGTGCAGCATCTTCACGCCCGAGGCGCCCCGCGCCGCCAGGCTCTCGCCGAAACAGCCCCGCGCCGTCACGTCCCGGTTCAGGTCCGCCACGCCCCACAGCGAGGCGTAGCCCTCGACGGCCACCTCGCTCATCGGCCCTCCATCCGGCGCTCCAGCCGCTCCACCGCCTGACGCACCGCGACCGTCTGTTCCTCCAGCCGGGCCAGCCGCTCGGCGACCGAGCCCTGCCCCTCGACCCGCGCCTCCAGCGCGCTGATCCGCGCCGCCGCCCCGCCGGCCCACAGCAGGGCGCCCGCCGTCTGGATCGCCACCGCGACCAGCACCGCCGCCGGGATCCGCGCTTTCATTTCTTCGGTCATTTCATCCTCGATCAGCTCAGCCCGTCTCCTCCCCATCGACTTGCGATGGGGAGGGGGACCGCGAAGCGGTGGAGGGGCCGGTCGCCGCTAGGCGCCGGTGCGGCGGATCCGTCCCCTCCGGCTCGCTCCGGCGAGCCTGCCTCCCCATCGCCTTCGCGATGGGAGAGGAGACGGCATCACCCGCCCAGCCCCGCCATCCGCCGCCGCTCTTCGGGCGTCAGGAAGCTCGCCGCCTCCAGCCGCGCCCACAGCGCCTCGCGCTCGGCGGCCAGAGCCGGCACCGCGTCCAGGTCCGCCTCGATCCGCGCATCCGGAAACCGCGGCCTCAGCCACGCCGTCATCGCCGCCGCCCCCTTCTGCACCAGGGGCGTGATCGTCTGCCGCCAGAAGGCCGCATTGGCCTCGCGGAAGGTCGCATAGGTGTTGTCGCCCGGTATCCCCAGCACCTGCGGCGGCACGCCGAAGGCCAGCGCGATCTCCCGCGCCGCCGCGTGCTTGCCTTCGATGAAGTCCATGTCCGCCGGGCTCAGGCTCATCGGCTTCCAGTCCAGCCCGCCTTCCAGCAACAGCGGCCGCCCGGCGTTCATCGCCCCGGCGTATTGCTCGCCCAGCTCGGACTTCAGCGTCTCGAACTGCTCGCCCGTCAGCCGCTCCCCGCCCACCACCAGCGCGCCGCTTGGCCGCGCCGCATTGTCCAGCAGCGCCTTGTTCCAGGCGCTCGCCGCCGTGTGGCAATCCACCGCCTGCGCCGCCGCCTCCAGCGGCGACATGCCGTACCAGTCGTCCGTCGGGTTCAGAAGCTTGAGATGCAGCACCGGCGAGAACCCGTCCGCTTGCCGCATCAGCCGCCGCGTCCGCCCGCCCGCCGAATAGTCGTAGGCCGCCGGCCATCCGTCCGCGCCGGGCACGACCCGCACCCGGTCCGGCCTCAGCGCATAGAGCTCCTCGACCCCCTCTCCCGCGGCCTCCAGATAGGCGTTCCCCGCCGTCTGCAGCTGGCCGTACAGCTGCTCGAACAGCTCGCGTCCCGACTGCTCCGGATTGGGCCGGTCCAGCACCGCCTGCAGCGGATGCCCCTCCGCCCGCTCCCCGCCCTCGAACACCACCAGCGGCGTCGAGGCCGCCGCCTCCGCGATCATCCGCACGCAGCGATAGGCCACCGGGTTTCGCCCGAACCCCGCCCGCGTCAGGCTCTCATAGTCCTTGGGCGTCCACACCGGCCGCCCGACATGATGCATCGCGAGGATCGCGCCTACGGCGCTGGCCTTCGCCTCGGGCGCAGGCCCGCGCCTCGCCGGACCCAAGGCCCTGCGCCAGTCGAACATCTCGATCTCCGGGGGTTCAGGCCCAACTCTCGAGCCTGACTGAAGTCTACCTCACCAGCGGACACCGGGCGGAACCGACGCTCGATTTCTCGCAGACCGCACGTCCGCAACGCTTTCGCGTCCCGAAATGCGGGGGCGCTTCCGGGCCCGCCCTCCCATCGCGGCTCAGGCGCTCTCCATCATCCGCAGCGCGCCGCCACCCAGATCGAGCAGCACCCGTTCGTGCGCCAGCAGGCCCAGGCCGAGCAGTCCGTCCGGGAACCCCGGGATTCGCCCGTCCGGCAGGATGTGGACCTCTTGGTCTTCGAACGTCCGCCCCGAGAACCACAACCGCTCGGCCCTGACCGAAACCCCCTCGACCGCCCCGCCCAGCACGATGCTGGTCGAGCGCCGCTCGGTCCGACCATCCAGCAGGCCTGCCCGCTCCGCCGCGCTGCGCGTCAGCGAAAGGGCCGCCGTCGCCCCAGTGTCGACCACCGCGTCGATGACCGCGCCCTCCATGGCCACCCGCGCCTCCAGCGCCCGCCCGCGCTTCCAGACGGCTGCGTCGCGCGCGCCCTCGGGCGCCTGGTGCGTCGTCCGCGGTTCGAACCGCATGCGGCGCTTGGGAAAGTCGATGTCTGCGACCAGCACCTGCAGCACGTCCTGGCCCAGGATGACCCCCACCCCGCCGCGGTCCGGATCGGCGATGGGGCCCAGTTCCAGGCTTGCGGCCCTGACCCGGTTCAGCGTCGTCTCGCCCAGCCGGATCTCCATGTCGGCCCCGCGTCCCACCTGACCGCCGCCGCCCGCGCCATAGGCGATCATCGGCGGCGTCAGGGCCTCGGTCAGCTCCAGCCTTTCGGCCAGCGCCCGATCGACCAGCGAGTGCTGGGCCCCACTGTCGATCAGGGCGCTGACGGTCACTCCATTCAGCCCGACATTGACCAGCGGCAGCGGCGTGCGCGCCTCCGCGAACGGCAGCCAGCCGCTCTCGCCCACCGCCTCGGCGTCCAGCGACGCCGTCGGCCAGAAGACGCGCTCCCTCAGCAGCCAGGCGCCCGCCGCCCCGGCGCCCAGCCAGGCCAGGCCGCCGAGGAAGCCGCGGCGGCTGGCCATCAGCCTAGCACGGTCCCCAGCATCGCCACGAACAGCGCGCCCACGCCGGCCAGCGCCGCCAGAATGAACAGCATCAGCAGGATCAGGATCGGGCTCAGACCCGGCTTGTCGGCATAGGCCATCTTGGGTTCCTCCTCTCACCGGGAAACGCCCCGGCTTCGCAGGAGTTCTTCTAACCCCGTTCGGCCACCAGGTCCCAGGCCGCGTGATCCAGCGCGTCTTCGGGATCGGCCAGGGTGTTTTCGTTGATCGTCTCGCCGCGCACGCTGACGCCGGCGCGATGCACGCTCTCCGGATCGCCCGAGATCAGCGGATGCCACTCCGCCAGCCCCCGCCCCTCATGCAGCCGGCGATAGGCGCACGACTTCGGCATCCACTCCAGGTCCTCGATCGCGCCTGGCGTCAGCTTGATGCAGTCCGGCACATAGGCCTTGCGGTTCTCGTAGTCCGAGCACCGGCAGCTCACCGGATCGAACAGCTTGCAGTGCACCCGCGTCGGGATGACCTCCAGCGTGTCCTCGTCTTCGAACCGGACCAGGCAGCACAGCCCGCACCCGTCGCAGAGCGATTCCCACTCCTGCGGGCTCATCTCGTCCAGGCGCTTGGTTTCCCAGAAGGGCTTCATGGCGGCGCGATATAGCGGCACGACAGCCGGCCGTCGCGCACAATGCTCGCCCTCAGGGCGAAGTGGTCCAGGTGACCGGGATCGTGACGCTTGCCCCCGACGCACCGCCGAGCTCGGCTACGACCTCAGTCTGATTCTGCCGGTCCAGCACTGACCGGCTGGCGTCTCCGCCGGCCCAGCGCCGAGCTGACGACGCCCGAACACAGTCCCGCGATCGCTCCAATGATCGCAAGGTTGACGCCTCCCCCGTCGAGGTCGGGGCCTGACGCCGTCAGCGTCGCCAGACCCCAAGTCACCGCGAACCCTGCAATGGCCGAGGCCGCGACATAGACGGCCGAACTCACCCGTCCTCTGACCAGGCCGGCCAGAAATCCCGTCAGAACCGCCGGGACGAAGCCGAACATGTAGCCAAACGGCAGCATCCACAGGATGGCGAGGACCGCCCAGCCCGACGCTGGCTCGGTGCTTTCCGCCAGGCCCCATACGGCGAACGCGATCGTTCCGAACAGCGGCCCGACCAGGCCGAAGGTGACGGCGGTCAGCAGGGCGGTCTTGAGGCTTCGCATCGGCATCCGCGGTCCACACCTAGAAACGCACGAAGGATTCGGCGTCCAGCGGGGCCGCAGGAGGTCGTCCCGCGCCCGCCAATGTCAAGCTGATCGGACCCGACCCGATGCGACGTCAGAGATCGTCGGTTGCCTTTGGCGCCCGTGACGCGGCACGGTCTCCCGGCAAGGCGCGGGACGGCCTGCATCGCCGCGGAGACATTCATGCTCGAGTTGCTGGCTGTCGCGGCGATCCTGCAAGGCGAGCCCGAGATCACCTCGCGCGAGGCCGAGGTCGTCGC
>NZ_JANJTL010000156.1 GCF_024711105.1 Brevundimonas sp. | reverse complement strand
TCGCCGCGTCCACACGTCCACAAGGCCGAGCCTGAGCCATGGCTCGCCAGGCGCTCCAGGCCAGCATCGTCATCCGCACGCTCAATGAGGCGCGCTGGCTGCCGGAGGTGTTCGAGGCGCTCGAGCGCCAGACCCTGCCACGCGATCAGTGGGAGGTGGTGCTGGTCGACTCCGGCTCGACCGACGACACCCGCAAGATCGCCGAGGCGCACGGCTCGCGCCTCGTCGAGATCCGCAAGGACGAGTTCACTTTCGGTCGCTCGCTCAACCGGGGCTGCGAGGCCGCGCATGGCCGGGCGCTGGTCTTCATCAGCGGTCACTGCATCCCGACCTCCGATGACTGGCTAGAGAAGCTGATCGCCCCGCTGGGCCAGGACGACGTCGCCTACACCTATGGCCGGCAGGTCGGCCACGAGGTGAGCAAATTCTCCGAGCACCAGCTGTTCGCCAAATACTTCCCGGCCAACAGCGCCATCCCCAGCGAAGGCTTCTTCTGCAACAACGCCAACTCCGCCCTGCTGCGCGAGGTGTGGGAGACCCACCGCTTCGACGAAGAGCTGACAGGTCTCGAGGACATGGAGCTGGGCAAGCGCCTGGTCGCCGCCGGCCATCGCCTCGGCTACGTCGCCGACGCCGGCGTGATCCACATCCATGAGGAGACCTGGGGCAAGGTCCGCGTCCGCTACGAGCGCGAGGCCATCGCGCTCCAGGCCATCATGCCGGAGATTCACGTCGGCTTCGGCGACTTCCTCCGCTACGCCGCCTCGGGCGTCTTCCTCGACTGGGGCCAGGCCATCTCGGACAAGGTCTTCCTGCGCGAGTTCTGGAACATCGTGATGTTCCGGACCATGCAGTACTGGGGGACCTTCCGGGGCAACAACGACCACCGCCGCCTCTCCCAGGCGCGCAAGGAAGCCTACTTCTTCCCCCGCTGACCGGAACCCGCATGACAGACGCCAAGCGCCACGGACTCGTCGCCCTGTTGCCCATGAAGGCCAACAGCGTGCGGGTGCCCTCCAAGAACTTCCGGCCGCTGGCCGGCAAGCCCCTGTTCCGCTGGATCCTCGACAGCCTGCTGGCGCTCGAGGAGGTCGATCTGGTGGTCATCACCACCGACGCCCGCGATATCCTCGCCCAGAACGGCCTGCATGACGGCGAGGCGAACGGCCGGGTGATGATCCGCGACCGCAAGCCGGAGATCTGCGGCGACTTCGTCAGCATGAACCTGGTGCTGGCCGACGACATCGAGGCCGTGCCGGCCGACGCCTATCTGATGACCCACACGACCAATCCGCTGCTGTCGCCGGCCACCATCCGCGGCGCCATCGGCCGCTATCGCCAGGCCGTGGCGGCGGGCGAGGCGGACTCCCTGTTCACCGTCAACCGCATCCAGACCCGCTTCTACCGGGAGGACGGCAGCGCGGTGAACCACGACCCGGACAACCTCATCCGCACCCAGGACCTGGAGCCCTGGTTCGAGGAGAACTCCAACCTCTACGTCTTCACCGCCGACAGCTTCGCCTCGACCGGCGCCCGCATCGGCAAGAAGCCCGTCCTGTTCGAGACGCCCAAGCTGGAGTCCGTCGACATCGACGGCCCCGAGGAGTGGGACATGGCCGAGGCGCTCGCGCTCAGGACGCGGGGCTGATCATGGCCGATCGCGTCCTCGTCACCTGCCCGCCCATGCTGGGCCTCATCGACCGCTTCCGCGACCGCTTCGCCGAGCGCGGCATCGAGCTGGACGCCGCTCCGGTGGTCCAGACCCTGTCCGAGGCCGAGCTGATCGAGCGCCTGCCGCGCTACGACGGCTGGATCGCCGGCGACGACCCGGCCAACGCCCGCACGCTCGGCGCCGGGGTCCAGGGCCGCCTGCGCGCCGTCGTCAAATGGGGCGTGGGCGTCGACAATGTGGACTTCGAGGCGGCCAAGGCGCTCGGCCTGAACGTGGTCAACACGCCCCAGGTCTTCGGCCGAGAGGTCGCCGACGTCGCCATGGCCTATGTGCTGGGCCTGGCGCGCGAGACCTACCGGATCGACCGCGAGATCCGCCTCAACAACACCTGGCCCAAGCCGCCGGGCGTCTCCACCTGGAATAAGACGGCCGCCGTCGTCGGCTTCGGCGACATCGGCCGCCAGACCGCCAAGCGCCTGCTGGCCTGCGACATGAAGGTCATCGCCTACGACCCCTTCTTCGCGCCCTTCGAGGGCGTCGAGGTCGAGGGCGCCGAATGGCCGCAGCGCCTGGAGGAGGCCGACTTCCTGGTCTTCACCTGCCCGCTGAACGCCGCCACCCGGCACATGTTCAACGCCTCGATCCTGCCGCGCCTCAAGCCCGGCGTGCGCATCGTCAACGTCAGCCGCGGCCCGGTGATCGACGAGACGGCGCTGCTGGAGGGCCTGAACTCCGGTCTGATCCATTCCGCCGCGCTGGACGTCTTCGAGGACGAGCCCCTCGCGCCGGACAATCCCTTGCGCGCCTTCGACCGCTGCATCTTCGGCTCGCATAACGGCTCCAACACCGCCGACGCGGTCGAGCGCGTCTCGCACGTCGCCATCGACAAGCTTTTCGCCCTGCTCGACGCGGCTCCGCCGAAGGCCTAGCCGAACAGGCGGCGCTCGATCAGGTCGAGGTCCGGGCCGTCGCGCCGAAGCTCTTCCAGCAGGTCAGCGCTCGGCGCGTCCGCGCCTGCGCCCGCTTCGGCCAGCCAGTCGTCTAGGTGCGCGAAGATCATCCAGAGGATGTCTCGGCCTGCAGCGGTCATGCTCAAGGTCTGTCGCCGGAACTCCAGCTCGGCTTCCGGACGCTCCACGAACGGCAGGCGGAGGTAGGGGCCCCAGTTATCCGAGGGGGCGTTTGACGGAAATCCCGGAAACTCCGCAGGGTCGCCGTCTCCCGGTCGCACCTCCAGCATCAGCCCGCCGCCCGTGCGCTGGACCTTGAGCATCAGGCGCTTCCAGAACTGAGCGCCCAACCGCACCTCGGACACCGACAGGGTGGCATGGGCGTAGTCGCCCGTGTTCATCGTCTCGGCGAGGCTGACGTCCGTCCACACCGCCTTGCGGTACAGGGGCGTGTCGGAAGGCCGGACCAGCTCGGCCTCCAGGGTGCTACGCGGAAAGATTTCGAGCGCGCCGCCGACCGTGCAGTTCTTGATCAACCGGTGGTCCGCACGCCAGGCGTCCTCGGCCGCGCCCAGGGCCGCTTCCATCGCCTTCGTATCGGCCGCGTGCCAGGCCTTGCCCTTGAAATAGCGCGCGTCAAAATGATTGGGGTCGTCCTCGTCGTTCCGGATCGGATCGCCCTCCTCGGCCTGCTCGGGCTGGAGGTAGATGTTGTCGAAACCGACCAGCAGCGCCCGCTTGAAGCCCAGGTAGTAGGCCAGTTGCAGATTGAAGAAGCTGACGGTCGAGGACCATGAGATCCAGGACTCGGCGTTGGTCGAGAAGTCTGGCGAACCTCCACGCGCGTTCACGAACGTCACGTCGTTCTTTTCCGCCAGGCAGTAGGCCAGCCAGTAGGGGAAGAACTTGCGAGGGCCTTCCAGGCCATTGATCTCTTCGGCCGCCTGCTCGGCGACCAGCGGATTGACCACCGTGTAGTGGGTGACGTGGCGAAACAGGTCGGCGTCGAGGAAGGCGTAATTGGAGGCGATCACGGGGTGCCGTCCGAGCAGCGCCCGGTTGACCCATTTCAGGCTCGGCCCGTTCCCAAAGATGATGCAGGTGTCCGAGGTCCGCGCGTCTCGCGCCTCGCGCAATCCCTCGATCCCGCGTCCAAGCGCGGCGAGCTTCCAGACCGGATCGCAGCGCACGACCTTTGGGGCCGAGCCCCAGCAGACCTGCTCGTCGAAGGCGCCGCCTTCCAACGGTCCGGCCCAGGCCACCGCCGCGCCGGCGCCGGCCCACACACCGGCTGCCTCGCCCAGACCGGCCGCCTGACGCCGGGTGTCGGCGCCCGTTCGCTTCGGCACTCGATATATCCCCCGTTGAGCGCCCAGACTCACGCGCCGACGGCGTGCTAACAGCGAGGGTGGGACAGGCCAAACGACTGCACGGATTGCCGGCAGTCTTTTTATCTACAGCTTTTGCGTGTAAACCGGGCCGTATTGATCTGAAGCCTCACGAGATATCGCGCAGCCTGTCCCGGAACCAGCTTCGTCATCCCAGTTTTCCGCCTGCGCCATATCGCCGCGAACGGATCGGCCACGTTGAACTGCGGCTCAATAACCAGAACGGGCCGGTCCAGCGGCGCATAGACCTGCACGGCCTTCACGGCCGGGGAGGCGCTGGTGAGGGCGAGCCCGTAGCCGGCGGTGGGGTCCTCGAAGGCGAGCGCCAGTTCGCCGTCCTCCCTGACCAGATCGGTGAAACAGTCATCGAGGTAGAGATCGTCCAGCGCCCGCCCCTCCCGGAAGTCGTGGGGGGTCCCCGCGACGGGTGCGACCTCGCCGGTCGGCAGGACCGCGTCGTAGTCGTTGACCAGGGTCCGGGCGTTCGCCGGCAGGGTCAGGCGGGCCTGCTCGCGCCGACCGCTCGGCAGGTTGAACCACGGGTGCCAGCCGATGCCCATCGGCAGGACCTCGTCGCCGATGTTGGTGGCCGACACCCGCATCTCGAAGGCCGAGGCGCTCAGGGCGATCTCGAACTCGAGCCGGCACCGCGACGGCCAGCGGCCGCCGAAGTCGCCGGCGTCCAGCGCGCCGGTCAGCACCTCGGCGTCACCACGCCGCTCGACCCCATAGTCCGGCACGGCCGCGTCCAGGATCAGCCCGTGCATGGCGTAGCGTTCGGCGCCCGGGCGCTGGCCGCCCCAGTTGGCGGGCAGCCGCACGGTTCGGCCCGCCACCTGCGTCTCGATCTCCCGGCCGTCATCCGACAGCCGGCCGCGAATGCGGTTGGCGTAGGGGATCAGCAGCGCCCCGCCGAGCGAAAAGGACTTCGACCCGGCATGGTCGTCCGCCCCGCCGTCCAGCACCCGCGCAGCCTCCTCAGCCGAAGGCGACGCCAGCACGTCGAGCTCGCCCAGTTCGGGCGTCCGCGCCCGGATCTGCAGGGTGGTCATGCCCCGGCCGGGCAGGATGTCGGCGCTGACGAAGCCGCGATCCGTCGCCTCGGGCGCCCAAAGCGTGATGACCGGCAGGCCACCGATCCGCACGCTGGAGGCCATCAGGCTTCCTCGCGCTCGATTTCCTTTTCACCGGCCCTCAGCTCGCGCGCCTCGGCCCGCTGGCGCAGGGCCTGGCGATCCTCGTACTCGGACGGATAGACGATCGGCACCGACAGGCAGAGGCTCTGCACCGGCAGGACGTCCTTCCACTCGTGGATGATCTGGCGATAGCACTTGCCGACCGGCCGGATCTGGCGGTTCAGGTCATAGAGGCCGACGGGGTGCACCCGCCCGTTCGGCTCCCTCAGCGCCGTGTCCCAGTCCATCTGGTCGGTCAGGGAGTACCAGGTGAAGCCCACCGTCGGGATGCCGTCGTTGCGGCACCTCAGGACGTTGGCCCACTCCTTCCAGAGCCAGTTCACCGCCTCGTCGCCCTTGGGGCCTTCAACGATGTTGGTCTCGGTGTGCATGACCGGCAGGCGGTACCGGTCGTAGTACTGCCGGGTGATCTCGCTGTAGCCGAAGATCTCGCCCGAGGCCCGTGTGGTGCCGTCCGCCGACACCCGGTGCTCGTTCGTCCAGTAGTAGTCGTTGCCCAGGATGCAGTGGTGGCGCAGCCGGTTGCCCAGGAAGAATTCGTACTCCTGCTGCGTCATGCCGTTGTCGAGCAGGTAGCAGTACATCTCGGAATCGACGCGGTGGCCGTAGTTCAGGTCCAACGACAGGAACCGCATCGAGTTCAGGATCTCGGCCGGCTTGATGGCCCGCGGGTTCTCGGCGTGGAAATATTCCGAGCTCTCGCTCTGCACGAAGATGGCGTCCGGCCGGACCTCCAGGATGGCCCTCATGGCCAGCACATTGGCCTTCACGATGTTGGTCAGGGCCCGCACGAAGGTCTGGTCGGTGGTCCCCTCCTCGTTCCACCAGCCGTAGCGCGCCGAGAAGGTGGCGCAGATGAACATCTCATTGACCGGCGTGTAGAGCTGCACCCACGGGAAGCGCTGGGCGAACGCCCGGGCGTAGGCCTCGAAATGCTGCGGGAAGTCGACGTTCTGGAAGTCGCCGATCCAGTCCGGCACGCCGAAGTGGCACAGGTCCACGATCGGCACGATGTCGCGCCGCTTCAGGTCGTTGAAGGTGAGGTCCGCGAACTCCCAGTCGTACTTGCCGGGCCCCAGCAGGGTCGTGTGCAACGGCGGGCCATAGCGCAGGAAACGGATGCCCATCTCCTCGCACAGGTCGAAGTCTGTGCTCCACAGCCGGTAGTGGCCGCACGACTCCATCTGGTCGACCCGGATCGAGCCGCCCTTGATCTTGGGGATGCTGTTCTCGATCCCCGTTGCGAACATGAAGGTGGTGATCGTCCGCTCTCCATCGCCGCCCGGCCCGGTGACTTAACCGTGCGCGCGGCGATTGGTTCACCGGCCACGGCCGGCGGCGGTCGTCCGGAGCGCCTTAGGCGGGCGCGCCGTTGATGCGGCGGCAGAGGTTCAGCGCGGTCAGGCCGTCGGCCCCGCTCTGCACGTCCCGGACCCATGCCGTCTCGCCGGCGACGGCGATGACCGTATAGTGGGGGAAGTGGTTCTGCCCCGTCCGGACCAGGTCGCCGACGCGGATGTCCTCGTCGTGCTCCTCGTGGCCCAGATTGAAGACGTCCAGATAGCTAAGCTTGTTCATGTCCTTCGCCCACCCGACTCATTTGGCGGATGACGAATGTAATACTGTCAGATGTGAATGGAACCCGAACGGGCGCGCCGACGTTGATGCAGGTTTGCCCGCGCGCTGAAATCTGTTGCGGACCAATTTCCGCTTGTCTTTCCGGAGAGTCTTGAGTGGCCGTGACTTGCTGCGTGCGCGCCGAAGCGACCCTGGGCGAAGGCCCCCTCTGGGACCCCGTCCGCGAGCGGATCTACTGGTTCGACATCCAGAATAAATCGCTGTTCTGGTGGCGCCCGGGCAACGGTGAGGGGGGCCACTGGACCCTGCCCGTCCGCGCCAGCGCCGCCGCCCTGCGCGCCGACGGCTCGCTGCTGCTGGCCACCGAGGGCGGGATCGGCGTGCTCGATGTCGAGACTGGCGGCTTCGAAATCCGCGCCATCGCCGAAGAGCCGGTCGAGAACCGCTCCAACGACGGCGGGACCGACCCCTCGGGGCGCTTCTGGTGGGGCACCATGCGCGACGGCGCCGTGCCGGACGCCGGCTCGGTCTATCGGCTCGATCCCGACTGGACGATCCGCCGGGTCATCGAGCCGATCACCATCCCCAATGCGCTCGCCTTCTCGCCCCATGGCCGCACCGCCTATGTCGCCGAGTCCGACAGGGCGCTTATCTGGGCCTATGACGTCGATCCCGCGACCGGCGACCTCGGCGGGCGCCGCCTGTTCGCCGAGGTCGCGGATGGCTCGCCCGATGGCGCGGCCGTGGACGCCGAAGGATACCTCTGGAACGCCCATTGGGGCGCCTGGCGCGTCGTCCGCTACGCCCCGGACGGGACGATCGACCGCACCATCGACATGCCGGTCGAACAGCCCTCGAGCTGCGCCTTCGGCGGCGCGGACCTGAAGACCCTCTTTATCACCAGCGCGCGCGAGGACCTGTCGGACGAGGCGCTGAAGGGCCAGCCGCTCGCCGGCAGCCTCTTCTCGATCGAGGTTGAGGTCCCCGGTCTGCCGGTCGCGCCCTTCGCCGGGTGAACCCTCGGGCGCTCCAGCGGTTATCGGACTGACCGCCCGTCGAGGAGCCAACCCCCCGTGAGCCGCAAGCCGTTCCGCAGCGCCCACAGCTACGGAAAGATCGACCGCGACGGCTTCATCCACCGCAGCTGGATGAAGAGCCTCGGCCTGCCCGACGACGTCTTCGACGGCAGGCCGGTCATCGGGATCTGCAACACCTGGTCCGAGCTCAACCCCTGCCACGGCCACCTGCGCGACCTGGCCGAGCACGTGAAGCGCGGCGTCTGGGAGGCCGGCGGCCTGCCGCTGGAGTTCCCGGCCATGTCGCTGGGCGAGACCCAGATGCGCCCGACCGCCATGCTGTTCCGCAACCTGCTGGCGATGGAGACCGAGGAGTCGATCCGCGGCAACCCCATCGACGGCGTGGTGCTGCTGGGCGGGTGCGACAAGACCACGCCCGGCCAGCTCATGGGCGCCTGCAGCGTCGACCTGCCTGCCATCGTGGTCTCGGCAGGGCCCAAGCTGAACGGGACCTTCAAGGGCAAGGCCATCGGCTCAGGCACCGACGTCTGGCGCCTGTCGGAGGCCGTCCGAGCCGGCGAGATGTCCATGGACGACTTCACGGCCGCCGAGGCGGGGATGAGCCGCAGCCACGGCGTCTGCAACACCATGGGCACGGCCTCGACCATGTCGAGCCTCATAGAGGCGCTGGGCGTCAGCCTGCCCATGAACGGCGCCCTGCCCGCCGTCGACGCCCGGCGCGGGACCATGGCCCACCTCACCGGCCGCACCATCGTGGAGATGGTCCGGAACGACCTGCGCCCGTCCCAGGTCCTGACCCGCGACTCCTTCGAGAACGCCATCAAGGTCCACGCGGCCGTCGGCGGCTCGACCAACGCCGTGCTCCACCTGCTGGCCATCGCCGGCCGGCTGGGCGTGGAGCTGAGCCTGGAGGACTTCGACCGCTGGGGCCGCGAGGTGCCGCTGCTGGTCGACATCATGCCGTCCGGCCGGTTCCTGATGGAGGACTTCGCCTACGCCGGCGGCGTGCCGGCGGTGATGAAGGAGCTTCTGCCGCTCCTGAAGACGGAGGCCCCCACCGTCTCCGGCCTGACCATGGGCGAGGTCGTCGAGGCCGCCGAGGTCTGGAACCGCGACGTCATCCGGCCCCTGTTCGATCCGGTCGGCCCGTCGTCCGGGGTCTGGGTCCTTCGCGGCAACCTCTGTCCGCAGGGCGCCATCATGAAGCCGAGCGCCGCCACGCCGTCCCTGCTGCGCCATCGCGGCCGGGCCGTGGTCTTCGAGACCATCGAGGACTACCGCGCCCGCATCGACGACCCGGACCTGGAGGTCGACGCCTCGTCCGTGCTGGTGCTCAAGGGCTGCGGTCCCAAGGGCTACCCCGGCATGCCCGAGGTCGGGAACATGGCCCTGCCCCGCAAACTGCTGGCCCAGGGCGTGCGCGACATGCTGCGCATCTCCGACGCCCGGATGAGCGGCACGGCCTATGGCGCCGTCATCCTCCACGTCGCGCCCGAGGCCGCCGCCGGCGGCCCGCTGGCCCTTGTCGAGACCGGCGACGAGATCGTGCTGGACGGGCCGGCCCGGTCGCTCGAACTCTGCGTCCGCGAAGACGAGCTGGCCGACCGGCGGCGGCGGCGCGACGCGCAGGAACAAGCGCCACAGCCCGCCCGGGGCTGGTATAGGCTCTACGTCGACACCGTCCTTCAGGCGGACCAGGGCTGCGACCTGGACTTCCTCGTGGGGCGGAGCGGCGACGAGGTCACCCGGGAGTCCCACTGAATGCCTGACTACGCGCGCTATCCCAGCCTTGAGGGCCGGTCCGTCTTCATCACCGGCGGCTCGTCCGGCATCGGCGCCTGCATGGTCGCCGAATACGCGCGCCAGGGCGCGAAGGTCGCCTTCGTCGGCCTCGACGTCGCCGCCGGCGAAAAGGTCGAGGCCGGAGCCCCGGGCAGCTGGTTCAAGCGCTGCGACGTCACCGACGCCCCCGCCCTGGAGGCGACGCTGGCCGCGGCCGCCGAGCGCCACGGGCCAGTCACCATCCTGGTCAACAACGTCGCCAACGACACCCGCCACAAGGCCGCCGAGACCACTCTGGAGCAGTGGCATAGGGGCCTGGCGGTCAACCTCGACCCGGCCTTCATCTGCAGCCGCGCCGTCTATCCCGGCATGGTCGAAGCCGGCGGGGGGGCGATCCTCAACATCAGCTCGATCAACGCCCTTCTCGGCCCCGCCGAGATGCCCACCTATGTCGCCGCCAAGGGCGCCATCAACGCCCTGACCAAGGCCCTCGCCCGCGAGTGGGGCCCCCAGAAGATCCGCGTCAACACCGTCTCCCCCGGCTGGATCGTCACCGAGCGCCAGCTGGCCCTGTGGCTGACGCCGGAGGCCGAGGCCGAGTGGATGGAGCAGGTCGCGCTGAAGGAGCGCATCCTGCCCGAGGACGTGGCGCGCCTGTGCCTGTTCCTGTCGGCGGACGACAGCCGGATGATCACCGGCCAGAACTTCGTCATCGACGGCGGCCGGACCTGAATGGCCGAGCCCGTGTTCCTCGCCTGCGACTGGGGCACCACCAACCTCCGCGCCTGGACGGTCGGCGCCGACGGCCAGCCCATCGAGGAACGCGAGTTCGACTACGGCGTCGGCCGCCTCAGCCCCGGCGAGGCCGAGCAGCTCTTCCACGACGCGGTCCGTCCGGCGCTGTCCGCCGAGCGCCTGCCCGCCGTGCTCTGCGGCATGATCGGCTCCACCCTCGGCTGGAAGGTCGTGGACTACCTCGACTGCCCCGCCTCCCTCGATAATCTGGCCCGCGGCCTCGACAGGGTCGCCGAGGACGTCTGGCTGACGCCCGGTCTGCGCGGCCAAGGCGTGGCGGGCGCGCCCGACGTCATGCGCGGCGAGGAGACCCAGATTCTCGGCTGGCTGAACGCGGACCCCGTCCGGCTCCAGGGCGAGCATCTCATCTGCCATCCCGGCACCCACGCCAAATGGGCGGTCGCCCGCGACGGCGGGCTGGAACGCTTCGTCACCGCCATGACCGGCGAGCTGTTCGGCTTGCTTACGAAGCACGGCGTGCTGAAGACCGACCGCCCCGCTGAACTCGGCGCCGACTTCGACGCTGGCGTCGAGGCCGCCGGCGACGGCTCAGCCCTGGCCTCGCGGCTGTTCACTGTTCGCTCTCGGGTGGTCGGCGGCGACGCCGATCCGGCGGGCTCGGCGTCCTATCTGTCCGGCCTGCTCATCGGCGCCGAGATCGCGAGCACGCCGGCTTGCCTCAACGCCCGGCCCGAGCGTGTCGCCCTCATCGGTGAGCCCGAACTCTGCGTCCTCTACGAACGCGCGCTGACGCTGCGCGGGATCGCGTCCGAGACCTTCGACGGCCGGGACGCGGCGCTGGACGGCCTCACCGCGCTTTATCGAAAGGTCCGGCCATGAAGCTCGACGAGGCCATGCGCACCGTACCCGTCGTCGCCATCCTGCGCGGCGTCACGCCCGACGAGATCGAAGCCCACGCCGAGGCGCTCCACGCCGGCGGCGTCCGCATCGTGGAGATTCCGCTCAACTCGCCCGAGCCCTTCGAGAGCCTGCGCCGCCTGACCGAGGGCTGGGGCGATCGCCTGGTCTGCGGCTCGGGAACGGTGCTCTCGCCCGACATGGTCGACCACGTCGCCCAGGCCGGCGGCCGCATCGTGGTCGCCCCGAACACCAATCCGGCCGTCATCAAGCGCAGCCGCGACCTCGGCCTCGACCCCATGCCCGGCGTCCAGACCGCGACCGAGGCCTTCGCCGCCTACGACGCGGGCGCGCGCTACCTCAAGCTTTTCCCGGCCTCCAGCGCCGGGACCGGCCACCTCAAGGCGCTGATGGCCGTCCTGCCGAGGGACGCGACCGTGCTCGCCGTCGGCGGCGCGGGGCCCTCGACCATGGCCGACTGGTGGGCGGCCGGCGCGCGCGGCTTCGGCCTCGGCTCGGATATCTACAAGCCCGGCCAGTCGCCCGAAGAGACCGCGGAAAAGGCCCGCGCCGCCGTCGCCGCCGTCCGGCCTCTGGTCGAGGCTCAGGCCTCGGCCTGATCCAGCGCCGGCGCGCAGGCCGTGCGCGTCCCGGCCGCCGCCCGCGCCTCGCCGTCCCTCCGCCGCCAGGCGTGCAGGAAGCGCTCGATGGCGTCCTCGGCCGGCCTCAGCAGCGCGCCGCGCTCCGAGCCGAGGTGCACGTCCGCCGGCCGCGCCGCCCGCCAGCCCATGGCGTCCGACCCCACGCCGTCGACCAGCCCGGGATCGAGCCTGGCGGCCTCCGCCAGGGTGCGTGCGAACCCCGCCCAGGAGAACCGGCCCGAGTTCGCCAGGTGCCACAGGCCGGTCTCGCCATCGATCAGAAGGTCGAGCGTCGCGTGCGTCAGGTCCGGCACATGCGTCGGCGAGACGAAACAGTCCTCCGCCGCCTGGAAGCGCTCGCCGGCCGACAGGGCGTTGAAGCAGTGCACCGCGAAGTTGTGCGCGTCCTCGGCCTGGAAGAAGGCCGCCGTCCGGATCACCAGCGCCTTGCCGCCGACCGCCAGCACGCGCCGCTCGCACTCGGCCTTGCTCCGCCCGTAGACGCTCAGCGGCGCGGTCGGATCGCCCTCGACATAGGCCCGGCCCGCCAGACCGTCGAAGACCAGGTCCGACGAGAATGCCACGAACGGCAGCCCCGCCCGCTCGCACGCCTGGGCCAGCAGCTCCGGCCCCTCGGCGTTGGCGCGCATGCAGGCTTCGGCCTCGTCCTCGGCCTCGTCGACGCGCACCCAGCCCGCCGCATTGATCACCGCAGCCGGGCGGATCTGGTCGATGGCCTCCCGCACCGCGGCCTCGTCCTCGATCGGCAGCCGCGCCCGGTCAGTCAGCACATAGGGCAGGTCCCTGAGGCGGCAGGCGCGCGCCAGCGCCTGGCCCAGCGTCCCGGTCCGGCCGGTGATCAGGATCGGCCTCTTGTCCGTCCGCACGGGCGGCGTCGGGCGCCGGCTGGGCGAGACCGTCGGCACAGGCGGATATTCCATGCGCACCTCCCGTCGCCACCAGCCTTCGCGCTCCAGCCCGAGGATGTCCGGCTCGCGCCCGTTGGCCAGCGCCTTCAGCAGCTCCGCCGCCGCCGTCGGCCGGGGCTGGCCACCCCTCAGATCAAAGACACCCGGCTCATAGTGGCCCCGCTGCCGCGTCAGCAGGCTGTCCCAGTCATGGGCGCCCAGCAGCGACCAGGCCGTCACCGCCTCGACGTCCACGCCGTCGGCCCGCAGCCGCTCGCACGCCCGCCACGCCTCCAGCAGCCAGCGCATCTGCTCGTCGCGCGTGCAGCCGTTGTGCACCTCGGTGACCGCCAGCGTCCGGCCATAGCGCCGCCACGCCTGGTCCAGCAGCGTCTCCAGCCCCAGCGGCCCTTCGGCCGCGGCCCTGACCGCCTCGACGTCCGCATAGCGCCGCTTGTCGCTGCCGCCGTGGGTGTGCGGCGGATACCGCTCCAGCCGGTCGTCCAGCAGCCGCTCGCTGGTCAGATAGTGGTTCACCCCGATCACGTCCGGCGGGCACGGTTCGGCCGCGATCGCCGCCAGTCGCGCCTCCAGCCCATGGCGCGCCAGCCGCTTGAATAGCGGATGCGACGACGTCACCCGCCCGCAGAGCAGGTCCCAGGTCAGCCAGCGCCGGTGGTTCTCGAACGCCGCCTGCTCCTCCAGCCCCGCCCGCGCATGGGTGAAGCCCAGGTCCTCCGTCTGGATCAGCCGCGCGTCCGGGATCACCTCACGGATCGCCCGCATGGCCAGCCGCGTCGCATCGATCTGGTTCAGCAGCGCCAGCCACAACGCCCCCTCGTCCCTCAGGTGCGGATACCAGAGGCCGTAGAGCGCGCTGAACCGCGCGGTGGTCAGGGGCTCATTGACCGGCGTCCAGTCGCGCACCCACGGATAGCGCTCGGCGACGGCGCGCGCGTGCGCCGCCAGTCCCCCCGCAAAACCTTCGTCCAGCAGGCTGGTGTAGGCCGGGCCCGAGCCGTGATGGACCAAGCCCACGATCGGCCGCACGCCCAGCCGCCTCAGCTCGCCCAGCCGCTCGTCGCTCCAGCGCCAGTCGCGCTCCTCCGGCGACCTCGGCGACACCCGCTCCCACAGCACCGGATAGCGCAGGGCCGCCACGCCCAAGCCGGCGAACAGCTCCAGGTCGCTCAGCCGCTCCTGATGCCCGGACAGCACGGTCTGGTCGACGAACCGGCCGCCCAGCCGGTTCACCGTGCACTCATGCCCGCCCCAGAGGTGCAACTCGTGCGCGCGCGCGCTCAATGGCCTGTTCCCTCGGTTCCCTGAACCAAGGGCAACCCCCTGCAGCCAAGCTAGGTTCCCGCCTGCCCGCCCTCCGGCAGGTGATCCATCGGCCGCCGATAGGTCTCCGGCAGCAGGAACAGGCCGATCACCAGCGTCGCCGCCGCCACGATCACCGGGTACCACAGGCCCGAATAGAGGTTCCCCGACGCCGCCACGATGGCGAAGGCCGTGGTCGGCAGGAAGCCCCCGAACCAGCCGTTGCCGATGTGATAGGGCAGCGACATGGAGGTGTAGCGGATCCGCGCCGGGAACAGCTCGACCAGGAGCGCCGCGATCGGCCCGTAGACCATGGTCACCAGCAGGACGAGGTAGGCCAGGATGGCCACCACCGCCGCCGTGTTCACCCGCGCCGGGTCCGCCGCCTCCGGATAGCCCGCCGCGTTCAGCGCCGCCCGCGTCTCGGCCTGGAAGGCGGCGATGGCCTCGGCCCGCGCCTCGCCCGTGACTACTGCGGGATCAGGGGCTGTGACCACCGTCTCGCCGATGCGAACCTCGGCGACCGCGCCCGGCTCCGCCGCCACGGTCTGGTAACCGACGCCGGCCTTGGCGAGGAAGGCCTTGGCGATGTCGCAGGACTGGCTATCGAAGCGGTTGCGGCCGACCGGATCGAACTGGAACGAGCAGTCCCCGGGCGCGGCCCGAACCGTCACCGGCGCGCTCGCCTGCGCCTGGGCCAGCGCCGGATTGGCCGCCCAGGTCAGGGCGTTGAAGGCCGGGAAATAGGTCAGGGCCGCGAGCGCGCAGCCGGTCAGGATGATCTTCTTTCGCCCGATCCTGTCCGACAGCCAGCCGAAGACGATGAAGAAGGGCGTCCCGATCAGCAGGGCTGCTGCCACCATGGCGTTGGCCGAAAACCCGTCGACCTTCAGCATCTTCTCGAGAAAGAACAGGGCGTAGAACTGGCCCGTGTACCAGACCACCGCCTGGCCGGCGACGGCGCCGAAGAGCGCGATCAGCACCAGCCGGGCATTGGGCCAGCGCCCGAAGGACTCCTTCAGCGGCGCCTTCGACGTCGTCCCCTCGGACTTCATCCTCTGGAACACCGGGCTTTCGTTCAGCTTGAAACGGATCCAGATCGAGATGGTCAAAAGCACGATCGACAGCAGGAAGGGGATGCGCCAGCCCCAGGCCGCGAAGTCGTCCGGCGCCATCAGCGCCCGCGTCGCCATGATGACCAGCAGGCTCAGGAACAGGCCCGCCGTCGCCGTCGTCTGGATCCAGCTGGTGTACAGGCCCCGTTTCCCGTCCGGCGCGTGCTCGGCCACATAGGTCGCCGCCCCGCCGTACTCCCCGCCCAGCGCCAGCCCCTGCAGCAGCCGCAGGAAGACCAGCAGCAGCGGCGCCGCCACCCCGATCTGCCCGTAGCTGGGCAAGAGGCCGACCACGAAGGTCGACAGGCCCATGATCGCCATGGTCACCAGGAAGGTGTTCTTGCGGCCCACGATGTCGCCGATCCGCCCGAACACCAGCGCCCCGAACGGCCTGACCGCGAACCCCGCCGCGAACGCCCCCAGCGCCAGGATGAACCCCGTCGTCTCGTTCACCCCCGAGAAGAAATGCTCGGACAGGTAGATCGCCAGGGAGCCGTACAGGTAGAAGTCGTACCACTCGAAGACGGTGCCCAGCGACGAGGCGCCGATGACCAGCTTCTCCTGGCCGGTCGCCTGATGAGGTCCCGGATCGCCCGCGTCGCCCCTGGCCGTCGTCTCCGTCATGCGCCGCCTCCCCGCCCGCTGGGCCGACGTTAAGCCGCCTTTTGGACGCTGGATAGTCGTTCACGGCTTTCAAAGACTTGCGTGGTCTTCTGCTCCGCCTGTCCGACGGGGAGTGGGCATGAGAGTATTCGGCGTGCGTTGGCGCTTCTACCGGACGGCGGAACCGCCGCGCGGCCTGATGACGGCGCTCATCCTCTTCGTGGTCTTCGCCGCGGCCGTCTATTCCGGCGTGATGTGGTCCCGGTCGGTCGAGAACTCGACCACCTTCTGGGCCGCCAACGGCGTGCTGGCCGCGGGCCTGCTGCTGCTGCCGCGCCGCCTCGGCTGGGCCTTCGCCGCCGCCTGCATCGGGCTGAACGTGGTGGTGAACATCATCGCCGGCCTGCCGCCGATCTTCAACGCGGCCTTCACCGGCCTGAACCTCGTCTTCTCGGTCGCGGTCGTCGGGCTGGTCCGCACCTTCTGCGGCGCCGCGCTCGACCTCGGCCGGCTGCGGCGCTTCCTGCCCTTCGTGGGCCTCGTGACCGCAGTCGGTCTCGCGGAGGGCGCGATCGGCGCACTCATGACCACGCCCGCCACCGGCCAGGACTTCCTCGTCATCGCCTCGCGCTGGATGGCCTGCGACGTCACCGGCATGATCCTGGGCCTGCCCGCCACCCTCATGGTCATGCGGCGGATCAATCCGCTCTACATGGGCCCGGCCGGCCGCGCCGAGCGCCTGATCCTGCTGGCCGCGCTCGGCGCCGGCACGCTCGCCCTGTTCTCCCTGTCGGGCTTCACCGCCTTCCTCCTGACCTTCCCGGCCCTGGTCTTCGCCGCCTTCCGGCTGGGCTCGGCCTGGACCTTCCTGGCGGTCTGGCTGATGGCCCAGGCCGCGACCGTCCAGACCCTGGCCAACCGCGGCCCCATCGCCGCCTTCCAGGGCGGTGAGGCCTTCACCGACCTCGTTCACCTCCAGCTCTATGTCGTCAGCCTGGTGCTGGCCGCCGCCTTCGCGACCAGCGCGCTGGCCGAACGCATGCGGGCCGAGCACCGCATGCGCCGCAAGGCCGCCGCCGCCGCCGCCAGCCACGCCCGCGTCGAACAGATGTCCCGCACGCGCGAGCGCTTCCTGGCCGTCGTCAGCCACGAGATCCGGACGCCGCTGAACGGCATCCTCGGCTTCACCGGCGCCCTGTCCCAGCGCGGTGACCTCCCGCCAGAGGCCCGCCGCCAGGTCGAGATGATCGGCCGCTCGACCGACGACCTGATGACCGTGGTCGAGGACATCCTCGACTTCTCGCGGCTGGAGACCGGCCGCTTCGAGCTGGAGCCCGCGCCCGCCGCCGTCCTCGACAGCCTGATCTGCGCCGCCGAGCCGGCCACAGCGGCCGCCCGCGCCAAGGGTCTGACCTTCCACGTCACCGCCGACGCCCCGTCCGGCCTGCATCTGGTCGACGCGCGCCGCCTGCGCCAGGTCGTGGCCAACCTGGCCGACAACGCCGTGAAGTTCACCGAGACCGGCTCGGTCGAGGTGCGCCTGACCACCCTGCCGCGTACGGACCGCGACGGCTTCCGCATCGAGGTGCTCGACACCGGCCCCGGCGTGCCGGCCCACCGCCGCGCCGAGCTGTTCCAGCCCTTCGCCCAGATGGACGCCTCCATCTCGCGCCGTCACGAGGGCACGGGCCTGGGCCTGGCCATCTGCCGCTCGCTGGTCGAGCGCATGGGCGGCGAGCTCGGCCATGACCCCCGCCCCGAGGGCGGCTCGATCTTCTGGGTCACCCTGGACCTGCCGCGCGCCGAGGCGCCCGCCGCCACGGCCGAACCCGCGCCCGCCGAAGACGCCGAGCGCGCCCCGCGCATCCTCATCGTCGACGACCATCCGGTGAACCGCGAGGTCGCCCGGCTGATCCTGGGCGCCGTCGGCTGCGAGATCGCCGAGGCCGAAAGTGGCTTCGACGCCGTGGAGGCCGCCAGCCTCGAGGCCTTCGACGTCATCCTGATGGACATCCGCATGCCCGGCATGGACGGGCTGGAGGCCACGCGCGCCATCCGCGCCCGGGGCGGCGCCTCCGCCCACGCCCCGATCCTCGCCGTCACCGCCGACGTGATGCGCGAGGATGTCGAGCGCTGCCGCGCCGCCGGCATGAACGGCCATGTGCCCAAGCCGCTGAACCAGGCCCGCCTCATCGGCGCGCTGCAGGCCGCGCTCTCCGGCGGCGAGGCCTTCCCGGCCGCCCAGGCGGCCTGAGCCTCAGTTCAGGCTGAACACCCCGTCGACCGCCCGCCACTCCGCCGGCGCGATCAGCGCGCGGTGCGCCACCCGCACGGAATGCAGCATGCCGTCCAGGTTGTGGCTCCAGAAGTCCAGGAACCCGTGCAGCGTCGGGAATCTCGGCGCCAGATCGTACTCCTGCCAGACGTACATCTGCAGCAGCGAGGGATGATCCGGCATCCAGTAGTGGATCTCCGCCGTCGTCAGCCCATAGCCCTGGATCTGAAGCTCGAACGCCCGTGACACCATGCGCGCACCCATCCTCCACCGGACGGCGCGCTGCGAGGGCCGTCCGCAACCCCCTGAGGTTGAGGCTGAATCGGCGGAGCTGAAAAGAGGGACGGCGGTAGCCCGCATCCTCTTGTCATCCCGGAAGCCGCGCAGCGGCTGTCCGGGATGACCGCGCCGCCGCGCCCATTGTCCCGGCTCTGCGCTTCGCTTGGCCGGGATGACAAATGAGGAGGTCCCGAGACTTCGCATCAAGCGCCCCCTACCCGAACCGCCACGCCTCCTCCGCCGCGCGCATCAGGGCGCGGGCCTTGTGCTGGGTCTCGGCGTATTCGCTGGCGGGGTCGCTGTCGGCCACCAGCCCCGCGCCGGCCTGGACGTACATGCGGCCGTCCTTGAACAAGGCGGTCCTCAGCACGATGCAGGCGTCGATCTCGCCGCCGGCGCCGATGTAGCCGGCCGCCCCCCCGTAGCCGACGCCGCGCTTGGTGGTCTCCAGCTCGTCGATGATCTGCATGGCCCGCACCTTGGGCGCGCCCGACAGGGTCCCGGCGGGAAGCGCGGCGGTCAGGACATCGACCGGATCCAGGTCCGTGCGCGCCTTGCCGACCACGTTCGAGACGATGTGCATCACGTGCGAATAGCGCTCGACGTAGAAGCTCTTCGTCACCTCGACCGAGCCCGGCAAAGCCACCCGGCCCACGTCGTTGCGGCCCAGGTCCAGCAGCATCAGGTGCTCGGCCCGTTCCTTCGGATCGGCCAGCAGCTCGGCCTCCAGCCGCATGTCCTCGGCCGGTGTGGCGCCTCTCGGCCGGGTGCCCGCCAAGGGCCGGATGGTCACCTCCCCGTCCCTCAGCCGCACCAGGATCTCCGGGCTCGAACCCGCCAGCGCAAAGCCGCCGAAGTCCAGGTGAAACAGGAAGGGCGAGGGATTGGTCCGCCGCAGCGACCGGTAGAAGGCGAAGGAGTCCGACGGCGCCGGCCCCTCGAACCGGTGCCCCGCCACGACCTGGAAGATGTCGCCCGCGCCGATATAGGCCTTGGCCCGCTCGACAACCCGGGCGTAGGCCGCCGCGTCCACGTCCGAGACCAGCTCCGGCGCGACCGTCGGCTGGGGCGCGCGGCCCGCCGGCAGGGGGGACTTGAGCTGAGCCTCGAAGGCGTCGAGCCGTGCGTTCGCCGCCGCCCGCGCCTCGTCCGCCGTCGCCTCGCCCGGCCAGACCGGGGTGCACAGGATGATCTCCTGGGCCACCCCGTCGAAGACCGCCACCACCGAGGGCCGCGCCCAGACGGCGTCCGGCAGGTCCAGCGGATCGGCCTTGGCCGGGCCCACCGGCTCGACCAGCCGCACCATGTCGTAGCCGAACACCCCGAACAGGCCCGCCGCCATCGGCGGCAGGTCGTCGGGCAGGTCGATGCGGCATTCGGCGACCAGCGCCCTCAGCGACTCCAGGGCGGGCAGGCTCTCGCGCGCATAGGCCCCGGCCTTCACCGCCTCGGCCCCGCGCGCCACCTCCGCCCGGTCTTCGCGACAGCGCCAGACCAGGTCGGGCTCGACCGCCAGGATCGAATAGCGCCCGCGCCAGGCGCCGCCCTCGACGGACTCGAACAGGAAGGCGAAGGGCCGGCCCCGGCCCACCTTCAGATAGGCCGAGACGGGCGTCTCCAGGTCGTCGATCAGCCGCCGCGAGACGACCTGCGGCCGGCCGGCGGCGTAGAGGCGTTCGAACGCGTCGGCGGTCATTCGCCGCCTTCGGGTTCCTCTTCCGGCGGCACGCCGAGCGCGGCCCGGGCCCGGTCGGGGAAGGTCTCGACGCCCACGGCCTCGCCCGCCGCAGTCTGGATGCCGGGCAGCAGCTCCTGCTGGAACACCGCCCCGGTCAGGGCCGGACGGCGCTGTTCCGCGATCCGGCCGGCGACCGCGGCCGTCGGGGCCCGGACCTGGTCGACCACGCCCACGGCGAAGCGGCCTTCCTGGTCCGCCGGGCCGGAGAAGACCTGGCCGCGGCCCTGGCCGAACAGGCCTTCGATCACGCCCAGCGGCGGCGCGTCCTCGCCCTCGCCGGCGTTGCGGCCCACGCTGTCGCGGCTGACGACCGTCAGGCCCTCGGCCTGGGCGACCGCGGCGATGTCCTCGCCGCCCCGGATGCGGCCGGCGATGGCGTTGGCCCGCTCCTGCAGCAGACGCTGGGTCTCGCGCTGGCGCCAGGCGGCGGTCAGTTCGCCGCGCAGTTCGTCGACGGTCGGCATGCGGGCGGGGGTGATCTGGTCGACGCGGATGGCGAAATACTCGTCGCCGCCGGCGTCCACGATGTCGCTCTCCTGGCCCTGGGCCGTGTCGAAGGCGGTCTGGTACAGCACCTCGGGCGCGCCCATCGGCTGGCCGTTCGGCAGCTGCCCCTCGGCCGAGAACGGCGGCAGGGTGACGATGTCGCCGCCGGTCTGTTCCGCGGCGTCGGCCATGCTGGCCCCGCCCTCGCGCAGCTGGACATAGCGTTCGACGTTCTCGGTGACGCGCACGCGGGCCTGCTCGAGACGCAGCGCCTGCTCGATCTCCGCCCGGTGGTCCTCCAGGCTCGCCTGACGGCCGGCGGTGACGTCGTTCATCTTGATGACCACCAGGCCCAGCTCGCCCTGGACCGGTCCCGAGACCGCCCCTTCCGAGAGGCCAAAGGCGGCCGCGGCCACCCGCTGGTCGGCCACCGCGCTGCGCGGCTGGCTGTCATAGGTCACCGGCTCGATGTTCAGGGCCTCGCCCACGGCGGCGGGCGCCTCGCCGGCGCGCAGGCGCTGGGCGATCTGGCCGGCCACCTGGGCGTTCGGCGCCGTCAGGGTCACGAAGCTGCGCGTCTCCGGCGTGCCCAGCGAGTCCCGCGCGAACTCGAAGCGGCGCTGGATGTCCTCGTCGCTGACCGTCACCTGCTCGGCCGCCTGGGCCGGGGTGAAGCGCACCAGGGTGACCACGCGGCGCTCGGGCTCGCGGACCTGGTCGGCGAACTGGTTCAACAGCTCGGTCAGCTGGGCGTCGGTCGGGGCCGGGACATCGACCGCGGCCGGGTCCAGCATCACCCAGCGGCCCGCGCGCGTCTCCTGCGCATAGGCCGCCTCCAGCGCCCCGTAGATGCGCGGCAGGCGCAGGCCCGCGGCCACGCCGGCCACATAGTGCTCGGCCGCGATCTGGTCGCGCATGGTGCGTTCATAGTCCGCCGGCGTCATGCCCGCCTCGGCCAGGCGCGCGGCGTAGATCTCCTCGTCGAACTCCCCGGTGACCTGGTCGAAGAAGCCGGTCTGGGAGCGCAGCTGCTCGGCCACCAGGTCGGCGGCCGGCCGGATGCCCACCTTCCACACCCAGGCGAACAGGCTCTCCTCGCCGGCCAGCCCTTCCAGGATCTGCAGGTGCTGGCCGCTCTCGACCAGCTCGGTGTTGGTGAACCGCTGGCCCGACATCTGGGCGTTGCGCTCGTTCAGATTGTCGATGATCCGCGCGAACTGCTGCTGGCTGACCTCCCGCTCGCCGGCCTTGATGACATAGGTGCCGAACTGAAGGCGGAAGACGTCCGTCACCCCCACCACCACGAGGCCCACGATGAGCAGGCCGATGATGACGGCGGCGGCCCAGGACTTGGCGAAACGGCGGGTGGTCGTGAGCATCTTGCGAGACGAGCCTTGAAGCGAACCGTCTCTGTCGGACGGACCTAGCCCTTTAGCGGCTTAGCCTCCGCCCGGGCAAGGCGGAGCGCGCCGATCCGGCCCTCTTCCGAGGGGGCTGGCCTTTCCCGGATTATTCCGTTATCCGCCCCGCTCCGGAAACGAGAGACCCATGTCCTTCAAAGCGTTCCCCGCCTGCCTGCCGCTGTACCTCGACCGCCAGCCGGTCGAGAGCAATGGCGCGTGCGCGGAGGGCGTGTAGGAAGACCCGGGGATCAGACGATCCGGATTTCCAGAAACCCCTCCCGCCGACCGGCCGGAGGGGTTTCTCGCATCTGGGACGCCCTTCTGACCGGTCCGTGTGGAGGATCAGACAGAAGAGGAGACGTCGGCCATGCGTGGCTATGACGTGATCGAAGGCCCGGACCACGTGCCCATCAAGGCGTGGACCCGGGGAGTGCCCATCGAGGATGCGGCGCTCAAGCAGCTGAAGAACGTGGCCTCGCTGCCGTTCATTCACCGCCACATGGCGGTGATGCCGGACGTGCACTGGGGCATGGGCGCGACCGTGGGGTCGGTGATCCCGACCGTGGGGGCCATCATCCCGGCCGCCGTGGGCGTGGACATCGGCTGCGGCATGATGGCGGTGCGGACCTCGATCCGCGCCGAACACCTGCCGGACGACCTGTCGGCGATCCGCTCCGCCATCGAGGCGGCCGTTCCGCACGGCCGCACCGACAACGGCGGGCGCAACGACAAGGGCGCCTGGGCCGGCGAGCCCCCGGCCTCGGCCGAGGCCCGCTGGACCGAGCTGAAGGCCGGCTATGACGCGGTGGTGGACAAGCACCCCAAGGCGGCGCATCCGCGCGGCTACGGCCACCTGGGCACCCTGGGCACGGGCAACCACTTCATCGAGCTGTGCCTCGATGAGGCCGGCGACGTGTGGGTCATGCTGCACTCCGGTTCGCGCGGGGTGGGCAACCGCTTCGGGACCTACTTCATCGAGCGCGCCAAGCACGAGGCGCGTCGCTGGTTCATCAACCTGCCGGACCAGGACCTGGCCTACTTCCCCGAGGGGTCGGAAGGCTTCGTCGACTACGTCCGGGCGGTGTCGTGGGCCCAGCGTTACGCCCGCGCCAACCGCGAGGTGATGATGGACCAGGTGCTGGGCGTCCTGCGCGCGATCTGGCCCGACCTGGAGACGACGGCTGAGGCGGTGAACTGCCACCACAACTACGTCTCGAAGGAGCGTCACTTCGGCAAGGACGTCTTCCTGACCCGCAAGGGCGCCGTGTCCGCCAGGGAAGGCGAGCTCGGCATCATTCCGGGCTCGATGGGGGCCAGGTCCTTCATCGTGCGGGGCAAGGGCAATGCGGACAGCTTCTGCACCTGCTCGCACGGCGCCGGTCGGGCCATGAGCCGGACCGAGGCCAGGCGGCGCTTCACGGTGGAGGACCACGTCCGCGCCACCGAGGGCGTCGAGTGCCGCAAGGACGCCGAGGTGATCGACGAAACGCCGATGGCCTACAAGGACATCGACGCGGTCATCGCGGCCCAGTCCGACCTCATCGAGGTCGTGCACACCCTGCGTCAGGTGGTGTGCGTCAAGGGATGACGGGAGCCGGTTCCGCCTCGCGCGGAGCCGGCTTTCGTCGTTCAGGACGCCGCTGTCGCCACCCCAAAGCGGACGTTCCGAATGTCCGCTTTCGACCCATAGCGGACACCTCAACTAGCCAGCCGTCGCTCACCGGCTAATCTGCATCATCGGGATCAATATCCCTTATTGGCGGCAGGCTGGTTCCGCACCACGGACAGTGAGCGATCTCAACCACACTGCCCGCATAGCCGTCCTTGCCGTCACGAACGAATAGGCCAAACCCACCCCTCACCTCAGCGATGAGAGCGTCCGGACAAGCGTCGCGAGAGCCATGTAGGCCGCATTGCTGACGTAGGTCCGCAGCCATTCGCTCGCAGCAATAAGTGGTCATCCCGGACTTTTCCGTCGCTGAACCGCCACACCGCAAGGCAATGTCCGCTTTCCACCCATTGCGGACTCTGAGAGGTCCGTGGTTCCGTAGACCAGCCCGGAGCAGTGAGGTCGAAGTGTCGGTGCGACTAAGCCTCTGTCTCTTAGCCAGTGTCTGGCTCGCTGCTTGCGAGGCTGATGATCGTTCTCAAGCCGCCCCCGCAGAAGCCACGGACATAGACGTGCAGCACGGCCTTCTCTCGCTGGAGGCACAATCGAAGCTGCCAACTTATGTGCGGGTTTCTCCCGATCAGACCGTCACCGTCTGGCGCGCAGATGGCGACCGCGCCGTGACCGTAGGGTCGGCGGAGGTCGCGCGCGGGTTGGCTGACGTGCGCACGGCGCGAGACGATCCCGTATGGATATTTGCGGAGCACGATCCAGCGGCTGGCGAGATGATTGAGATGGTCAGAAGCCTCCGGGACCAAGGCTTCATTTGGGTGGTGCTAGTGGAGCCTGGAGGCTGGGTTCCTCCGGAACCGAGCGAGGCTGCATCACCGTCCTGAGGGTCCGCTTCCCCGGAGTGTCCGCTTCCCACCCCCAGCAGACCTTCGCACAATGAGCCCCGCTTATCCGCACGGGAGGGCGATAATGTCTGGATACCAATGCTGCTTCTGCGCTTCGGCCATTGCGCCGTCAGGCGCAGACGGGGTGCGTCTGACCCTCTCTGCACTCGGGCCGTCACCCGCCGCGCAGGACCTGTTTGCACATGTGGACTGCCTGACGGAAAGCTTCGCGCCTGCGCTCGCGCCCGGCGTTGTATTCGACGCCGACGCCTTCAGACCGGATTGACGTCGGCTATCCACCCATAGTGATCATGTCCGTCACAAGCGCAAGCCTGATCAGCGCGAACCGGGCGGACTGAGGACCTCCTCGTCAGCAGGGCCGCCAAATGTGATCGGAACTCGGACCGTCTCGCCCACACGGCTGGGATTGTAGGCAAAATGCTGAGACACGCAGAGAGCCCAGTCACTGAGCCGGTGATTAGTGCTCTGAGTGACCACACAACTTTCCAGTCGCCCAGACCCCTCGATCTGACAGGTGAGCAGGACGGACCCGTCCGGAATGTCGGTCACGGACGGTCGGCACTGATTGACCTGATCGCCCGTGGGTAAAGACACGGGTGAGGCACCGTGAACGAAGGCGGCGGCGCTCAGCGCAGGAGCAAGGGTGAAGACCGAGGTTCGCATGCCAGCGATCAATCCAACATGAAACGTCCGCTTTCCACCCATTGCGGACATCAGGGCGCGCTCATAGGCTTTCCAGGTGGATACGAGCATCCCTCCCGAGAACCCACAGATCGTGGCCGGTGAGTATCACGGGCTGCTTTGGGAACAGCAGATCCTGCTCGACCTCTACGAGGACACTTGGCTGTTTGCTGTCGTCGGGCTCGCGCTCGGAGCGTCGTGGCTAATCATCCGTGCGCTTGCAAGACGTCGACGCCGCCCGCACAGGCCCACGTGACCGCACCGGCAATAAGGTCAGCGCTACCAAGTTTCCCAGTGTCGCCTGCCCGCTTCTGTCCAATAGCCAAATCGAGCGCCGTCGAACTCGACGAGGCCTTCCTCTGCTAACGTCGCCAGCGCCAACTGGCCGGCAGACATGGACTGGCTGTCGAGGGCGTCTCGGTCGGTCAGATATTGACCAACCATGGCGACGAGGGCGGTCCGGAGTCTTGCTTCCCTATCCATGACGCAATCCTCCGATCAGCTGCTGCGCCCACAACGTCCGCTTTCCACCCATAGCAGACATTAGGACTCCCGACCCTTGACCACCCCTACAGCCCCAGCGCCGCCCGATACGCCGGATGCACCACCTCCACCCACTCCGGGTGCTTCTGCAGATAGGCGGCGAAGAAGGGGCAGACCGGCAGGATGACCAGGCCCCGCGCCTTCACGTCCGCCAGCACGTGGCGGGCCAGGCGGCTGGCGACGCCGCGCCCTTCCAGCGCCTCGGGCACGAGGGTCTCGGTGACCATCAGCCCGCCGGCGACCAGGTTGTAGGTCACCACCGCCGTCTGGCCGTCGATCTCGAGCAGGTAGCGGCGGGCGTCCGGATCGTCGCGGACCTCCGGGTCCAGGCTCACGCCGGGCGGACCACGCCGAAGGCGCGCAGCTTGCGGATGAAGGCCTGCGGATCCGGCGCGTTCAGGTCGGCGGCGGCGAAGGGCTCGCCGTTCATCGCCCGGCGCGCGGCCTCGGCCTCCTCGGGCTTGAAGTCCAGGTCCCCGCCCGGCGCGATCAGCACCAGGTCGTCGCCGTCCTCGGCCAGCCGCCAGGGGGCGTCGGCGCGCACCACGAACCGCTGCGCCGGATCGAAGGCCCCCGCGCCCGTGACGATCGCCCCGGCCACGTCCGGATCGCGCGAGCGGATGAAGCTGTCGACCATCAGCTCGAAGGCCGAGTCCATCGCCACCTTGCCCGGCAGGGCGCCGACCAGCCGCTCGAACTTGGCCTGCATCTGCGACCGGTCGAAATCGGGCCGCGCATAGCCGACCGGCAGGCTGCGGCGCAGCTCCGGATCCTTCAGCGCCACTTCCGACACCGCCTCCAGCACCAGCTCGGCCCAGGTCTTGACGATCAGGCCGCACGTCACGTGCAGGGACGGCTGGTCGCCCGAGGTCGAGGCGTCATGCATCAGGCCGCGCGGGACATAGGCGCAGTCCCCGGCCTTCATGACGAACTCGGCGGTGATCTCCCCGGTCTCGTAGCGGCCGCGCTCATAGCGCTCGCCACGATAGGGCGCGTCCACCGGCTGGTTGTAGAAGCGCCACAGCTTCTCGCCCTCGACCTGGATCACGAACACGTCGTGGTTGTCGTAATGGGTCCGGAAACCCTGGGCGTTCGGCGGCGTCAGATAGATGTTGGTCTGGACGTGGCAGGAGAACAGCGCCTCCATCGACCGGCAGAAGGCCGCCAGCGTCGGATCGGCCTGGTGCAGCTGCTGCAGGATGATGGTCGCGCCGCGCCCGTACTCGTGGGCGATCACGCCCCGGTCGATGACGCCGCCGTCCATCAGATAGGCCTGCCGGCTCATCTCGCGGCTGGCGTCGGCCAGGTCGAGCATGCCCTCGCGCAGGTCGGCCGAGGCCACCAGACGGTCGATCGCCGCGATCGACAGCAGCTCGCGGAATCGACCGGGCTCATCGCGCGAGACGACCAGCGGCAGGCGCTCATAGTAGGTGTCGAAGAAGACCTCGCGCGAGGTCGGGCCGATCAGCCAGTCCAGCGGATCGGAGGTCCAGGGGCGCGCCGGGGCCTTCGCCCCGGCGCCAGCGGAGTCAGCCATTCAGATCAGCCGCGCGGACGTCCGCGGCCGTGACCCGCGCGGTCGCGGTTCGAGCCCGAGTCGGACTCGGTGATGCCCGAATAGCCGCGGCCCGCCGGGTCGCTGCCCGAACCGGAGTCGCTGTCGGTCACGCCGGTGCCGTTGCCCCGGCCATTGCCGCCCCGGTCGACCGGGTCGGAGTCGGTCAGGCCGCTGGCGCCGCCGCCACCGCTGCCGATGCCACGGCCGACGCCGTCATAGGGGTCGGAGTCGGTGATGCCGGTGCGGCCGTAGTTGGCGCGGTCGGCGTAGGAGCCCGAGTCGCTGTCGCTGCGGCCGGTCGGGCGCTGCTGCGCCTGGGCCTCGCCGGCGATGAGGGTGGTCGCGCCGGTCGCGGCCACGCCGCCGAGCACCGTCGCCATGAACGAACGCCGGTTCAGGCGCTTTTTCTTGATGTCGTCAGCCATGCTGATCCCCCGCTTGAGGTTGCGAACCATTCGCAACCATCCCCCTGAAAACAGGTCAGAAATAGCATGGCGCCGGACTCGGGCCTAGCGACAACGACTCGCAACTAGGTAGCCCTCGCCCGGCTCATGCCGCAACGAGTCCTTCGGTTTCAGCAGACTGGCCGGCGCGCCGTTCTGTCGGATCAGCCGCGCGGACGCCCGCGCCCGTGGCCGGCGCGGTCGCGGTTCGAGCCCGAGTCGGAGTCGGTGATGCCCGAATAGCCGCGTCCCGCCGGGTCGCTGCCGTAGCCGGAGTCGCTGTCGCTCACGCCGGTGCCGTTGCCGCGTCCGTTGCCGCCCCGGTCGACCGGGTCGGAGTCGGTCAGGCCGCTCGCGCCCCCGCCGCCCCGCCGGCCATAGCCCGGCTGGTCGGCGTATGAGCCGCTGTCGCTGTCCGTCACGCCGGTGTAGCCGCCCTGGCCGCGACGGCCATAGCCGGGCTGGTCGGCGTAGGACCCCGTGTCGCTGTCCGTCACGCCGGTGTAGCCGCCGCTGCCCCGCCGGCCATAGCCGGGCTGATCGGCGTAGGAGCCGGTGTCGCTGTCGGTGACGCCCGTATAGCCGCCCCCGCCGCCTCGCCCGACGCCGCGGCCGACGCCGTCATAGGGGTCGGAATCGGTGATCCCCGTACGGCCATAGTTGGCGCGGTCGGCATAGGAGCCGGAATCGCTGTCGCTTCGGCCGGTCGGCCGCTGCTGCGCCTGGGCCTCCCCGGCGATGAGGCCGCTGGCCCCGGTCGCGGCGGCCCCGCCCAGGATCGTCGCCATGAACGAGCGCCGGTTCAGGCGCTTCTTCTTGGTGTCGTCAGCCATAGGCTCCCCCGTGATATTGCGAATAACTCGCAGACATCCCCCTGAAAACGCGATGAAAATAGCACGACGCCGCCCACAAGCCTAGCCGTACGAATTCGCCGTTATCCCAAGGCCCTGATCCGCGGCAGCACCCGCTCCCCGCTGATCAGCAGGTCCGTCACCGCCCACACCAGGGCGTCCGCCCGATCGAGGTCGCAGGCCGTCTCCTCCTCGGTGCCCACCGCCCTCAGCTCCTCGGCCAAGAGCCTGAGCGGCGCGGCGTGCCTGACGCGGCCCTGTTCGTAGAGCGCCGCCACCGGCTCGGCCCGGGCCCGCTTGCCCTGGGTGGCGCGCACCTCGCGGATCGGGGCGCTGACCCTGGCCGCCCTCAGCACCTGCGTCACCATCGTCCCGCCCTGGTTGACCTCGACCACCACGCACTGCGCGTCGAAGTCGCGGATCGCCCCGGCCACCACCTCGGCCCAGC
>NZ_JANJTL010000148.1 GCF_024711105.1 Brevundimonas sp. | reverse complement strand
CCGCGGCGCCGCGGCCAGCGCCGCCGACAGACCCGCCAGGCCGGCGCCGACGACCAGCACGCCCGGATGACGGACCCGGTCAGTCATCAGCCCACCACTCGCCGGTCGCGCAGCAGGAGCGCGATCAGCACGAGCAGCCGGGCCGTGCGCGGCTTCAGCGGCAAGGTGGCTCTCGGACGCGGCACGTAGCGCATCAGATCAGCTCCACGTCCACGTGGTGGCGCGCCTTGACCAGGTCGTAGCGGGCCGGAACCACGGGCGGCGGCAGGTCGACCATCCGCTGCACGGCCAGCCGCGCGCGCTCGGCCACGGCCGGATCGACCGTGACCTCGAACTTCATGTCGCGCAGGCAGTCGCGGATGTTCTCCAGCGTGATCCGCTTCATGTGCGGGCACAGGTTGCAGGGCCGGACGAACTCGGTCTCCGGGGCGTCGGCGGCGACATTGTCGGCCATCGAGCACTCGGTGATCAGCACCACGCGCTTCGGCTTCTTCTGGATGACGTAGTCATTCATCGCCGCGGTCGAGCCGGCGAAGTGGCTTTCCTCCAGCACCTCGGCCGGGCACTCGGGGTGCGCCAGGATCTCGGCGTCGGGCCAGGCGGCCTTCAGCTCGCGGATGTCCTCGGCGGTGAAGCGCTCGTGCACCTCGCAGCGGCCCTGCCAGGCGATGATCTTGACCTCTGTCTGGCGCGCCACGTTGCGGGCCAGGAACTCGTCGGGGATCAGGATCACCCGGTCGACGCCCCATTCGCGGGCGGCCCACTCGACCACCTGCACGGCGTTGGCCGAGGTGCAGCAGATGTCGGTCTCCGCCTTCACGTCGGCGGTCGTGTTCACATAGGTGACCACCGGCAACCCGGGGTAGCGCTGCTTGATCAGCCGCACGTCCGCGCCCGTGATGGAGCTGGCCAGCGAGCACCCGGCGCGCAGGTCCGGGATCAGCACCGTCTTGTCCGGCGCCAGGACCTTCGACGTCTCGGCCATGAAGTGCACGCCGGCCTGGACGATCACCTTCGCGTCCGAGCGGGCGGCCTCCTTGGCCAGGCCCAGGCTGTCGCCGACATAGTCCCCTACGCCGTGGAAGATCTCGGGCGTCATGTAGTTGTGGGCCAGGATGACAGCGTCCCGCTCGCGCTTCAGCCGGTTGATCTCGGCGATCAGCGGGGCATGAAGCTGCCATTCGAGCGGCGAGACATGAGCCCGGACCTTTTCCCAAATCCCCGCCGTTTCGCGCTCCACCTCGGGGGTGAAGCCAAGACCACCGTCCGCCACGTCAGCCTCCTTATGCTCGCGCTGAGCATATCAGGGACCCAAGAAGAGGCCGGTCCGGCCGGCCTACTTATGCTTCGATTGAGCATAAGCCAGACACAATGTAGGCCCGCGCGCGGGGAAAGCAACCCTCAGTCTGCATCTGACTTTGACAGGGCGTTCGTCAGGGCCCGTCTCAGACCTTCCGCGTCGTAGGGCTTTGAAAGCAGGGGCCAGGGCGCGTCGGCCAGGGCACGATCGACAGCGTCGCCCGCATAGCCGGAGGCCAGGAGCACGCGCACCTCGGGCCTGTCAGCCACCACCTGGCGCGCCAGTTCCACACCGTTGACCCCGCCTGGCATGATCAGGTCGGTCAGCAGCAGGTCAAACGTCCTGCGGCGCAGAACCTTTAGCGCCTCTCCCGCATCGGCCGCGCGTGTCACCTCCAGGCCGAGCGCGCTGAGCATGTCCTCACAGATCGTCGCGACGTCAGGGTCGTCCTCGACGAGAAGAACCCGAACACCCTTGAAGGGCTTGTCGTCCACGCTCTCCCGCGCGCGGCGCTCGGGCGCATCCGGCGCCGGCTCCGACGCGGTCGGCAGATACAGGCTGACCGTGGTGCCCTTGCCGACGACGCTGTCGACCTCCACCACCCCGCCGGACTGCCTGACGAAGCCGTAGACCTGGCTGAGGCCGAGGCCCGTGCCCTTACCGACGGCCTTCGTGGTGAAAAAGGGCTCGAAAACCCGCTCTTGCACCTCGGGCGGCATGCCAACCCCGGTGTCGCGCACCTGGACCAGGACATAGTCGCCTTCGCCGGCGCCCTCCTTCTCGCCCTGGTCGAGACGCACCGTGCGCGTCGAGACCTCGATCCGGCCGCCGTCCGGCGTGGCGTCGCGAGCGTTGACGATCAGGTTGATCAGGGCCGCCTCGAAGTGGGCCGGGTCGATGTTCACGGCCAGCGCGCCCGGTTCGAGGGATAGGTCCAGCGCGACGGCCTCGCCCACGGCGCGTTGCAGCAGGGGCTCGCCCTCCCCGATCAGGGCGTTCAGGTCGCTGACCTGGGGCCGCAAGGCCTGGCGCCGCGAGAAGGCCAGCAGTTGGTGGGTCAGCCGCTCGCCCCGCCGCGCCGCCGCCAGGGCCGCATCGATCAGCCGCTCGCGCCGCGCCGGGTCGTCCGTCGCGCGGCTGACCATGTCGAGCGCCCCGATCACCACGGTCAGCAGGTTGTTGAAGTCGTGCGCGACCCCTCCCGTCAGGCGGCCGACCGCCTCCATGCGCTGGGCGTGCATGAGGGCCGCCTCGGCGCGGTCCTTTTCGGCCAGGGCCTCGGCGACGCGCGCCTCGAGGATTTCATTGATGTTGAGCAGGTCGCTCTCGACCCGCTTGGCGTCAGTGACGTCATAGGCCACGCCCACGAAGCCAAGCAGCTGGCCCTCGGCGTCGAAACGCGGCCGCGAATAGGATCGCAGCCAGCGATAAGCCCCATCCTGGCGGCGATAGCGCGCCTCCAGCATGAAGGGTTCGCCGGTGGCCTCCCCGGCCACGGACTCGGCGATGACCCGGTCCACGTCCTCAGGGTGCAGCGCCTGGCGCCAGTCCGCGGTCAGGGCGTCCTCGTAGGTCCCGCCGTGGAACTCGACATAGGCCTGGTTTACGAAGGCCCGCCGGCGGTCCGCGCGCGTCACCCAGATCAGCACCGGCGCACTGTCTGCGATCGAGCGGAAGCGGGCCTCGCTCTCCTTGACCTCCGCCTCGGCCGAAGCGCGCTCGACGGCGGACCAGACGCGGTCGGCCACATCCTCGGCCAGCTCGATCTCGGATTCTGACCACTTGCGGCGCTCGGGCGTGTGCAGGAACAGGAAGGCCCGCAACCGGCCCGAACGCACCAGCGGCACGCGCAGGAAAGCCCGCACGTCGAGCCCTGAGAACGCGCCCGCCGCCTCCGCCGTGCGCGGGTCGTCGTCCACGTCGCTGACCGCCACGGTCTTTCGCGCCTTCAGGTCGTGGCTCAGCGCGGGCCCGAAGTCGTCCATCAGGTAGGCGCCCGTGGCGCTGGGGACGGAGCCGTCCGTCCAGTCGGCCCCGACTGTGACGTGCGTCTCGTCCTCATCGACCTCGCCGTAGCCGGCGCGCGCGACCCTCAGATGCTGGCCGAGCAGCCGTGTCGCCGCCGTCATGATCTGGCCCGGGGTCTCCAGGTCGCGCAGCTGGTCGCCGAGTTCCAGCAGGAAGGCGTGGCGGCGTTCCTGCTGTCGCAAGACCTGGGTCGCTTCGCGCGTGTCCGTGACGTCGAAGGCGATGCCGACATAGCCGGCGAACTCTCCGTCGGCGCCGAAGCGCGGCTGGGTGGACGCCCGCATCCAGCGCCACTGGCCCTGCGCGTTGCGGAACCGCGCCTCAAATGAAAAGGGCTTCTGCTCCCGCAGCGCGCGGTCACGAAGCTCAAGCGCGGCCTCGCGCTCGTCCGGATGGAGAATGTCGAGCCAGCCGAGGCCCTCGGCGCGTTCGCGGTCGCCGACGAACTCCACCATCGCCTGGTTGCTGAACTCGATGCCGCCCTGCGGGCCGCTCACCCAGACCGGTGAAGGCGCGGAATCGGCCATGGCGCGGAACCGCGCCTCGCTTTCGCGCAGCGCATCCTCGGCCTCGCGGGCCGCGGTGATGTCAAATCCGATGCCGACGTAGCCCAGGAACTCGCCCTGCTCGTCGAAGCGGGGGCTGGTGGCCGCGCGGATCCAGGACCAGGTTCCATCGGCGCGCCTGAAGCGCGCGTCCCAGCCGTAAGGCAGACGCTTGGGGTGCGCCGCCTCGCGGGCGGCCCAGACGGCGGGCTTGTCCTCCGGGTGCACGCGATCAATCCACGCCTTGCCGAGCACCGACTGGGGATCGGCGTCACCGCCCAGCATCTCGATCAGCGCGCGGTTTCCGAACAGCAGGCCGCTGTCCTTATCGCTGATCCAGATCGGCGCCGGCGCTGAGTCGGCCATGGTCCGGAACCGCTGCTCGCTCTCACGCAGCGCCGCCTCGGCCTCGCGAGCGTCGGTGACGTCGACATTGACCCCGGTCATTCCCTCATAGGCGCCGTCCGGCCCGTAACGAGGCTGGGCATGGGTCGTCATGATCCGCCAGGCGCCGTCCGCGCGGCGGTAGCGGGCTTCGACATCGAAGGGCTGACCGGCGGCCGTCGCCGGTCCGGCCACCGCGAACATCGCGTCCCGATCATCGGGGTGGATCGTCGCGGCCCAGTCAAATCCGGACAGGTCCTCAGCTGCGCCCCAGAACTCCCGCAAGGCCTTGTTGAGATGAAGACACTGGCCCTGGGTATCCCCCATCCACAGCATGACCGGCGCGTTTTCTGCGAACTGGCGGAAGCGTTCCTCGCTGGCCCTGAGAGTGTTCGCGACCCGGCGGGCCTCGGTCACGTCGTGGGCGACGCCGATGATCCCCTTCAGGTTCTGATCGTGGGTGAAGCGCGGCAGGATGGTCGCTTCGATGAGCCGATACTCCCCGTCGGACCGGCGCATCTCGGTTTCCAGCGTGAACGGCTGGCCGGCGGCCGCGCCCTCGGCGATCTCGCGCCGGACCCGGTCACGCTGGGCCTCCGGAACGGTTTCGAGCCAGCCCATGCCAAGCAGCTGGTCCGGAGACCGGTCGCCCCAGAAATCGCGGAACAGCCGGTTCAGATACACGCCTCCGCCCGACGGGTCGCCCATCCACAGCATGACCGGCGCGTTCTCGGCGATGCTGCGGAAACGCCCCTCGCTCTCGCGCAACTGGGCGCGCTGGCTTTGCTCGGTGGCCCGCGCCTCGGTCAGGCCGCGGAAGGCGACGCGCAGATAGACGCCGAACGGGATCGCGAAGGCCACGTTCAGCCCGAACAGCAGGATCGACAGGAGGTAGCGCTCCATGTCGAAGCCGCCCGGCTGCACGCCCAGGACATAGAGCCCGGTGCTTACCGCACCCGATAGCAAAGTGGTGAGCACCCCTCCGCGCCAGCCCGCCCAGAGCGAGGCGATCATCACTGCGGGGACGAACACGGTCATGCCGCTGGCCGGCGCCATGACGGGCATCAGGACGAGGCGCAGCAGGACCCACGGCGCCAGGCACATCAGCGAACGCACGATGACGGCGGAAAGCCCGCCCTTCGGCGAGCCCGCGAGCCTCGTCAGCAATGTGTCGAGCGTCATGCCCCCGGTCGCCCCCTGCCGCGCCGACTCCATGGAACGACGCGGCGCGCCACAGGTTCCCTCGCCGCAGCCGAAAAATGAAGGGGTTGGAGCGCCGCTGTTCCCACCCTACCTGACTGGCGACGCTTCAGGAGATGCAGATGACCATCCAACCCAACACCGGCATCGACACCGTGTCGCGCGGCGAGGTCGCCGCCGCCCTCACCAAGGCGCTGGCGGATAGCTACGCGCTCTATCTCAAGACGCACGGCTACCACTGGAACGTGCGCGGCTCGAACTTCAGCGAATTGCACGCCCTGTTCATGGAGCAGTACACCGAGATGTGGCAGGCGCTCGACATCGTCGCCGAGCGTATCCGCGCGCTCGGCGAGTTCGCACCCCAGGGCTACGCCGCCTTCGGCAACCTCACAGGCATCAAGGACGGCGATCCGGAGAAGGACTCGCACGCCATGCTGCGAGAGCTGCTCCAGGACCATGAGACGGTGATCTCGACCCTGCGCCAGGGCATCGTCACGGCCGAGGAGGCCAGGGACGTGACCAGTGCGGACCTCATCACCCAGCGCCTGGCCGCTCATGAGAAGCACGCCTGGATGCTGCGCGCGACGCTCGGCTCCAAGTAGGCGTCACGAAAGGGCCGGAAAATCGGGTAGAATGACCCAATGAGGCGGCGGCTGCGCATTGCTGGGCTTCTGCTGGGCCGCACCGCCCGGCGTGCGAGCCCGCACGCCCGCCGCGCCGTGGTTGGCCTCGTCGACTGGATGCGCGTCGCGCCGGCGGCCCTGGCCGCGGTGCTGGTCATGGGCGCGGCGCTCTCGGCCAGTTCCTCGATCCGCGACCTCGAACGCGCCGACGTGCGCGGCATTGTCTCGACGGTAGGGCCAGACCTTTCCGACGACGCCCTGATCCGCCTGTCGGGCCGGCTGGACCCAGCCGCCCTGGCGCTCGCCCGCCGCCACGATCCCGCGCTCACGCCCGCCGTCTGGGGCGTGACGCCCGGCTGGGAAAATCTGTCCCTGACCGGCCGGCCGGTGATGGACGCCCTCACCCGTACCGGCGTCGACGCCCAGCGTCTGAACGCAGCCGTGCCTGTCGTCAGCGGCGCCCTGCGGCCCATAGCGGACTTCCGCTTCACCCCGGCCTCGGACGGCGACCGTCGCCGCGCGCTGCGCTGCCTCACCCAGGCCGTCTATTACGAGGCGGCGCTGGAGCCCCGTCGCGGCCAGGAGGCCGTGGCCCAGGTCATCCTCAACCGCGTCCGCGACCCGAACTTCCCCGCCTCGGTCTGCGGCGTCGTCTATCAGGGCGCCGAGCGAGTGACCGGCTGCCAGTTCTCCTTCACCTGCGACGGTTCACTTTCGCGGGCCCCGGTGGCCTGGGCCTGGAACCGGGCCGAGGACGTCGCCCGCCGCGCCCTTGAGGGCTTCACTGCGGCCTGGGTAGGCACGGCGACCCACTATCACGCCGACTATGTCCGGCCCTGGTGGAGCCCGACCGTGACCAAGGTCAATCAGGTCGGGGCGCACATCTTCTACCGCTGGACCGGGGCAGCCGGCGACACGCCCGCATTCCGCCAAGCCTATTCCGGCCGCGAGCCGGTGATCGACGAGGCCCGCTTCGCCCGCCCCAGGCTGCTGCAGGTCGCCACCAGCGCCGAGGAACTCGAACAGGCCGGCGTGATCCAGGAGGGCCGCACCGTCGTGATCGACGGCCGCGAGCGTCAGGTCGGGATCGTCAGCCTCGGCGGCCGGCGCCAGGCCCAGTCCGACGAGATCGCCGCCATCAACGCCCGCCTGGCTGAATACGAGGCGGGTCTCGAACCGCGCCGCGACCCGCGGCCGGCCGTTCCCCAGCTTGACGTCGAAGAAGTCGGCCGCCCGGAACAACCGGCCTCCTGATCCGGTTGAACCAAATTGCGCCGTCTGCATTAAGAGGCTGCCGCCCGGGGGGTCGGCGGCAGTCCTGGATCGCTCTTGTCACTCTCTCCTTTCGACGCAGATCGCCTCACTCGGGCCCTCTCCGCCGCTGAAGTGGTCGGCGCGTGGGATTGGGACATCGAGTCCGACCTCGTCGTCGCCGACGCCCAGTTCGCCCGCCTGTTCGGGATGGACGAAACCGAGGCCGCGCAGGGCTTGCCGATCAAGGCCTATGAGGACGCCTTTCATCCCGAGGACCGGGAACGGGTGACCGAAGCCATCGACCATTCGGTCAGGACGGGCGCGCCTTACGAATGCGAATACCGCGTGCGGCGCCCCGACGGTGGTTGGCGGTGGGTCCTGGCGCGCGGACAGGTCGAGCGCGATGACCAGGCGCGCCCACGGCGCTTCCCCGGGGTCGCCGTCGACATCACCCAGCGCCGCGACATGGAGGACGCCCTGGCGGACGCGGTCAGCGCCCTGGCCGCGAGCGAGTCGAATTTCCGGACCCTTGCGGACACCATGCCCCAGATGGTCTGGGCCACTCAGCCGGATGGGTTCCACGACTACTATAACGCTCGCTGGTACGAGTTCACCGGCGTGCCCGTCGGTTCGACCGACGGCGAAGGCTGGAACGGCATGTTCCATCCGGAAGACCAGGACCGCGCCTGGGCTCGCTGGCGCCACAGCCTGGAGACGGGCGAACCCTACGAGATCGAGTATCGTCTGCGCCGCGCCGACGGAGTTTACCGCTGGACGCTCGGCCGGGCGCTGCCGGTGCGCGACAAGGACGGCCGGATCATCCGCTGGTTCGGGACCTGCACCGACATCGACGACCTGAAGCAGGCCCAGGCGGCGCGTGACGTCCTGAGCCAGGAGCTGAGCCACCGGATCAAGAACATCTTCGCGGTGGTTTCGGCTCTGGTCGCCCTGACCGGCCGCCAGCACCCAGAGGCGGCCGAGTTCGCGCGTTCGCTGCGCACCCGCGTCCAGGCGCTCGCCCGTGCGCACGAGTTCGTCCGGCCGCACACCAGCGCTTCGGCCCCGAGCGTCGGCAGCACGACCCTGCACGCCTTCCTCGGCGACCTCTTGCGGCCCTACGCGAGCACCGAGCGCGGCAATGTGGTGATCGAAGGCCGGGACGCCATCTTCGACGACCAGGCGGCCACACCGGTCGCCCTGCTCTTCCACGAGCTGGCCACGAACGCCGCCAAATACGGGGCCCTGTCCAGCGACGGCGGCCGCGTGACCATCAGTTCGGAAGCCGTCGAAGACCGTTACCGCCTGACCTGGGCCGAGACCGGGGGGCCGATCATCGAAACCGAACCCACCGACATGGGTTTCGGCTTCAACCTTGCGAAACTCGCCGTCGAGGGCCAGCTGGGAGGCAGCCTAGAACGGCGCTGGCGGCGCGAAGGCCTGTTGCTCGTCGCCGACCTGCCTGTGACCGCATTGTCACGCCGACGTCATGCGGTGCTCTGAATTGAAACCCGAAACCGATTGTCGAGTTTTGTACGATACCTGATCTACCGCCTGACCCATGACTGCTCGCATTCTCATCATCGAAGACGAGGCCGTCGTCGCCATGGAGCTGGGATTCGTGCTCGAGGATCTCGGCCACGAGGTGGTGGGCTTCGCCACCGAGTCCCGTTCCGCTCTGCGCCATGCCGAGCGCGGCGGCGTGGACCTGGCGCTCGTCGACATCCACCTCGCTGACGGCCCGACGGGCGTCAAGCTGGGCAAGACGCTGGCGCAGGAGTTCGGTGTCTCTGTCCTCTTCATCACGGCCAATCCCGGCATGGTCAGCGGCGACGTCGCCGGCGCCATCGGCGTCCTGACCAAGCCGACCGACGACCGCGCCGTTCAGGCCGCCGTCGAGTACGCCCTGGCGCGTCGTATGGGCCCCCAACTCGCGCCCCCGCCGCCTCCCGAGGAACTGCGCCTGCTCGGCTAAGGGCCTCAGCGCCGCCCGTGGCTGTCTTGCGCGGCGGGTTGCGTCCGGCTGGCGCCTCTAGGTTCAGCGGATTACGATGGGCCAACTCGGCGGCGCGGCCCATGGTCCATCGTCTTCTCCTCGCGACCTCCGCGGCGCTGCTGGCCGCGCTGATCGCGTTCGGCGGATCTCCCGTCGCCGGCCAGCCGCTCGCCCATGACGCGCCCTCACCGGTAGTCCTGCCCGAGGCGGAAGGCCCACATCTGGCGCCGATCGAGTGGTGGTACTTCGCGGCTCACCTGAGCACGACCACCGGCGAGCAATACGGCCTCTACTTCACCGTCTTTCAGTGGCGCCGCGGCGGATTGGTCGCTCATATCGCGCACCTGGCAGTAACCGACCCGGTCCGAGGCTCGCACGTGTTCGAGGAAAGGCGCGTTCTGGGTGGAGGCGCGGCGCGGCCGGCGGCGGCGGGCGCATTCGATTTCAACCTCGGCGGATGGACCCTGACTGGCCAGCCGGGCGCGTATCAGCTCACAGCGGATCTGGACGGCTATCGGTTTTCGCTCTCGTTCCGCGACGAGGCGGCCCTGGTGCTGCACGGCGACGACGGATACGTCGACTACGGCGGAGGTCTGGGAAGCTATTATTTCTCGCGGCCCCGCATGGCCGCCGTGGGCGAGATGAGCCGTGACGGCGGGACCGCGGCGGTTCGCGGCGAGGCCTGGCTTGATCGTCAGTGGGGCGAGTTCACGACTCATCTGGACGGGGGCTGGGACTGGTTCGCGCTACAACTCGACGATGGCTCCAGCCTGATCCTCTATCGCCTGCTGGCGCCCGACGGATCGTCCGAGCGACTTGATGGGACGCTTGTTCGGCCGGACGGCTCGGTGGTGTCGCTGGATGCGGATCAGGTGTCGACCGAAGCGACAGGCGCCTGGACCAGTCCCGCAACCCAGGTGACCTATCCTTCCGGCTGGAGGATCGCGGCGCCGGCGGAGGGCGCTGACCTGGAGCTTGTCCCCATCCTTGCCCAGCAGGAAATCGACGCCCGGGCCTCGACCGGGCTCATCTACTGGGAGGGTCAGGTTTCTATAACCGGAACCCGCTCCGGACGGCCTGTCGGAGGGATGGGGTACGTCGAGCTCACCGGCTATGCCGGGCACTCGGCCCCGGTATCGCCCTGACGTCTACAGCAGCAAAGCCCCCTCGTGGGCCAGCAGCCAGCGCTTGCGCTCGACGCCGCCGCCGAAGCCGACCAGTGCGCCGTCCGCGCCTATGACCCGGTGGCACGGAAGAATGAGCGGGATAGGGTTGCGATTGAGCGCCACCCCGGCGGCCTGGGCGGCGCTAGGCTCGCCGGAGCGGCGGGCCATCTCGCCATAGCTGATCGTGGAGCCCGCCGGGATCTCCGCAAGCGCCCTCCAGACGCGCTGGGCGAAGCCGTCGCCGTCAACCACCCAGGAGATGCGCGCGAGCGCATCGCGCGCGCCCGAGAAGTAGTCGTCCAGGGCGGAGCGCACCGTCGGGTCGGCCTGCGCCTCGGCGGCCCCAAGATCCGGAGCCAGCCGCCCCAAGCCGCGCCAGAACCCGGGCGACGGGCCGTCGAAGCTGACCGCTCGCACGCATCCGCCGGCGTCGGTAGCGACGCCGAGGTCGCCGATCGGACTGGCGTAGGTCCAGACGTGGAGCCAGCCGCTCACTCCGCGCGAGACGCGCTGAGACTGAGCTCACGGCCCTGCCAGGCCAGCACGCCTGCGCCCGTGGCGATGGCCAGACCCAGCAGGGTGACCCAATAGCCGTATCGCAGTTCGAACCTCAGCGCCTCGGCCATGGCGGACTGCATCTGGGCCGCCGCCGGATCGGCCCCGGCCTCTGGCCGCACCGCGTTCGAGCGGCCTTCGGAGATGGCCAGGTTCATCCCCACCGCGCACAGCACGAGCGCGGCCCCCGCCGCGCCGGCCAGCACGAGGGCGGCCCGCTTCGGCGGCTTGAGGAAGAAGGTCGCGGCCGCGCCGCCGAGAATGAGCACGAGGGCCAGGATCGCCCACCAGGCGGGATCCGCGTCCTGCGCCACGGTGGCGTCCCCAATGGCGCTCATCTCGCCCATGGCCATCTGCCAGCCCGTCGCCGTCGCGATCGGCTGACCCTGGCACGACACCAGCAACCACGGCATGAAGAAGCCGACCAGCGCCAGGACCTTTGCGGCCCGCGCGATATTCATCCAGCTCATCGCATCCTCCCGACTCGGCGGGAGCATATCATCGATATGCGGGCGCTACAGACCGCTGAGGAACCCGAGCAGCGCGGCGTTCACCTCGTCGGGCCGCTCCTGCTGGATCCAGTGGCCGGCGCCCTTCAGCTCGATCTGGCCGCGCAGGTCGGTCAGCCAGTCCTTCTGCGCCGCCTCGGCCGGCCCGGCGTAGCGCCGCACCGGGTCCACCTCGCCGACGATGAACAGCGACGGCACGTCGATGGTCTTGCCCTGGGCGAAGGCGGTCAGCTGCCAGTTGCGGTCGATGGCGCGGTACCAGCCGAAGGGCCGCGCGAACCCGCCGCGCTCGAAGGCCCGGACGTATTCACGGAACCACCGTTCCGCCAGCCACGGCGGAAGTTCGGCCCGGTTGCTGATGCTCTCGAGCAGGGTCTTGCCGTCCGGGATGAAGCCCGTCGACCGCTGGCCCTCGGGCGTCGCCCCGTCGTAGGCCCAGAAGCATTTGCGCAGCGCCGTCTCGACATTCTCGGTGAACTCGACCAGCGCCTCCGCATCCTGGAAACGGCTGATGTAGAGGTCCCCCGTCCCCAGCCGGTCGGTCAGGGCCTTCATCATGGCCAGGGGCGGGCCCGCAGGATTGCGCGCCTGGAACGGGACGCTCATTCCGACGACGGCCGTGAACACGTCCGGCCTCAGCAGCGCGCAGTGCCAGGCCACGTACGACCCGAAGTCGTGGCCGACGATCACCGCCGTCTTCTCGCCCAGGGCTCGGACCAGATCGACCATGTCGCTGACCAGGTGCAGCACCGTGTGGTGCGCGGCCGGGACCTTCTCCGACCGGCCATAGCCCCGCATGTCGGGCGCGACGGCGTGATAGCCGGCCTCGGCCAGGGCCTCGACCTGCGCGCGCCAGCTGACGCTCAGCTCCGGAAAGCCATGGCAAAGGATGACCAGCGGCCCCCTGCCCGCCTCCAGGACGCTCTGGGTCAGGCCGTCGGTCTTGATTTCGCGCGTGTGCATGGCCCCGCCTAGCACGAAACAGGCTCAGGAGCGGCCCACGTCCAGCGGCCGGATTTCCTCGCCCAGCATGTCGCGCACATAGAGCGCCCGGACCATCACATAGGTCGTCACCGCCAGGGGCACGGCCAGCAGCACGCCGATGGCCCCGAACAGCAGGCCGAAGACCGCGATGGAGAACAGGGTCAGGAGCGGCGGCAGGGAGGTGATCTGCCGCTGGATCACTGGCATGATCAGGTTGCTCTCGATCTGCTGCACCCCGACATAGACGCCTAGCGCCAGCAGAAAGGTCGTCGGCCCGCCCGCCACCGCCAGCAGTAGACCCGGAATGGCCGCCAGCGTCGGCCCCACGATCGGCACCAGCACGCCCAGGCCCGCCAGCACGCCCAGCAGGACCGGCGACGGGATCCCCACGAGCCACAGGCCCAGGCCCGTGATCAGTCCCACGCCGATCATGTCCAGCCCCGTCCCGAGCAGCCAGTACTTCAGCCCTCGGCCTGTTTCGCACAGGGCTTCGCTGACCTGCTCGCGGTGGTCGCGCGGGATCAGCAGCAGCGCGCCGTTGCGATAGCCCTTCGGATTGATCGACAGATAGACGCCGCCCGCCAGCACCAGCACGGCGTTGGTCGCAAAGCCGCCCGCGCTCATCAGGAAGTTCTTGAGCCGCCGGGCGAACCCTTGGGCCGCCTCCCCGACCCCGTCGGACAGTCCCGCGCCCTGGGCGTACGCCCTCAGTCGCGCCAGCAACTGGTCGCCGAACGGCAGGTCCAGGATACGGCGCTCCGCAGCCGCCAGGGTCTCGGGCAGGGTGTCGGGCAGCCTGTCCAGCTGGCTTTCGATCTCCAGCCAGAGCAGGGCGAAGCCCCCGCTGATCACGGCGAGCAGCAGCAGGGTCGAGACGAACAGCGCCAGCCGCATCGGCAGCTTCGCCCAGCGGTGCAACAGGTCCGCCACTGACCTCAGCAGGATGGCGATCAGCACCGCCCCGAAGATCATCAGGATCACGCCGGCCATCTTCAGCACCAGCGCGATCAGGCCGACCACGGCCACGACAAACAGAACGCGCCGGACGAAGGTCTCGTCCAGCGCGTTGCCTGTGACAGTCGCCTCCTTCGCAGGAGCCGCCTTGGCGGGCGTCCGGGCCATGCGGCCTGAACGCCCGCGCTGGGCTTAGGTTCAGGCCGCCTTCTTCGGCGCGAAGCGGCCGTAGAAGGTCTCGCCCCTGGCGGCCATGTCGCGGAGCAGCTGCGGGACCTTGAAGCGGTCGCCGTACTGTTCGGCCAGACGGTTGCACGTCTCGACAAAGGTCTTCAGGCCGATCTCGTCCATCATGCTGACCGGGCCGCCCGTCCAGGGCGCGAAGCCCCAGCCCAGGATGGCGCCGAGGTCCGCCTCACGCGGATCGTCGATGACGCCCTCTTCCCAGCACCGCGCCACCTCGACCGCCTGGCGGTAGAGCAGCCGCGTCTTCAGCTCCTCGACATGGGTCGCCGCCTCGACGCCCTCGCCGAAGCCCTCGGTCTTGGTCACCGGGGCCAGCTCGGACAGGCCTTCCCACAGGCGCTTTGGCTTCGTCGAATAGTCGTAGAAGCCCATGCCGTTCTTGCGGCCGTAGCGGCCGCCCTCGACCATCCTGGCGACGATGTCCTGGCCGGGGTTCGGCACGTACTTGTCGCCCAGGTCGGCCTGGGTCTGCTTGGCGATCTTGTAGGAGAGGTCCAGCGCGACGTCGTCGTGCATCTCCAGCGGCCCGCGCGGCATGCCGGTCATCCGCCCGACGTTGTCGATCAGCGCCGGCGCATAGCCTTCCTCGAGCATCGCCATGCCCTCGATCAGATAGGTCGAGAAGCAGCGCGAGGTGTAGAAGCCGCGGCTGTCGTTCACGACGATCGGCGTCTTCTTGATCTTCAGGACATAGTCCAGCGCCTTGGCCAGCGCCGCCTGGCCGGTCTTCTCGCCCATGATGATCTCGACCAGCATCATCTTGTCGACCGGCGAGAAGAAGTGGATGCCGATGAAGTCCTCGGGCCGCACGCTGGCTTCGGCCAGGCCCGTGATCGGCAGGGTCGAGGTGTTGGAGCCGAACACCGCGCCGGGCTCCAGCTGGGCCTCGGCCTTGCGGGTGACGTCCGCCTTGATCTCGCGGCTCTCGAACACCGCCTCGACGACCAGATCCGAGCCCTTCACGAGAGCATAGTCGGTCGTCGGCGTGATCAGGGCCAGCGTCGCGTCCGCCTTCTCGCGGGTCATCTGGCCGCGCGAGACGCGCTTCTCGATCAGGTCGACGGCGTACTGCTTGCCCTTGTCGGCGGCTTCCTGGGTCTGGTCGATCAGGACCGTCTCGATGCCGGCCATGGCCTGCACATAAGCGATGCCCGCCCCCATCATGCCGGCGCCCAGCACCGCCACCTTCTTCGCATCGGACTTCGGCACGCCGGCCGGGCGCACGGCACCCTTGTCGAGCTCCTGCTTGGACAGGAAGAGCGAGCGGATCATGGCCCGGGCCTGCGGCGTCATCAGGGTCTTGATGAAGTAGCGCGTCTCGATGCGCAGGCCCGCCTCGATCGGGACCTGCACGCCCTCGTAGACCGACTTCATCAGGTTCAGCACGGCCGGGTAGTTGCCGTAGGACTGCTTGCGCAGCATGGCGTTGCCCATGACGAAGACCTGCATCCCCGCCGGGTGGTAGGGGCCGCCGCCGGGCAGCTTGAAGCCCTTGTCGTCCCAGGGCTGCTGGGCCTTGCCGCCGCCCTTGATCCAGGCCTTGGCCGCCTCGACCTCTTGGCCCTCGGCCACGACCTCGTGCACCACGCCGGCGGCCTTGGCCTCGGCCGGACGCCAGCTCTTGCCCTCGCTCATTTGCATGAGCGCGGCCTGCACGCCGATCAGGCGCGGCAGGCGTTGGGTGCCGCCGCCGCCGGGGAACAGCCCGACCTTGATCTCGGGCAGGCCCAGCTGGATCTTGGAGTCGTCGCCGACCACCCGGTAGTGGCAGGCCAGGGTCAGTTCGAGCCCACCGCCTAGCGCCAGGCCGTTGATGGCCGCCGCCACCGGCTTGCCGCAGGTCTCCAGTTCGCGCAGCGCGCCGTTCAGGCGCCAGCCGGCGTCATAGGCTTCCTGCAGTCCGCCGCCCGCCAGCATGCCGCCGGCCATGTCGCCCAGGTCCGCGCCGGCGCAGAAGCCGGTGTCCTTGCCCGAGGTCAGCACGACGCCCTTGATCGCCTCGTCGGTGCGGATGCGCTCCACCACCTGCGGGATCTCGGCCATGACCGAGGAGGTCAGGGTGTTCATCGACCGCCCCGGCACGTCGAAGGTGACCGTGGCGATGCCGTCGGCGTCGACGTCGATCTTGAAGTTTTCCATCTCTGTCGGCTCCCAGATCAGACGCGTTCGATGACGGTGGCGGTGCCCATGCCACCGCCGATGCACAGGGTGGCGAGCGCCGTCGACTTGTCCGAACGCTCCAGCTCATCCAGCACGGTGCCGAGGATCATCGCCCCGGTGGCGCCCAGCGGGTGGCCCATGGCGATCGCGCCGCCACAGACATTGATCTTGTCGTGCGGGATATCCAGCGCCTGCATGTAGCGCAGCACCACCGCCGCGAAAGCCTCGTTCAGCTCGTAGAGATCGATGTCATTGACCTCCATGCCCAGCCGCTTGAGCAGCTTGCGGGTCACCGGCTCCGGCCCGGTCAGCATGATCGACGGCTCCGAGCCGATCGAGGCGCCGCCCAGGATCTTGGCGCGCGGCTTCAGGCCCAGCGCCTCGCCCATCTCCAGCGTGCCGACCAGCACGCCCGCCGACCCGTCGACGATGCCCGACGAGTTGCCCGGGGTGTGCACGTGGATGACGCGCTCGACCTCGGGGTAGCGCTGGTTGATCACGGCGTCGAAGGCCATGTCGCCCATCATCTGGAACGAGGGGTTCAGGCCGCCCAGGGTCTGCATGTCGGTGCCGGGCCGGATCGTCTCGTCGCGGTCCAGCTGCGTCAGGCCCAGCTGATTGCGCACCGGAACGACCGACTTCGAGAACCGGCCCTCTTCCCAGCTCTTGGCCGCCCGCTTGTGGCTCTCCACCGCGTACGCATCGACGTCGTCGCGCGAGAAGCCGTATTTGGACGCGATCATGTCGGCCGAGACGCCCTGCGGCACGAAATAGGTCGGAAACGCCGAGGACGGGTCCGTCGGCCAGGCCCCGCCGTCCGAGCCCATCGGCACCCGACTCATGGCCTCGACGCCGCCGCCGACGGCCAGACGCGCCTCGCCCGAGGCGACCTTGGCCGCGGCCATGTTCACCGCCTCCAGGCCCGAGGCGCAGAAACGGTTGATCTGCACGCCCGCCGTCTCCTGCGACCAGCCGGCGTTCAGCACGGCGGTGCGCGCGATGTCGGCGCCCTGCTCGCCCACCGGCGAGACGCAGCCCAGGATCACGTCGTCCACCTGCGAGGTGTCCAGCCCGTTCCGGTCGCGCAGGTTCTCCAGCACCTGGGTCGCCAGGCTCAGCGCGGTGATCTCGTGCAGGCTCCCGTCCTTCTTGCCCTTGCCGCGCGGCGTGCGCACGGCGTCGAAGATATAGGCCTCGGCCATGGTCGGTTTCCTTTCGGGACGGGATCTCGCCGAGCCAGAAACCCTACGCTTACGTCAACGTCAAGTTATATGTCCGCGCAGCGCAGCCTTTGGGGCGGCACACCTCTTGCCATGTTAACCACGAACCGGCCCCGCCGATTCAGAAAGTCGCCGTCAGTCAAAGACTTGGCGGTCCACCCGTCGCCCGTCGCCCGGCAGAATCCGCCGGGGCTCGCGCAAGTCCTGCCGATCGGCCGCGCGTCATGAGCCTGACCACGATCCTGAACAGCGCCTCCTCCGGGCTGATGACGGCCCAGGCGCAGCTCCGCGTGGTCTCGGACAACGTCGCCAACGTCAACACGCCCGGCTACGTCCGCAAGATCGCCGACCAGGTCTCGACCTCGTCCCACGGCGTCGGCACGGGCGTGGAGGTGGCGCGCATCCGGCTGGCGACGGACCGGTTCCTGCAGGCCGCCAGCCTGACGGCCGAGGCCGACGCGAGCCGGCACGGGGTGCGCTACGAACTCTATGACCGCATCCAGGCGCTGCTGGGCGATCCCGGCGGGGACGGCGGCTTCTTCGGCCAGATCGACGGGCTGTTCTCGGCCTTCGCCGCCCTGTCGGAGGACCCGGTCTCCAGCCCCTATCGCCAGAGCTCCCTGTCGCAGGCCCAGGCCCTGTTCGACGAGGCCGGCCGGATCGGCTCGCAGATCCAGGCGGTGCGCGAGGACGCGGACGCGCGCATCGCCTCGGCGGTGAACCGCGCCAACGACCTGCTGCAGCAGATCGAGACCCTGAACACCGAGATCAGCCGCGCCACCGTGGCGGGCGGTGACGCGTCCGGGGCCGAGAGCGCCCAGGCCGGGCTGATCGACGAGCTGGCCACGATCCTCGACGTGCGCGTCTCGGTCCGGCCGGTGGGTGGCGTGCAGGTGCGCACGGGCGACGGCATGCTGCTGGCCGGCGACGGCTACGCGACCCTGGCCTATACCCGGGCCGGATCGGTGAACGCCGAGACGATCTTCGACGAGGTCTGGCTGACCGAGCCGCGGGGCGCCAAGCGCTCGCTGATCGACCATCTGGCCTCGGGCGAGCTGAAGGGCCTGATCGAGCTGCGCGACCGCGAGGCGCCGGCGGCGGCCGAACGGCTGGCCGAGCTGGTCACCCGCGTCGCCGACGAGCTGAACCGGGCGCACAACGCCGCCTCCTCCGTGCCCGCGCCGAACCAGCTGACGGGCCGCAACGTCGGGATGAGCCTGGAGTCGGCGATCTCGGGCTTCACCGGGACCACGACCGTGGCGGTGACCAACACGGCCGGGGCCATCGTGGCGCGGGCCGAGATCGCTTTTTCGGGCGGCTCGATGGCGATCAACGGCGCGGCCGCCACGCCCGCCACCTTCCTGGCGACCCTGAACGCCCAGCTGGGCGGGGCGGCGACGGCCAGCTTCTCCAACGGCGTGCTCAGCCTGCAGGGGACGGGCTCGAACGGGGTCGTCATCGCCGATGACGCCACGACGCCGAGCCTGAAGGCGGGCCGCGGCTTCTCACACTTCTTCGGCCTGAACGATCTGGTCCGCTCCGACCGGCCGGCCATCTACGACACCGGCCTGACCGGCGCCTCGCCACACGGCTTCACCACCGGCGAGAGCATCACCTTCCGCTTCACCAACGCCGCGGGGGCGCGACTGCGCGACCTCAGCGTCCAGGTCCCCGCAGGCGGGACGATGAACGACCTGCTGGCGGCGCTGAACTCCGTGACGACGGGCGTCGGTCGGTTCGGGACCTTCGCGCTCGACGCGCAGGGGCGGATGAGCTTCACCCCGACCAGCAGCCAGGCGGTGGCCATGACCGTGGCGGCCGACGCCACCACCCAGGTCCCGTCCGGCGTGTCGCTCAGCGAGCTGTTCGGCATCGGCGGCGGCGTGCGCGCTTCGCGCATCGACGGCTTCTCGCTCAGAAGCGACATCGCCGCGTCTCCGGCGCGGCTGGCGCTGGCGCGGATCGACCTGGCCGCCGCCGCAGGCGTCTCCGGCCTGTCCGCCGGTGACGGGCGCGGCGCCCTGGCGCTGGCCGATGCGGGCCAGCGGACGAGCCTTTTCGACGCGGCCGGCGCCTCGTCGGGCGGATCCATGTCGATCTCGCGCTATGCGTCGGAGCTGTCCGGCGACATCGGCTCGCGCGCCGCCTCGGCCAAGAACCGCGCCCAGGCCGCCGAGGCCGTCCAGATCGAGGCTCGCCAGCGCCAGGCCGCGCACGAGGGCGTCAACCTCGACGAGGAGCTGGTCAACCTGACCACCTATCAGCAGGCCTTCAACGCCTCGGCCCGGATGATCCAGGCGGCCAAGGACATGTACGACGTCTTGATCGGGATGATGTGATGACCCGCGTCGCCACCAACGCCAACTTCCAGTCCGCCCTGCTGGACCTCCAGCGCGCCCAGGCGCGCGGCCAGGACGCCCAGACGCGCATCTCGACCCAGAAGGTGGCCACCGACCTCAAGGGCTTCGGCCGAGGCGCCGAGACCCTGACGGCTCTGCGGTCCATGGACTCCCGCCTGCAGGGCTTCATCGCCACCGGCGAGACCGTGAAGGCCCGGCTCGAGACCCAGGCCCTGTCGCTCGACCGCGTCGCGGACGCGGCGCAGGGCGCGCGCGACGCTATCGCCCAAGCCCTGGCCGCGGGCCGGTTCGACGGCCTGATGCTCGACCTCCAGGGCCAGTATCTCGCGGCTCAAGGGGGGCTGAACGCCAAGCACCAGGGCGCCTATCTGTTCGCCGGCGCGCGCACGACCGAGGCGCCGGTCACCGCCGACACCCTGGCCGACCTGGCGGCGGCGCCGGACATCGACTCCGTCTTCGTCAACGACACGCTCAAGTCGGCGTCACGTCTGGACGAGTCGGTGACCCTGACCACCGGCTTCCTCGCCGACGAGATCGGCGGCCCGCTGCTTGCGGTGTTCCGGGCCCTTCAGGAATACCACGCCGGGCCGGCGGGCCCGCTGGACGGCGACATCGACGAGGCCGGGCGCTCCTTCCTGGAGGCGCGCCTTGCGGAACTTGACGCCGCCCGCGAGACGGTGATCGACGCCGGGGCCCGCAACGGCTCGATCCAGAACCGGGTCGACACCATCCTCAAGGCCCACGAGGCTCAGCAGACCGCGCTCGGCGCCCTGATCGGCGACCGCACCGACGCCGACATGGCCAAGGCGGTCACCGACCTGCAACTGACCCAGATCGCCATCCAGGCCTCGGCCCAGGTCATCAACCAGCTGCGCGACGTCAGCCTGCTGAACCTGCTGCGCTAGAGGATCCAGTCGTGGTCCGCCGGCTCCAGGAAGGCCCGGCCGCCGGTCCAGCGGCTGAGCATGCCCATGTCGGCGGCGATGGGGTCATCCGCGCCCGGCAACACCAGCGGATCGCCGAACCCGGCCTTGGTGCTCAGCTCGGGCGCGCCCGACGAGGCGAACTCGAAGTTTTCCTCGGTCAGGTCGTTCGGATCGATGCCGACCAGACCGATCGTGGCTGAGCCCAGGGTGATGACACAGCCGGTCGCGGTCTGGGCCGTTGCCGCCAGGACGTCCGCCAGGCTGGCGAACGACCCATCCAGGAACCGGATCACGTCGCCGCCGGATCCGACCTGGAAATCCATGATCCTGTTTTGATCGTAGAATTCGGAAACGACGAAGGTGTCCGCTCCTGCGCCACCCCACATGCGGTCCAGCCCAAGGCTGCCCTCGAGGATGTCGTCTCCATCGCCGCCACGAAGATAATCGTCATGCACACCGCCCAGGAGCGTGTCGGCGCCGTCTCCGCCATTCAGCCTGTCGCTCCCGATCCCGCCCTCCAGGCGGTCGTCATCGGCGCCTCCCGACAGGGTGTCGTTCCCGCTGACCCCGAACAGCGTGTCCCGGCCGGCGCCGCCGCTCAGGGTGTCGTGCCCGCCGGCTCCGGTCAGCAGGTCGTCCCCGTCGCCTCCGGACAGGGTGTCATCGCCGCCCCCGCCGTTCAGGGTGTCGTCGCCCCCGCGGCCCGAAAGGACATTGGCAAGGATGTCGCCGGTGAGGGTGTCATCGTGGGCGCCGCCGCGCACATTCTCGATCGAGACAAGGGTGTCGGTCCCCTCCCCGGTTGCCGTTCCCCCCGTTAGGTCCAGTTGCACCGAGCCAGTTGCGCGGCCGTAGTCCGCCGTGTCCGTTCCATTGCCGCCGTTCAATGTGTCATCGCCGGCGCCGCCAAGCAGCACGTCGTCGCCTTCGCCGCCCTCCAGCGTGTCGTTACCGGTCCAGCCGAGCAGCCGGTCATCACCGCCGTTGCCGTAGATGAGGTCGTTTCCAGAATAGCCATTCAGGACGTCCGCCCCCACGTCGCCGCCGTTCAGGGTGTCGTCACTGCGCAGCGCGTACTTGAGAAAGCCTTCCGTGTCGCCAGCGAGCCAGAATGTCCGGAACCGGGCTGCGTCGACATTGAGGTCAGAGGCAGTCACGACTATTTCGTCTCTGAAAAACGTAAGCGTATTGATTACACCGCCCGCCACCAGATTGTAGGTCGGACTGAGGCTCTCGTAGACAAGATTGCTACCGGAGAAGAAGTAATACTCCCGGAAATCTGACCAGTCCCAGAGTTCGTGAGTGTTGCTGCCCGCGTTTGTGACAAAGGGCGTGGCGAAGTGGCTGAACAGCCAGTCGCCTGGCCTGTAGCCGGATCCACGGAAGTCAAACGTCGCCATGAGCGTCCCCCTTACGTCGCTGGCAGGCACGCGAGGCTGGAATCACCGATGGTCAGCGCCCGCCCCCGAGCGGCGCGGTGGTATCACGCGGCTCTGCGAACTTGTTAATGATTTCTGTCGGGAGGCGAACTTAACGGGTTGCTAAAGCGACGCCACCAGCTTCTCGATGCGGCTCGCGGCCTGGTCCAGCGCCTTGGCGGCCGCTTCGTCGTCGCCGCCGGCCGGGCGGGCGGCCGCGGCCTTGAGGTCCTGATTTTCGTCGGCGAGCAGCAGGCCGGCCATCAGGAACAGGCGCAGGTCGCCGACCTGGCCGACGTCCTGGGCGACCTGGCGGACCTGGCGGTCGAACTCGGCGGCGAGCGCGGCGACGCGGCGCTCCTGCCCTTCGGCGCAACCGACCTGATAGGGACGTCCGTTGACCTCGACCGTGACGGTGGCCATGGCGCTCAGGCCTCCGATCCGATGAGGGTCCGAAGTTCCTCGGCTGCGCGGTCCAGCGCCTCGGACGCCTGCATGGCCGCGGCCCGCAACTCTGTGTCGTCGGCGGAGCGCGGGGCGAACAGGTCGTCGTCGCCGACACGGGGCTGGGCCTTCAGCTCGCGCGTCTTGACCTCGAGCGCCGATATGGCCCGCTCGAGCCGCGCCGCCGCCGCGTTCAACACCTCTGACATTTCAGGCCCTCCGCCCGAACTTCTCGAATCCGTATAGAACCCAAGGGGCGTCCGGGGTAAAGCGCCCCCGCCCCCGAAACTCCTCCTCAGCCGGACACGCCGCATGGCCGACGCCCCCATTTCCCCCAAGGTTTCGCCCGTTCGCATGGCGGACGCGATCCGCGTGCTGGCCATGGACGCGGTCGAAAAGGCCAACTCCGGCCACCCCGGAATGCCCATGGGAATGGCGGACGTGGCCACCGTCCTGTTCACGCGGTTTCTGAAGTACGACCCGCAAAAGCCTGACTGGGCGGACCGCGACCGCTTCGTCCTGTCGGCCGGTCACGGCTCGATGCTGCTCTACGCCCTGCTGCATCTGACCGGCTACAAGGCGGTGACCAAGGAGGTCCTGTCGACCTTCCGCCAGTGGGGTTCGCCGGCCGCCGGCCACCCCGAGTACGGCCACATCCCGGGCGCCGAGACGACCACCGGTCCGCTGGGCCAGGGCCTGGCCAACGCCGTCGGCATGGCCATGGCCGAGCGGCACATGGCCGCGCGCTTCGGCTCCGAGCTGGTCGACCACCGCACCTGGGTGATCGCCGGCGACGGCTGCCTGATGGAGGGAATCAGCCAGGAGGCCATCTCCATCGCCGGACGGCTCAAGCTCGATCGGCTGACGGTGCTGTGGGACGACAACCAGATCACCATCGACGGGGCGGTCGACCTGTCGGACCGCAACGACCAGCTGGCGCGCTTCAAGGCCGCGGGCTGGGCGGTGAAGGCCATCGACGGTCACGACCACGGCCAGATTCGTCGCGCCATGGCCTGGGCGACGCGCCAGGACCGGCCGAGCCTGATCGCCTGCCGCACCCAGATCGGCCGGGGTTCGGCCAACATGGCCGGCAGCCACAAGACGCACGGCGCAGCCCTGGGCGCCGCCGAGGTGGCGGCCACCCGGCTGGGCCTGGACTGGAGCCACGATCCGTTCGAGCTGCCCGACGATGTGGCGCGCGCCTGGGCCTCAGCGGGGCGCCGGGGCCGCAAGCTGCGCCGCGCCTGGGACGCCCGCCTGAACGACAGCCCGCACAAGCCCGAGTTCGAGCGCGCCGTTTCGGGCCGCCTGCCGGAAGCCGCCTTCGCCGCACTGGACGAGCGGCTGACCGACCTGCCCCATCTCGCGCCGGCGCAGGCCACGCGCGTGTCCTCAGGCCAGGCGCTGGACGCCCTGTTCCCGGCCATCCCCGACATGATCGGCGGCTCGGCCGACCTGACCGGCTCGAACAACACCCTGGTCAAGGGGACCGAGACGTTCGACGCGCCCGACTATTCGGGCCGCTACGTGAACTGGGGCGTGCGCGAGCACGGCATGGCCGCGGCCATGAACGGCATGGCGCTGCATGGTGGCGTCATCCCCTATGCCGGCACCTTCCTGGTCTTCTCGGACTACAGCCGCCCCTCGATCCGGCTGGCGGCCCTGATGGGGATCCGGATCATCCACGTCCTGACCCACGATTCCATCGGCCTGGGCGAGGACGGCCCGACGCACCAGCCGGTCGAGCATCTCGCCAGTCTGCGCGCCATCCCGAACCTGCTGGTCTTCCGCCCGGCGGATGTGGTCGAGACCTTCGAATGCTGGCGCATCGCCGTGGCTGAGCAGAAGTCGCCCTCGGTGCTGGCCCTGTCGCGCCAGAAGACGCCGGCGGTCCGCACCGAGGCGGCGTCGGAGAACCTGTCGGCGCGCGGCGCCTATGTCCTGCGCGACGCCGATGGCCCCGCCCAGGCGACGCTCTTCGCCAGCGGCACCGAGGTCGCCATCGCGCTCGAGGCCCGTGACCGGCTCCAGGCCGACGGCGTTCCGACCCGCGTCGTGTCCGTCCCCTGCGTCGAGCTCTTCGAGCGCCAGCCGCGCGATTACCAGGCCGCCGTCATCGGCCGCGGCACAGCGCGAGTCGCCATCGAGGCCGCCGTCCGCCAGGGCTGGGAGCGCTTCATCGGCGAGGACGGCGCCTTCGTCGGCATGAGTTCCTTCGGCGCCTCGGCGCCCTACGAGAAGCTCTACGAAGCCTTCGGCATCACCGCCGACGCCGTGGTCGCCGAGGTGAAGGCGCGCCTCTAGCCGTCACCCCGGACGCGGCTCGCCGCGATCCGGGGCCCAGGCTCGACGGCTCAGCCTGCGTTTAGGTCCCGGCTCTTAGGCGCTGCGCGCCTTGGCCGGGATGACACCACTACTCCGCCGACCGTCGGCGCAGGCCGGGGCCGCGTTCGCTGTCGTCGATGAAGCCGTCGTCGTTGGCGTCCATTTCGTCGAAGTGGCGGCGGATCGGGGCGGACAGTTCCTCGAAGGTCAGGCGGCCGTCGCCGTCGGCGTCCAGGCCCGGGCCGTCGCCGTCATGGCGGAACTCGAAGACGCGAACCT
>NZ_JANJTL010000101.1 GCF_024711105.1 Brevundimonas sp. | reverse complement strand
CGACTCCAAACCGGCGAGGAATAAGTACACTCGGGGGAACTTCACCGAGAGAGTCGCCATGACCCTGCGTTCGCTGGCCCCGGCCCTGCTGGCTGTTTCCCTTGCCGCCGCGTTCGCGGCTTCCGCGCCGCAGGCGGCCGTGACGCCGGCGGCGGGCGACGGCACCGTGTTCATCCGCGCCGCGCGCCTGCTCGACGTGCGCAGCGGAAAGTGGATCGAGAACCCCGGCATCCGCGTCGAAAACGGCCGCATCACCGCCGTCGCCAGCGGCGGCGAACCCGCGCCCGGCGAACGCGTCGTCGACCTGGCCGGCATGAGCCTGCTGCCCGGCCTGATCGACATGCACACCCACCTCGATTCCGACCCGGCCTACGGCGGCTACACCCACCTGCAGTACACCGACCGCTTCTGGTCGATGCTGAGCGTGAAGCACGCCGGCGAAACCCTGGACGCCGGCTTCACCACCGTGCGCAACGTCGGCGCCGACGCCTGGAACGACATCGGCCTGCGCCAGGCCGTGGACGAAGGCAAGATCCGCGGCCCGCGCATCGTCACCGCCGGCTACGCCTTCGGCGCCACCGGCGGCCACTGCGATTCCACCTTCTTCCCGCCCTCGTTCGACGCCAAGAGCCCCTACAACGCCGACAGCCCCGACGAAGCCCGCAAGCTGGCGCGTGAGCACCTCGCGCATGCACACCTTGGCAAAGATCCCGGCGCTGAGAAAGCGGAGCGCCGCGAGGCGATCACGGTTGGGGAGCTGATTGACGAATGGCTGGCCGGACCAGGCCTTCGTGGTCGCCGCGGGAACCTCCGCAAGGCCTACGACGTGAACTGCGACCGGGGCCGCCTTGAGAACCACGTGCGGCCGGTCCTGGGGAAGCTCAAGGTTCGCGACTTGAAGAAGGGCGACATCGAGCGGCTGCGCGATAGCATCGCGGCCGGTCGCACCGCCAAGACCACGCGGCGTGGCCGGTTCGTGAGCAAGGTGTCTGGGGGAGAAGGCGCGGCGACGCGGACACTTCGCACCGTCGGCTCGCTTCTGACCTACGCGGTCGAGCAGAGCTACCTTTCCCAGAACCCCCGCAAGGGTGTGCTCACCACCCCTGACCGGTCCTGCGAGCGCTTCCTGTCGGCGTCGGAACTAGAAAACCTTGGAAAAGTGATTTCGACATCTCCGGCCGACCCCCGTGCGCTGGCGATCATCCGCCTCTGGGCGCTCACAGGGTGTCGTCACCGGGAAATCGCCGGACTGAGGTGGGCGCAAGTCGACTTCGACCTCCGGTTCCTCCGCCTTGGCCAGATCAAGGGGGTCCAGCGTAACGTCTTTCTGACCGAGCCAGCCCTGGAAGTTCTCGAGGGGGTTCACAGGATCGAGGGCTGCGAGTGGGTCTTTCTTTCAGACCATGGGGGCGGGCACTACTCGGGCGCCGCCAAGGTCTGGCGCGACATCAGGAAGGCCGCAGGCCTGGACGACGTACGTGTCCATGACCTTCGCCACACCTTCGCATCGCAAAGCCTTGCGGCCGGCGCATCCCTTGAGGTGATCGGCGCGCTTCTCGGACATCGTGAACTGCGCACGACTAGGCGCTATGCGCACCTGGCCGCCACCAGCGTCCATGCTGCTGCCGAGGTGGTGGCGAGCGTCATCGGGCGTTCGCTGGCGGTTCAACGCTGACGTTGTCCAGTGGGTATCCGATGTTAGTTCCCAACAGAGCGTCCGCACTGGCTAACGAGGCTGTCCCACGAACCTCAGGGACCCAGATGACTATCCAAACCTACCTGACCGGCGAGCAGGTCGAACGCGAGTTCGGCCTGCGTCGCCGCTGGCTTGCCCGCCACCGCTTCAACGGCACAGGCCCCAAGTACGTGAAGGCCGGCCGGCGGGTGCTCTACCGCCGCGCCGATCTCGAGGAGTACCTTGCCGCCATGACCGTGCATACGAGCGCCGCCTGACGTTTGACTCCAAGAGTTCGCCCCCGATCCGTCTTCAGTTCATGGGCGGGTCGGGGCCAACGGGAGCCTGACCTCAGCGCACTATGATAGCATCCCAAAATCCCAAGTCGCCCCCGAAGGATTTTGAGACAGTCCGCCTAAGTGGCCTGATTTAGCGTGCGGAAAAGGGTGTACTCCTTGGTCCCGACCGACCGAATACCCAGGTCCGGATGCTCCATAACCTCAAGGCCGCGAGACACGCGGGTTTGAAACTTTGGAGTTAGTACGAATGATCGACTTTGACGCCTTCAAGAAGCTGGAAGGCACTGTCTGGGCCAAGGAGCCCGAGCTCTGGCTGCAACCGGAAGCCCGCCTGGTGTGGTGGCTGGCCGAGCACCTGGCCGCCCGCTGCGAGATGCACGTTGAGCCTGAGGACATGTCCCGGGCTGACCCGGGCTCGCTCTACTTCCTGAAGCTGGCCGAGGAGTACCTTCTGGCGCTCCAGACGCCGCGGCCCCAGGCCCTGGTCTGGTTCCTGTGCCGCGTGACCGGCGAGAAGCCTCGCGGGGCCGTCTAGGGCCGAGGGCTCGGCGGTCTGACCGGCCGCCGAGCCGCTGGCCATCTCTGCGAAGCCGAGCGGCACTCGGTTGATAACGGATTTGTCCGCCGGGGCGGGGAGCAGGATAACCACAGTGGGCCGGCTCTTCTCCTGGGCCCGCTCGCGCGGCCTCACCTCCGCTCGCCCGACGGATGACGTATCTCGCCTTCACGAGGCGGACCGCAACGATCTCATCTGGACGGACGACGATTGACCGGTTCTGCGCTCACGCCTCATCGCCGCTTCAGCGTGTGGTCCGCCTGGCGGCCGCCACTGGCCTGCGCCAAGGCGACCTCATCAGCCTGAGCTGGAACGCGATCCAAGACGACGCGATCGTCATGACCACGAACAAGCGGCGTAAGCAGGTCGTGGTGCCGCTGACAGCCGAGGCCCAGGCCATCATCGCGCAATGCCCCAAAGTGGCTGTGACGGTGCTCACCAACACGCTGGGGCCGGTCGTGGACATCGGAGGGACTGAAAACCGTCTTCGGCAAGGCCAAGACTGCGGCCGGTATCGAGGGACTCCGCTTCCACGACCTCCGCGGAACCGCCGCAACCAAGTTCCGGATCGCCGGCCTGGATGATCGGGACATCGCCTTGGTCATGGGCTGGTCAGAAAGCGCCGTGACCGCCCTCATGCGTAAGTACGTCTCATCGTCGGAGGTGGCCCTTGACCTCCTCGAGCGAATGAAACAGAAACCCCTCGCTACAAAACAATCACAAAGTCCCTGACGGGTTGCGTGCCACCTCCTTGTTTTGTAGCGGCGCGCCCTTAGCTCAGTCGGTTAGAGCATCTGACTTTTGATCTGAGCCCTCGGCAATAGAAACAATGGCTTAGAGCACAAACGGGGCCGAGGCGACGTTCGGCAAATTCAATCACATAGCGCGCGCTCACAAACGCGAAACGGCAGAAGCTGTGGCTCCTTGAGCCGACGCAGCCGGGCTCAACAGCAGGTCAACCGTGAGGATGATGCGTCTAGCTGAGGCGAGCTCCTAGGTCCCGTGCACATAAACACCAACCAGCCGTCTAAACGCTGTCGGGAGCCATCGCCCCAAGCATCGCCACAGCGCCCAACACCGACACCCCGAGTACTATTTCACCGTTGACGCGCGCCTGCAGCAATCTGACCGCGGAGCGTCGATGAACTTCATCGCTGAGGGAGCGCCGCAGCCGGGGCGTTGCCCCGAAGCGGTTCCTCGCGGCCAGCACCAACATGAGCGCGAACAGCGCCAGCTTGAGCAGCAGCACTTGTCCGTAGGGCGTTCCGATCAAGCCAGCGAGACTTCCGACCAGGAACCAGGTGTTCACGACGCCTGAAGCGACCAGCACCAGGACAGCCGCCAGGCCAATGGTGTGGAACTGATGCAGTCGCAGAGCCGCCTCATTGGCCGCAGCGCCGTCGGTCGAGGCCGCCCGGAGCAGCAGCAGGAGCGCCGGCAAGGCTCCGAGCCAGGTCATGGCGGCGAGGATGTGAGCTGCATCAGCGGCGCGATGCAGCAGGCCGGCATTCCCCTCTAGCGACGCGGCGTGTCCGGTCAACGCCACGCTCGCTACGAGAAGCGCCGCGACGATTGACCCGGCGATCCGTAGTGGCCGGCTCTCCCTCCGTGCCAGGGCCACAGAAACAAGTAACAGCACCAACGCGAGCAGCAGCCGCGCTATCCAGACACGACCAAAGTCTGTCTCGACCAGGACCACAGCCCACAGCTCATGGTCGGCGAGGCTCTCGGGCCCGCCTCCGAGCCCCGCGACGGTAGCCGCCAGCACGGCGTGCGCGCCGAACAGGACGCCGACGCTGCCGAACACCGCCAGCCGAGACATGGCGCGCGCCACGCCCGGGAGGATCTCGCGGCGGCCATAATGGCCGTACGCCAGCGCGCCGAAGGCGAGCGCGAGCGCGACGTAGTGGACGAAGCGAGCCGCGATCAGCCCGCCGTCCGTCACGGACGAACGGTGAAGGTGTAGCTGCCGCTCATGCGGTGCATATCGGAGCCGGCCGCAGTCCAAGCCACGCGATAGACGCCCGGCTGTCCGCCGCCATGCACGGGCGCGCTGATCCGCGCCGGGTTCTGCGGATCCACGGTGATGTCCGCGACGTGCAGGGCCGCGCCGCCCGGCCCGGTGACTTCGAGGGTCACGAAGCGAGGAAGGACACGCTCGTTGAAGGTGAGGACGTACACGCCCGGGGCCGTGGCCACCGTGCTGTTCGGGGCCGGGTTGGCCGAGACGAGCTGAGTGTGCGCCTGAGCTGCGCTCACGGTGGCGAGCGTCACGATGGCGGCGATGGGAACGAGGCGGTTGAACATGGACATACTCCGTACTCGATAGACTAGGAGCCGCTCGGCGCGGCGGCTGAAGACCAGTGGATGTGGGCGATGCGCCAAGCCCCGCGGTCGCGCTCCAGGACGATGGTTTCGGTGGTGATCCGGTCAAGCGCCCGGTCGTTGAACGTACCGGTGACACGTCCTTCGCTGGCCAGCCATGCGGTGTCTCCGCGCACTGCGCCGGCTCGCCGCGTCACCTGGCTTGGCACGGCCTGCGCGAAAGCAGCATCGGCGCCCAGGTGATGCGCGGCGTATTCCGCCCGGTCGCGCTCCACGCCTCCGGCCTCGTAGATGAGCGCGTGCTCGGCCAGGAACGCAAGCGCGCCCTCCGTGTCGCCGCGCGCCAGGGCGGCATGGAAGCTGTCCACGACCCGCGCCGGCTCCTCCAGCTCCGCCGGAAGCCCGAAGGCGTTCTGCGGTTCTTCATGCACGTGCTCCGGGTGACGCGCCGTCGCCGGGAAGGCTGTGGCCGCCAGGCCTGCAGCGATGATGAGGGCTAGACCGAGGCGCATGTGGATCTCCTAGAACCAGGTTCGAATACCGATGAGGGCTCTGAGGGCTTCCGTCTCTTCGCCACGCGCTCGCGCGAAGTCGGCGGTCCCCCCGAAACTCCGCTCATAGCTGACGCCGACGTAGGGAGCGAACTCGGGAATGAACTGGTAGCGCAGGCGAAGGCCGATCTCGATCGCTGACAGCCCCCCGCCGATCTCACGCTCCGGAATGTCGCCTGCCGCGATTTCCACCTCGGCATGGGGCTGTAGGATCAGCTCGTTCGTGATGCGCTTGTCGTATTCCGCTTCAAACCGCGCGGTGAGGTCGCCGTCATCGGACAGAAAGGCGGCAGCATCGACCTCGAACCAGTACGGGGCGAGCCCCTGCACCCCGAGCACCGCGTACACCGGTCCGCCGTCCGGCTCGATGTCGTACCGAAGCCCGGCCTGAAGATCGAAGAAGGGCGTCACCGGCCGGCTGTAGAGCAACTGGACTTCGGCGGCTTCAACCCCGTGCCCAAACTCGGCTTCTCCTTCGGTCTTGAACCAGACGCGATGATAGTCGCTGCCGTACCAGGCGTCCGCATCCCACGCGAAGGCCTCGCCCCCCTCGCCCAATGACCACTCCAACCGGTCAAACAGGATGCGTCCGGTCCGCATCCCGCCGTGCTCTTGAATGAGAATGGTTCTCGCGCGTTCCATCGCGCGGGCGCCGAAGATGGCGTCCGCGGCGTGCATGGGCCCGCTGAACGCTTCGGCCGGCGGTGGCGCGACAGGCGGCACGACCAAGGTCCCGTTGCCTTCCCCCTCCCGCGGGGCTGCTGGTGTGCAGTGCCCCATGGCGGCGTGTTCGGGAGGGCAGTTGGGGTCGACAGGCTGCGGGCGCGGCATCGGGGTGCAGTGCCCCATGGCCGCGTGCTCCGCAGGACAGTTCGGGTCCTGCACTTCCGCTTCCTGCGAAGCGGCCGGCGAAGGTGTGCAATGCCCCATGGCCGCATGTTCGGGCGGGCAGTTGGGGTCGGCGGCCTGTGTCTGAGGCTCCGGTGTGCAATGGCCCATGGCCGCGTGCTCCGGGGCGCAAGTCTCTGCGGCCGCGGCCGGCTCTGACGGCGGCGTGGCGTGCCCGGCATGCTGCGCGGCCGCGGGCGTCGCGGTCAGGAGGAAGAAGGCCAACAGGACGCGCACTGTCAGGCCCCCGCGTCATCGAGCGGCCGCACCGTCACGACGTTCATCATGCCGGCGTGCATGTGGTAGAGCAGGTGACAGTGAAAGGCCCAATCGCCCGGTGCGTCCGCCGTGAGGTGGAAGCTGGCCGTCCCGCCCGGCATCACGTTGACGGTGTGCTTGATCGGGTTTCCGTGCGCCTGACCGGTGACCACCTCGAAGAAGTGCCCGTGCAGGTGGATGGGGTGGTTCATCATGGAGTTGTTGATGAGGTTCACCCGTACCCGCTCGTTGCGGGCGAAGCGGATCGGCTCGGTCCCCTCGTTCAGGGTTCGTCCGTCCAGCGACCACATGAACCGCTCCATGTTGCCGGTGAGGTGGATGTCCACGCTGCGGCTCGGCGCGCGCTGATCGGGGAAGGGCGTCAAGGGCGCGAGGTCGTGGTAGGTCAGGACCCGGTGTGGCTCGTCCTCCAGTCCGAGGGGACGGTCGCCGGTCCGATCGACCGGCATGGGCGCAATCATGTCCACGCCGACGCCGACCGTCACCGATGGCGGGACGAGCGAGGGGTCCCGCATATCGTGGCTCATTGGCGCCGCGGCCCTAACCCCAGGGCCAGCAACTGCGGGCGTGCAGTGGCCCATGGCCGCGTGCTCAGGCGGGCAGGTCGCGTCGGCAGCCGCAGCGCCGTGACCCATGGCGGCGTGGTCCGTGCCGCCCACGCCCATGTCCCGCATGGACAGCAGGGGCCTTGGGCGCAATGGCGGAACATTCGCGCTCATCCCCAAGCGGGGCGCCAGCGTTGCGCGCGCCATCCCTGAGCGGTCGATGCTTTCAGCCACAAAGGTGTAGGCGCTGTCGTCAGGTGGGCTGACGATCACGTCATAGGTCTCGGCCACCGAGATCTGGAACTCGTCAACCTCGACCGGCCGGACGTTCTGGCCGTCCGCCTGCACCACCGTCACCGGCAGCCCGGGAATGCGGATGTTGAAGATGCTCATCGCCGAGGCGTTGATGATCCTCAGCCGGACCCGCTCGCCCGGCTGGAACAGCGCCGTCCAGTTGTCGTCGGGACCGTGCCCGTTGATCAGGTAGGTGTAGGTCGAGCCGGTCACGTCCGCGATGTCGGTGGGATCCATGCGCATGGCGGCCCACATGCGGCGGTCTTCGGCGGACATGGCGTTCTCAGCTGGATCGCCCAGCATGGCCAGCCGCTGCCGATTGAAGTACCCGCCCTCCTGCTTGAGCTTTCCGATCACCTGGTGGGGATGCAGGAAGGTCCAGTCCGACAGGACGATCACATGCTCCCGATCATACTCGACCGGATCGCGGCCTACCGGGTCGATGACGAGCGGACCGTAGTGGCCGAGCTGTTCCTGGAGCCCTGAATGCGAGTGGTACCAGTAGGTCCCGTTCTGAAGGACCGGAAACTCGTAGGTGAAGGTCTCGCCAGGCGCGATGCCGGGAAAGCTGACGCCGGGCACGCCGTCCATGTGAAACGGCAGGATCAGCCCGTGCCAGTGGATGGAGGTGTCTTCGTGCAGGCGATTTTCGACGTGCAGTCGCACTCGCTGACCTTCGCGAAGGCGGATCAGCGGAGCCGGCAGGACGTCATTGATCGTGATCGCATGCCCCTCGCGACCGCCGACACGGAACATGCTGTGCCCGACGCGCAGGCGGATGTCCTCACCCGACAGCGTCGGGGTGAGGCCTCCGGTCCCGGACTGCGCCCAGGCGGGAAGCAGGCCCGACAGGGCAGCGAGGCCTGCGCCTCCGACCGCTCCGCGCAGGACATGACGCCGGTTGATGTTCGTCACGGCTAAAATGCTCTCTTGATGGCTGGACCCTGCAGGTACGGGGACAGGTCCAAGTCGGACCGACCTTGCACCCTGACACGATGGCAAGGTCAAGCGGGGCCGAGCGACCCTGATCAGGACTTCGCCAGTTCCGCCAGGATCGGACAGTCGGATCGCGCATCGCCGTGACAGGAATGGGCGAGGTCCTCGAGCGTCCGTCGCATTTCACGCAGGGCGCGCTCCTTGCGCTTGAGTTCGGCCACCCGCTGAAGCGCGAGGCTCTTCACTTCACCGCTGGCGCGCGATCGATCCTGCCAGAGCGCCAGAAGCGAGCCGATCTCCTCGATGGGAAACCCCAGGTCCCGCGCCCGGGCGATGAAGCGCAGCGTATGGACGTCCCGGGTGTCGTAGTCCCGGTAACCGCTGTCTCGCCGCGCGGCCTTGGGGATGAGCCCGATCGCCTCATAGTGCCGGATCATCCGCTGGGAGACGCCGGCGGCCGCGGCGGCCTGCCCGATATTCATCGAAATCGCTCCTTGACCCTCACATGATGTCAGACTTCACATCTCATGGCGACAGGCGCAACCATGAGGTCCAGGTCAATGTCGCATCATCACCAGACGAAGGGGCACCAGGGCTCTCAGGGAGCCGCTTGCTGTGCCGCGACCAAGGACGACACGCCTGCCCACGCCGCGATCGATCCGGTGTGCGGCATGACGGTCGACCCTCACACGGCGAACCACCGGGCCGAGCATGCGGGGCATCCCTACTATTTCTGCTCGAGCCGCTGCCGCGAGAAGTTCGTCGCTGATCCCGGCAAATATCTCGACCCGAAGGCGGCCGAGGACAGCGCGCCTGTTCCCGAGGGGACGATCTACACCTGTCCGATGCACCCTGAAATCCGGCAGGTCGGCCCCGGATCCTGTCCTATCTGCGGCATGGCGCTTGAGCCCGACGTGATGACCGCGGAAACGCCGCCCAACCCCGAACTGGCGGATTTCCGCCGACGCTTCTGGGTCGGCCTCGTCCTGACACTTCCGGTCTTCGTCCTGGAGATGGGTGGTCACGTCCTCGGGACTGACTTTGGCCTGAGCCGCCAGGCGAGCAACTGGACGCAGTTGGCTCTCGCGACGCCTGTCGTGGTGTGGGCGGGCTGGCCCTTCTTCGAGCGAGGCTGGGCCTCGCTGCGCAGCCGCAACCTCAACATGTTCACCCTTATCGCCATGGGAACCGGCGTCGCCTGGGTCTACAGCGTGGTCGCCACGATCGCGCCAGGAGTCTTTCCGGCCGCGTTCCGCGATCACCACGGCTCCGTTCCGGTCTACTTCGAGGCCGCCGCCGTCATCGTGGTGCTCGTCCTGCTTGGGCAACTGCTCGAACTCAGAGCGCGCGAACACACCAGCGGAGCGATCCGGGAGCTGCTTAACCTGGCTCCCAAAGTCGCCCATCGGATGAAGCCGGACGGGACCGACGAGGAGATCAGCCTCGACCTCGTCAAGGTGGGCGATCGGCTCCGGGTGCGCCCCGGCGAGGCCGCGCCGGTCGATGGAAAGGTGATCGATGGCCGATCCACTTTCGACGAGGCAATGGTCACGGGGGAAGCCATGCCCGTGTCCAAAGATCTGGGAGACGCCGTGATCGCCGGCACGCTGAACCAGACCGGCACAGTCGTGATCGAGGCCGCCAAGGTCGGCGCGGATACCATGCTGTCGCGCATCGTCCAGATGGTGGCCGAGGCGCAGCGGAGCCGAGCGCCGATCCAGCGCCTGGCTGATCAGGTGTCCGCTTGGTTCGTCCCGGCCGTAATCGTTGTCGCGGTCCTGGCGTTCATCGTCTGGTCCCTCTTCGGCCCGGAGCCGCAGATGAGCTTCGGGCTCATCGCCGCCGTTTCGGTGCTGATCATCGCCTGTCCCTGCGCGCTCGGGCTTGCGACACCGATGTCGATCATGGTCGGCGTCGGCCGAGGCGCGCGCTCGGGTGTCCTGGTCAAGAACGCCGAGGCCCTCGAACGTCTTGAGAAGGTCGACACCCTCGTCGTGGACAAGACGGGCACGTTGACCGAAGGCCGCCCCGTGGTCACCGCCATCGCCCCCGTCGCCGACATCTCCGAAGACGCACTGCTTACTCTCGTCGCCTCCGTCGAAATGGCGAGCCAGCATCCGATCGGCCTTGCCGTCGTTACCGCCGCGCAGCAGCGCGGCCTCGAGATCCCCGCGGCAAGCGACTTCGACGCGCCGACGGGCAAGGGCGTGGTCGGGGTGGTCGACGGCCGCAGCGTGGCGGTCGGAAACGCGGCGTGGCTCGCCAGCCGCGGCGTTGACGTCGCTGAACTCGCCCGCCGCGCCGACACCTACCGGCAGGAGGGGGCCACTTCAGTGCTCGTCTCCATCGACGGACAACCGGGCGGCGTGGTGGCGGTGGCCGACCGCGTGAAGGAGACCACCCCGGCGGCGATCGAAGCCCTTCGCCGCCAAGGCGTCCGGGTCATCATGCTCACGGGCGACAACCGGACCACCGCCGAGGCGATCGCGCGAAGCCTCGGCATCACGGAGGTTCAGGCCGACGTTCTGCCAGGCGAGAAGCAGGCTGTCATCGAGGCGCTGCGCAGCCAGGGCCGCGTCGTGGCGATGGCCGGAGACGGCGTCAACGACGCGCCGGCGCTCGCCGCGGCCGACGTCGGGGTCGCCATGGGCACCGGCACCGATGTCGCGATCGAAAGCGCAGGGGTCACCCTCCTGAGGGGCGACCTCACCGGCATCGTGCGAGCCCGGCGCCTCAGCCAGGCGGTCATGAACAACATTCGCCAGAACCTGGTGCTGGCCTTCGCCTACAACACGGCAGGGATCCCCTTGGCGGCCGGGGTGCTGTTCCCCCTCACCGGCTGGCTGTTGTCGCCAGCTGTCGCCGCCGCGGCCATGGCGCTTTCCTCGGTGTCGGTGGTCGGCAATGCGCTACGGCTCAGGGCTGTTAGCTTGAGCTGAGGGGCGTGGTGCGTCCATGGACTGACGTCCTCCTCACCTTGGTTGTGAGTGGTCGTCGCCTCGGGACACCTTCGGTTTGGCCTGCCGATACCCTCAATGCCACTGGCGCCCGGTCGACACGGTTCAAGGGATGCTGACTGTGGCGCAACTCGAAGATAAGGTACCAGATGGTGGTCCTGGCTGAAGAATGCACACGCGCCCGCCTCCACCGACGGGCTGTCTGGCGACGGTAGGGTATAGACGAGGTCGAACCCGTAGCGGGTCACGGAAGGTCGAGTGCCGTGCAGGCTGTCGACGCCGAACTCGTTCCTGGCGGAACCCGCCTCTCCGCACTTCAGCTTCAACCCACGCGCGATCCGATCGTTCCTTGGCGCCAACCCGCATCTCTGGCGCGAGCCTCAGCAGCTCCGTCGAGGGCCTCGCCGTCTATCTGATCGTCTACAACTGCTAGGACCTCCAGAGGGATTGCCGAAGACGCCGTCTGCAGCTCTCCGCTCTGCACGGCGAGCGGTCCGAGCGCCCTAAGGGTCCAGCCGCTGTCCTCGCGGCAGGCGACGCCGCCGATCCCATCCTGCGCTGCGGCGAAGGTCCGGCACCAGCGTCCGTCGGTGTCCCGGTAGGTGAGCCCGATGGAACGGCCCTCCGAATCAGGACCTTCCGAAGCTAGGCGATTGTCGAGCACGCGGACGAGCTGCGGGTCTGACACTTCTCCCGACTGCGAAACCAGGGCGGGCGAGCGGACCAGCAGTGGAGCCGCCAGCAGGCCGGCGGCGAAGGCCGCGCCCCCGACGGCCAGCGTGGACAAGACCAGCCTCGGCCTGAAGACACGCCTCGTGGCCGCGAGGCTCCACTCGAGAGCGCGCCGGGACGTCGGTCGTCGCGCCACGCTCGGAGCCGCCGCGATCAGGGCCGCCAAGACCTCGTCGCGAGGGTCGGACCGGGCCGGGAACGCCGTGGCCGCCGTCAGACGCGCAGCGCGCAGCGTCGCGAGCCGCGCCGCAAGGTCAGCGTCGGTCGCGGCGGCGGCGTCGATCGCCTGCGCCTGGGCCAGGGGAAGCTCGCCGTCGACGCGGCGATGGAGAGTTTCGTCGTCGACCCGGGTCATG
>NZ_JANJTL010000067.1 GCF_024711105.1 Brevundimonas sp. | reverse complement strand
TCCGCGCGATTTCATCTCGCGGCCGCCGTCGCAGGAACTGGAGATCGAGCAATGATCCGCCGCGCCCTCGCCGTCACGCTGGTCGGCGTGCTCGCCTCGGCCTGCGCCCTGCTGAGCTCGCCCGACCCGGTCCAGCTCTATCGCTTCGGCGCAATGGATCCGCCGGCGTCGGGGGGTGGGCAGAACCGAGCCGCTGTCGTCCTGGCGCCCATCGAGTTCCCGTCGGGGGCCGAGGATGACCGCATCCTGACGAGTTTGGGCGGAGAGGTGGCCTACCTGGCCGGCGCGCGCTGGATAAGCCCGGCCGACGATCTCTACCAGGCCGCCCTGGAGGCGGCGTTTCTTAGCCAGGCGGGCCGGGTGCGCCTGGCCGACCGTCTCGAAGTGCCGCGCGCCGACGTCACCCTCGATCTCGACCTGATGAGCTTTGAGGCCCGGTACGTGAACGGGCCGGAAGCTGCTCCGACTGTCGTCCTCGCCGGTCGGGCCCGCCTGATGGGGCCGGACCGTTCGATACTTGCCGAACGGATCTTCAGAGCTGAGCAGCCCGCCGGCGAGAACCGCGTGTCAGCTATTGTGGCCGCGTTCGACGCGGCGACTGGGGAGTTTAATCGCCAGGTCGTGAGCTGGGTGGACGGTGCCATCCCCTAGGAGACGGCGTTGGCCCGGGCCGATGTCCCTCAGAGCAGCCAGAGATCGAGGGGAGCGCCGGGGTGATCCTTGCCGGCGGACGTGGGGTCGCTTGGCAAGACCACCGGGACGTCGGCAATCGAAGCCTTGGCGCCGGCCTGTTCGTCCCAACCGGTGAAGCAGACGATCATGCCGGGATCGAAAATTCCGTCGTCGAACACAATGACCTCGACGTCGATTAGCACGTCCTTCCCGTCAACCCCGCTTACGAGCGTCTCACCGCCGCGGGTAATGATGTCGTAGTCGCGGGCGCTACCCGAAAACCTCGCGGTGTCGTGGCCAGAGCCGCCGTCCAGTATGTCGTTACCGCTGCCGCCGCGCAGCAAGTCGTCGCCGTCTCCCCCGAGCAGGACATTGTTTCCACCGTAGAAGGGTGTGCCCGAGCGTCCGCCCCAGATTTCGTCGTTGCCGGCTCCGCCCTCCAGACGGTCGTCGCCGAGGCCGCCTTCCAGGTAGTCGGCGCCGTTCCCTCCTTCGACCGGATCGTCGCCGTCGTCACCCCAAAGCCGGTCGGCGCCGTCGAAGCCTTGAAGGTGATCAATCTCGTGGCCGCCTGCAAAGGCGTCGTCGCCGCTCGTGCCAACGAAGCTGTCGGCTCGCGAGGTGATCCCAAAGATGCGGATATCGCTCAAGCTGAGTCCGACTTCACGCACCGTCAGAAACAAGACGCCAGCAGGATCGCGCAGTTCGATCGTAGAGACGAGGCCTTCGGGCATAGTCATGGCGGACATCGAGCCTGAGAAACTCGAGACCGGCGTAATGGTGAGCCGCCAGTTCGCGTAGGGTGCCCCGCCAGGAACGCCTTGGACGATAATTTGAGCGGTGGTGACGCTGACTGGTGTGTAGTTGAAACTGTCCAGGATGCTGGTCCAGTTGTACTCCCACCATAGATGGCGCATCGGTTGGTGAAACTCGAACTTTGCCAAACCGGATCCCCCTCAAGCCACGGTGACGTGGCCCCAAGCACGGGCGGGGCGCAAGCAGCTATGCTGCGGAGGTTATTCTCAAAAAACGCCGACGCCCCGAAAGTGATCAGTCCCCCAGTGCGCGCCGCAATTCCTCCAGCTTGGCCAGCGCCCGGGCTCGACGCGCGCGCCCGTCGGCCAGCATGGCCTGGGCGCGATCGGCGGCCTGGCTCAGCCGGGCCGTGAAGCCCGCCAGCGCCGCCGGATCGGGCTGGACCCGGCGGGGGCGCTTGGCGTCGAGGCCGAGCGCCTTCTTCCAGTCATCGCGCCAGGCGGCCAGGGCGGTTACGGCCTGGTCCAGCCTCTCGGCGGCCACGGCGTCCGCGTTCTGAAGGGCTCGAGCCAGCGGGAGGTGCCCGAGCCCCGCCATACGCCCGGCCGCCAGGGTTTCCAGCCTTTCGGAGAGCACGGTCCGCGGCGCCGCTTCACCCTCGGGCGCCTCGTCAGCCGTGTCGGCCAGGCGCGCCCGGCCGGCTTCGATCCATGCTCCCAGCTCCACGATCGGGGCGCGCAGAGTCTCCAGCGCGGGGTCGAGGTCCGTCACCCGTCCGCGCAGCCGCTGGGCCTGAACTCCGAGATCGGACGTCAGTTCGGACATGCGCGCGTCCGCCGCCCGGAAGGCCTCGCGCATGCGCTTGAGCCGCCCCGAGCGACTGTCGAACAGACCCATCAGGCCGGCGCGGGGGGTCAGTTCGCGCGGGTCCAGGGCGCCGGCCGTGGCTCGCAAGGCCTCGATCAGGCGGCCAGCCTCGTCGGCGGCCTGGCCGCCCTCGTCGCGCGCGACCGCCGCACAGGCGGCGGCGAGCGAGGCGCGCGCCTCCTCGCCGAAGGCGGGGAAGGCAGCTGCATTGCGTGGGTCGAGCGCCATGCGGATTTCGCCGACGCGCTGGGCGTCCGGACGCGGGACGGCTTGGAACGGCCGGTCTGCGGTCATGGCGTCTCCCCGAGAGCCGCGAAGGGCTCAGGTGAACGACATTAAGCAAAGCCTTCCGGCTTCGTCACCCCGGACGCCTCACGGGCGAAGATCAGCCGACGCCGGGCGCGACCGTGTAGGCGGCCTCGGTCCTGGCGGCGACCTCGTCCAGCGTCACGCCCTCGGCCAGTTCGATCAGCTCCAGGCCCGAGCCGTCCGGCTTGACGTCGAAGGTCGCCAGGTCGGTGATGATCCGGCTGACCACGCCCGTGCCGGTCAGCGGCAGGGTGCAGCGCTTCAGCACCTTGGACTGGCCGTGCTTGTTGGCGTGCTCCATGACCACGACGACGCGCTTGACGCCGGCGACCAGGTCCATGGCCCCGCCCATGCCCTTCACCAGCTTGCCGGGGATCATCCAGTTGGCGATGTCGCCGTTCTCGGCGACTTCCATGGCGCCGAGGATCGACAGGTTGATGTGGCCGCCGCGGATCATGGCGAAGCTGTCGGCCGAGCTGAAATAGGAGCTCTCGGGGATCTCGGTGATCGTCTGCTTGCCGGCGTTGATCAGGTCGGGATCGACCTGGTCCTCGTAGGGGAAGGGGCCCATGCCCAGCATCCCGTTCTCGGACTGGAGCGTGATGTCCACGCCCTCGGGGATGTGGTTGGCCACCAGCGTCGGGATGCCGATGCCGAGGTTCACATAGAAGCCGTCCTCCAGCTCCTGGGCGGCGCGGGCGGCGAGTTGGTCGCGGGTGCGGGGCATGGTCAGCCTTCGGTGGGAGCTTCGGGGGTCGCGGCGGGTGCGGAGTCTCCGCGGTCGCGGATCGCGTCCTCGATGTCGTCGCTGAGCGAGCAGGTGTTCAGCATGATGATGAACAGGAAGATCAGGGCCCAGGTGAGCTTGTCGCTGATCTTCTTGAGCAGGTCGAAATGGCGGTCGTCCATCAGGCGGTCTCCCTCTGGCGGACGGTGCGCTGTTCGATGCGCTTCTCGAAGGTCCCCTTGACGATCCGATCGATGTAGATGCCGGGCGTATGGACCTGATCCGGGTCGATCGCGCCGCACGGAACGATCTCCTCGACCTCGGCGACGCAGACCTTGCCGGCCGTGGCCATCATCGGATTGAAGTTCCGCGCGGTCTTGCGGAAGACGAGGTTGCCCTCTTCATCGGCCTTCCAGGCCTTCACAATCGACAGGTCGGCGACGAGGCCGGTCTCCATGACGTACTGGCGGCCGTCGAACTCGCGGACCTCCTTGCCCTCGGCGACCAGGGTGCCGACTCCGGTGGCGGTGAAGAAGGCCGGGATGCCCGCGCCGCCGGCCCGGATCCGCTCGGCCAGCGTGCCCTGCGGATTGAACTCCAGCTCCAGCTCGCCGGCCAGGTACTGGCGCTCGAACTCCTTGTTCTCGCCGACGTAGGACGAGATCATCTTGCGGATCTGCCGGGTCTCCAGCAGCTGGCCGAGGCCGAAGCCGTCCACGCCGGCGTTGTTCGAGATGACCGTGATCCCCTTGACGCCGCTGTCGCGCAGCGCCGCGATCAGGTTCTCGGGGATGCCGCACAGGCCGAAGCCGCCGGCCATGACGGTCATGCCGTCGAAGGTCAGGCCCGCGAGCGCGGACCGGGCGTCGGCGAAGATTTTCCGCATCGCTTCCTCGTGATTTCACCACACGATGAATATTCGTGGGCCGTCCTGCTCAATACGGCGGTGCGCCCGCGCGGGCAAGGTCGGCCGGGAACGCTCACGAGGGCTTGGCCGTTTTCGCGAGGCACGACGAGGAGAGACCTGGATGCGCGTTCCGATGACCCTTGCGGCCGTGGCTGTCTGCGGCTTGGCCGCGACGGGCTGTTCCACCATGAATGACTACGCCTCGGCCTGCGAGCGCGACTACGCCCGCAACCGGGAGATCGCCATGGCGTCCGGGGCGGCGCTCGGCGCCGCTATCGGTGCTGCCGTGGCGGGCCGTGAAAACCGGGAGGAGGGCGCCGCAATCGGCGCCGCGGCCGGAGCCCTGCTGGGTCACCAGCTGTCGGCCGAGGACGACCCCTGCGGCTACGGCTTCGGCGGCTACAATCGCGATTATCGCTATGGGCGCGAGCGGATTTACTGGCGGGACCGCACGCGGCCCTGGTGATCAGGCGACGCGTGAGACCTTGGCGGCCGGCTCTGCCTGGGCCGCGTCGCCGGCCATCGCGGTGTTCATGGCGGCGCGCAGGCGCTCGGGCTTGATCGGCTTTTCCACGACCGCAGCCATGCCGATCGACAGATAGTGTTTGGCGTCGTCCGGGTCGGCGTTGGCC
>NZ_JANJTL010000088.1 GCF_024711105.1 Brevundimonas sp. | reverse complement strand
GAGATCGAGGCGATCGACAGCGGCTACCGTTCGGCCATGTCGGTGCAGTCGTCGCTTGCGATGTATCCGATCTACGCCTTCGGCTCGGAGGAGCAGAAGATGCGCTTCCTGCCGAAGATGGCGGGGGGCGAGCTGATCGGCTGCTTCGGCCTGACGGAGGCCGACGGCGGCTCGGACCCGGCCTCGATGAAGACCAAGGCCGTCGCGGTCGAGGGCGGCTATCGCCTGAACGGCGCCAAGTACTGGATCACCAACAGCCCCATCAGCGACCTGGCGATCGTCTGGGCCAAGCTGGACGACACCATCCGCGGCTTCATCGTCGAGCGCGGCATGGACGGCTTCACCACCGACAAGATCGGCGACAAGCTGAGCCTGCGGGCCTCGATCACCGGCGACATCGGCCTGAACGACGTCTTCGTGCCGGAAGCCAACCTACTGCCGGGCGTGAAGGGCCTGCGCGGGCCGTTCTCCTGCCTGAACAAGGCGCGCTACGGCATCGCCTGGGGCGCGATGGGCGCGGCGGAGTTCTGCTTCCACGCGACGCGCGACTACGTCGGCGAGCGGATGCTGTTCGGCCGGCCGCTGTCGAGCCGCCCGCTGGTCCAGAAGAAGCTGGCCGACATGCAGACGGAGATCTTCCTGGGGCTGGAAGGCGCCTATGCGCTGGGCCGGCTGCTGGACACCGGCGCCTGGGTGCCGGAGGCCATCAGTCTGATGAAGCGCAACAACTGCGGCAAAGCGTTGGAAATCGCCCGCATCGCGCGGGACATGCATGGGGGCGCGGGGATCACGGGCGAGATGCACGTGATGCGCCACGCCATGAACCTCGAGACGGTGAACACCTACGAGGGCGCCCACGACGTCCACGCCCTGATCCTGGGCCGGGCGATCACCGGCCAGAGTGCGTTCTAGCGCTCTTCGGTCCCCGGCTCCTCGGCGCCGCCGGTGCTCAGCTCCGGCACATAGAGGCCGGTGGCGAAGCGGGCGATGAAGCCTGCCGGCCGGGTGCGCGGGCCGAAGCGGGCGCAGGGATCCGGATCGGGGATCGGGCGCGCCTCGCGGCCCTCGGCGGTCATGATCGCGGCCGCGTCGTCGGCGAAGGGCTCGGCGAACTGAAGGGCGTCACCGACGCGAGACAGGGACGGCGTGTCGGTGCCGACGGCGGTGGCCTGACGCGCCCAGGAGATGGCGGCGATCTGCCGGTCCTGGTCCAGCATCTCCGCCTCGGCGGCGAGCGCGCCCAGCCCTCCGGGGCGCACACCGATCGGCCCGGGAATGAACCAGGAGGCGGCGGCCGAGACCACGGATCCTGCCTGGCCCGTCGCCTCGATACGGGTCACCGCCGCCCGCACGCGGGGCGCGTCGGGGCGCGGCTCGGCGAGAATGTCGTAACGCTCTGAAAGCTCGTAGCAGAGCTGCCGGTCGACCTCGGCCAGGACGGCGGCGCGCTCCTCCTGGGACAGGCCCTGTCCGACCTGACCGGGCGGGTAGAGGGCGGCGGGCTCGATGAAGACAGCGGTCACGCCGACGAGCGCCGGCTGGTCTGCGCGCTCGCGGATGGCGACGCGCAGGGTGTCCGATCGCGGCGTCAGACCGCCGTAGCCGGTGAGAAAGCCGGCATCCCCCTGCTGGGCGGTGGCGCAGGCGCCGGTCAGGCCGGCCAGGCCGACGATGAGGGCCGCTCGTCTCATTCCAGCTCCTTGAAGGTCCCACAACCAATACGCGGGAAGGGACGCAAGAGATGCGAAACGCGACCTTAATATGCGCCGGCTAGGCTGACCGGATGGCCGGCCCAGTACATTTTGAAGTGTTCGCGCGCAGGACCGCGCAGTCCGGCTGGGCGCTCCAGCAGGCGACGGAGTCGCGCGAGCAGGCGATGCAGCTGGCCGAGGATCTGCTCTCTGACAAACGCGCCGTATCCGTCCGCGTCACCAAGGAGACGTTGGACGTCGAGACGATGGAGTTCATGAGCGTCACCTTGCTGACCAAGGGGGCGCCAGAGGCCGCAAAGCCCAAGCAGGTTCGCGACGACAGGCAGATGAACGCCTGCGCCGCTCCGCCCGACCTCTACACCCCGCTGGCGCGCGAACTGATCGGGCGGGTGCTCGAGGACTGGCTGGCGCGCAACCGGGTGACGCCGTTCGAGCTGCTGCACCGGCCGGACCTGATCGAGAAGCTCGAGGCCTCCGGCGTCGAGCTGCAGCACGCGGTGCAGAAGGTGGCCGTGCCGGAGAGCCAGGCCTCGGGCCAGCCCGTCCACGAGGTCATCCGCCACTATCAGCGATTGATCGAACAGGCGTCGGACCGGGTTCTCAAGTTCGGTCGCGGCGGCGGCTTTCCGGACCTGAACGGCCAGACGCTCGGGGACATCGCGCGCCGTCTGGCCGATGCGCCCGAACGGGCCTTCGTCATGGGCGGGGCGGTGGCCAAGGCGCTGGCGCCGGTGCGCGGCTGGCGCGCCAAGCTGGAAACCCTGATGGACCTGGCGGACACGGCGCCGGGCGAGGCCGGCCCGTCCGCCCTGGTGCATGTCGCCATCGAACAGATGACGCTGGAAATCCTGTCGGTGCGCGAGGGTCTGGCCGAGGTGCTCGGGCCGTCGCTGGACCTGGGCGGGCAACTGGCGGCCCTGGTCCGGATGGCCTCGCCGGCCGAGGTCGATGCGCTCGCCAAGGCGGACCCTACCCTGGCCGAGGTCATGCCGCCCCTGGAGGGACCGGCGCGCCGGCTCGGAGCGCGCATGGCGCAGGGCCAGTACAAGCTGCTGGCCGCCAGCCTGTCGCGGCGGGTGCTGCGCGAGCTGATGGGGCCGCGTCGGCTGCGTCCGCACGACGCCGCGGGAGAGATCGACATCCTGCGCGCGCTGGCCATGACGCTGACCGCCGCGGCCGGGCGGCTGCTGACCCTGGAGGAGACCCAACTCGCGTTCGCGGAGCGGTCCAAGGCCTTGGTCGGCGCCGACTTCGTGGAAAGCTACCTCGGGCGCGAGGCGCCTCCCCTGATGGAGGCGGCGGCCCTGGTGAGGCTGTGCGAGAATGTCACCGGCGCCTCGGCCAAGCGCAGCGCCGCGCGCTGGCTGGCGGCCTCGGTCACGGCGCTGAAGTTCGAACGCTCCCTGCGCGAGCCCAGCGTCGGGGTGACCCAGCGGCTGGCCAGCCTGGCCGAGCTTCAGGCCCGCACCCGCGCCTGCGAGCTCAACGACAAGGACGAGGCCGAAATCTGCGAAGCGCTCGGCCGTGTCGGCGGCGTCGTTGAGGCGGACGCCAGGTTCACCCTGCAGCTGGCCCGCGCCCCGGCCCCTCCTGTGCAGAAGCTGGGCGTTCTGCTGAAGCTGGCGGCCGGCGAGGGCTGTCCGCTCGGCCCGGCGGCCGAGCGGGCCAAGGCCGAGGCGCTGCGCCTGCTCAAGGCGCCCGAAACCCGCCAGGCCATCGCCGCCGACCCGCAGAGCCTGGGCGCGCTGAGGCCCCTGATCCAGGGGCTTGGACTGGCCGCCTAGACCTCGAACACCCGATAGGGCGTGTCGCCCAGCGTCTTCAGCACAGGCAGGGCCACATTGTAGACCGGCACGCCGCGCGCTGTGCGGCCTTCGGGACCGCCCCGGTGGGCGTGGCCGTGCACGACGAGCGAGACGTTCTCATAGCGGTCGATGGTCTCGCCCAGCCGCGAGGAGCCGAGGAAGGGAAAGATTTCCGGTGGCTCACCCATCACGGTCTCGACCACCGGTGCGTAGTGCAGGACGACGACCGAACGCTCGGTGCGCAGCATCCGGATCGAGTTCTCGATGGCGTTGGCGTCGTCCACCGCTTCCTGGACGAAGGCCTTGATCGAAGCCTCCCCGAAGGGGCTGAGCATGTAGCGGCCGAAGCCGCCGATGAAGCCCTTGCCGCCGGCGAAGCCGACGCCGCCGATCTCGCAGGCCTGGCCGTCGAGAATTCGGACGCCCGCCTCGCAGAGCAGTCGGGCGACCTCCTCGGGCTGGCCGCACTCGTGCTCGTGGTTGCCCAGCACGCCGACGATGGGGATGCGGCAGCCGTGGATGTCCTCCAGCAGGATCTCCACCTCGCGGGTCTTGCCGTAGTTGGTCAGGTCGCCGCAGAGCACCAGCACGTCGGCGTCATGGTGGACCTTGCCGAACAGGTCGCGGTGAGGCCGGTCGTGGGCCTCGCCCACATGCAGGTCGCCGACGGCCGCGACGCGAAGGCGCTCGCCGGGCCCGGGCGCAAGACCCGGCTGGGGCGTCTGCGGATCATGGTCAGGCGATGGGGTCATGTCGCTCCTCCAGTCCCTTGCCCACGACGTCGCCGTAGCCCCACTCGGTGATGGCGGTGACGTAGTCGCGCGCGCTGAACAGACGGCCGCGGCAGACTTTCACCCGGGCGGCCGGCAGATCGATCTGGGCCGTGAGGCGGGCGATGAGCTCCTCCATCAGCCAGCGGGGCACGAGGTCGCGCTCGGTCGGATAGGCGAAGCGGAAGTTGACGAGGTGAGCCAGCAACACCTCCCAGTAAGGCTCCATGGCCGACAGGAGTTTCCTCCAGTCGATCGCCTCGGCCTGCTTGAGGATGACGTGGGCCACGTCGGCGCCGTCGAAGCGATAGCGGTCCTGGATGAAGAATTTCGAGAGCAGCAGCGCGGTCGGAGGGGTGATCGCCACCTCGTGGCCGTAGACGGTGATGGTGTCCTGGCCGAACCAGTCGTCGGTGACCGCCACGGTCCCGTTCGACATGGCGAAAATCACGTCGAAGAAGTGCTTGCCCGACCAGACCTTGGCGATCCAGCGCTCGTCCTCGACGTCGGTCGTGTAGCCACGCGCCTGAAAGAAGGCGAGAATCTTCGGGTAGTCCCCGGCCTTGCAGAAGACGTCGAGGTCCTTGGTCGGGCGGCTGATCCCGGTATAGGCCGAAACCGCATAGGTGCCCGACAGCAGGAACGGGATGCCCGATTCCTTCAGGAGCTTCAGGCTCTCGGCGTAGAAGGCCTCCGCCTCGGGCGGCGGCTCGAAGACGGCGTCGTCGCAGACGTCTGACATGGAACCCCTGGCGCTGGGGCGCGCGAGGCCACGCCCTGGAGGGCAGGGGAACGGCTCGGCTTGGGGCCGGTTCCTAGGGGCGCTTCCTCAGTTCGTCGCGGATCTCGGTCAGCAGCGCCTCGGTCGCCGTCGGCGCAGCGGGGGCAGGATCGCCCTGTTCGGCCTGTTTGCGCCGCATGCGGTTGATGCCCTTGACCAGCAGGAAAACCACGAAGGCCACGATCAGGAACTGGATCAGGGTGTTGATGAAGGCGCCGTACTGAATGGCCACCTTCTCGACCGCCTCAGTCGCCGGGTCCTCGGGCTTGAGCACCCATTCCAGGCGGGAAAAGTCCACCTCGCCGAGCAGCAGGCCGATCGGCGGCATGACCACCTGGTCGACAAGGCTGGTGGTGATCTTGCCGAAGGCCGCGCCGATGATCACGCCGACGGCGAGATCAACGACATTGCCGCGCGCCGCGAACTCGCGGAACTCGGAGAAGAGACCCATCAGGCGTCGCCGGACAGGTTCAACCGTTCGCGCAGCTCCTTGCCGCTCTTGAAGAAGGGCACCGACTTGGCCGGGACGTGGACCGCCTCGCCCGTGCGCGGATTGCGGCCCTGGCGCTCGGGCCGCGAGCGGACCGAGAAGGCCCCGAAGCCCCGCAGCTCCACGCGCCCGCCCTCGACGAGCGCCTTGGTCATGCAGTCGAAGACGACCGCGACGATCTTCTCCACGTCCTTGTGGGTCAGGTGCGGATTTTCGGCCGCGAGCCGTTCGATGAGTTCCGACTTGATCATCTCACTCCATCCTACTCGAGGCCGCCCCCCGGCGAGCGTCAGTTAGCGGACATTAGCCGTCGCGTGGCGCGCGAAAAAGGGCCTATCGCGCTTAACGTCGATAAGAAAAGCCCCATCCGCGATCGCGGACGGGGCTTTAAGGCCTAGCTTAGTCCGACAGTCGACTTACGACTTGTCGTTCTGGCCACGCAGGGCGGCGCCCAGGATGTCGCCGAGCGAAGCGCCCGAATCCTGCGAGCCGTACTGCTCCACGGCGTCCTTCTCGTCCTTCATCTCCAGGGCCTTGATGGACACGGAGATACGGCGCGAGGCGCGGTCGACGGTGGTGACCAGGGCGTCGACGCGGTCACCCACGGCGAAACGCTCCGGACGCTGGTCGGCGCGGTCGCGCGACAGGTCGGACTTGCGGATGAAGGTCGAGACCGGCGCGTCGTCCTCGCCGAACTTGACCTCGATGCCGCCGGTGGTGACCTCGGTCACGGTGACCGTCACGGTCTGGCCCTTGACGTAGCTGTCGCCTTCCAGCGGGTCGCCGCCGAGCTGCTTGATGCCGAGCGAGACGCGCTCCTTCTCGACGTCGACGTCCAGCACCTTGGCCTTGACCATCTCGCCCTTGCGGTAGCGCTGGATGGCTTCCTCGCCCGACACGTTCCAGTCGATGTCCGACAGGTGGACCATGCCGTCGATGTCGTTGTCGAGACCCAGGAACAGGCCGAACTCGGTGGCGTTCTTGACCTCGCCCTCGACCGTCGAGCCGATCGGATGGGCGTCCAGGAAGGCTTCCCAAGGGTTGGCCTGGGCCTGCTTGAGGCCCAGCGAGATGCGGCGCTTGGAGGCGTCCACGTCCAGCACGATGACGTCCACTTCCTGCGAGGTGGAGACGATCTTGCCCGGATGAACGTTCTTCTTGGTCCAGGACATTTCCGAGACGTGCACCAGGCCTTCGACGCCGGCTTCCAGCTCCACGAAGGCGCCGTAGTCGGTGATGTTGGTGATGCGGCCGGTCATCTTGGCGCCCGGCGGGTACTTGGCTTCCACGCCGTCCCACGGGTCGGACTGAAGCTGCTTCATGCCCAGCGAGATGCGCTGGGTGTCCGGGTTGATCTTGATGATCTGGACCTTGACGGTGTCGCCGACGTTCAGGACCTGCGACGGGTGCGACACGCGCTTCCAGCTCATGTCGGTGACGTGCAGCAGGCCGTCGATGCCGCCCAGGTCAACGAACGCGCCGTAGTCGGTGATGTTCTTGACCACGCCTTCGCGGACTTCACCCTCGGCCAGCTGCGAGACCAGCTCGGTGCGCTG
>NZ_JANJTL010000150.1 GCF_024711105.1 Brevundimonas sp. | reverse complement strand
TCGTTTCGCGTTTCGCCTGTCGCGAGAACCCGAATGACAGAACGGATTTCGGCGTTCCGCCACAGTAGGGCTGACGATTTGAGCGGGGATGGTGCCTGGGGGCGGATTCGAACCACCGACACGCGGATTTTCAATCCGCTGCTCTACCAACTGAGCTACCCAGGCGCGCGAGGTCTCGCGGGAGGCGGGTCTATAGGCGAGGCTCCGGACCCTGTCCAGCACCCGCCGCGGCCGATCGGTCAATCCTCCGAGGGCGTGTCCCGAACAGCCGATTCATCGTCCGCGGCCGGGATGGCGTAGCGTCCGCTCAGCCAGCCCTGCAGATCCACATCGGCGCACCGTCGCGAGCAGAACGGGCGGTAGTCCGGCTCGGCCGGATGCTTGCGACAGACGGGACAGAGGGGGGCCTTGGCCATCAGGCGTGATCCAGACGAAACGCGCCCGGCCGCATCGCCGGGTCGGCGACCAGATGGGCCCTCGGTCCCAGCCGCGCCACCCAGGCCCCGGCCGTTTCGGCCTCCTCGGGGTGCGCCGTCGCCGTCCAGCGCGGCGCGGCCGTGTCGGTCAGCAGGGCCCGCCGCAGCGCCCGCACGACGGCCAGCGCCCGCGTTTCCAGCGTCGGCCGCCCGGCGCCTTCACGCAGAATCTCCTCGATCGGCGTCCGGCTCCACGGGATCGACAGCTGCAACAGACCGAATCGGCTGATCGGCCCCAGCGCCGGATCCGCCTCGTCCCGGAACGCCTGCCGCGCGGCGTCCGCCAGCTTGGGCCCGTCGTGGCCCGACCCCACCAGATCGATCACGACCAGCCCGCCCCAGGCCTTCAGCCGGATCAGCCGCGCCGCCTCGATCAGCGCCCGCCGATTCGCTTCGGTTTTGGCGCGCGCGCCGCCGCCCTGATGATCCACGTCGACCGCGACCAGGGCCCGCGTCCGCTCGACTGCGATGTCCAGGCCAGGACCCGGCAGCACCACGCCCGCCCCCAGCGCCTCCTCCTCGGCCTGCATCCCGGCCTGGATGGCCTCGGCGCCCTCCCCGGGTCTCACGCCCGGCGCCCAGCGCGCCAGCCAGTCGCGCACCGACGGCCCTTCGGTCACGAGGCGCGGCGGCCCCTCGGCCGGACCGATCAGCTTCAGCGCCGCCCCCTTGCCCGCGCGCGCCTCGGCGGTCACCTCCACCTCGACCGCCTGGCCTTCGGTCAGCCGCGCCCCGCCCTTCAGCGCAAGGAAAGCCTCGGCCCCCGCCGCCTGCATCTCCACGAAGGCCCCGCCCAGACCCGGCTCGAGGCGCGCCACGCGCCCGACCGACCGCGCCCCAAGCCTGCGGCCCGGCGCATCGCTCTCCCTATGAATAATGAGCCGCTCATACCGGCCGTCGCGCGCGACGATCCCGCGCGTCTCGCCCGGCGTCTCGTCGAGCCAGGCCTCGAACTTCACGGCCGCCAGCCCAGGCCGGTCAGCAGGTTCTTCGTCTCGAACAGCGGTAGGCCCACCACCCCGGTGAACGAACCGGAGATGAAGGCCACGTCCCCCCCCGCCAGTCCCTGGATGCGATAGGCGCCGGCCGCATCCGTCCAGTCGCCCGAGGCGATGTGCGCGTCGATGTCCGCCTCCGACAGCCGCCGGAACTTGATCCGTGTCTCCGACAGCCGCGCGCCCTGGCGCCCGTCCGGCGCGATCAGGGCCACGCCGGTCAGCACCTTGTGCGCCCGCCCCGACAGCAGGCCCAGCATGCGCCGCGCATCCGCCTCGTCCGTCGGTTTGCCCAGGATTCGCGTCCCCACCGCAACGATGGTGTCGGCCGCCAGTACGAAGACGTTCGGGTTCTGGGCGGCAACGGCCGCCGCCTTCTCGTCAGCCAGCCTCGCGACCAGCCGCCTCGGCGTCTCGTCCTTCAGGGACGTCTCGTCGATATCGGCCGCGACGATGCGGGCCGGCTCGACGCCGATCTGCCTCAGCAGCTCGCGCCGGCGCGGACTGGCCGAGGCCAGGATGAGTTCGGGCCGCTCCATGGGTGGAGCCCGCCCTTACTTGAAGCGGTAGGTGATGCGACCCTTGGTCAGGTCGTAGGGGGTCATCTCCACCAGGACCTTGTCCCCGGCCAGCACGCGGATGCGGTTCTTGCGCATCTTGCCGGCGGTGTGGGCGATGATCTCGTGATCGTTCTCGAGCTTCACGCGGAAGGTCGCGTTCGGCAGCAGTTCGCTCACCGTGCCGGGAAACTCGAGCAGTTCTTCCTTCGCCATGCGGCCTTCCTCGCTCGCGGAATCAGAAACCCGTCCGCGCCGAGCGATACGCGGGGCCGGGTGAAATCGGGCGGCTTAATGCACCAAAAGCGTGGGCGCGTCACCCTTTGACGTGGGAATCACCCCCGCCGCGACAGCGCGCAGACCAGGGTGAACAGCCGGCGGCTCGTTTCATGGTCCATCTCGACCTTGCCTTCGAGCCGCTCGCGCAGGATGCGGGCGCCCTCGTCGTGCAGGCCGCGCCGGCCCATATCGACGGCCTCGATCTGGACGCTGGAGGCCCCGCGCACCGCCTGCAGATAGCTCTCGCAGATCAGGTGGTAGTCCTTGATCACGCCCCTCAGCGGCGACAGCGACAGCACGTGCCCGCGGCGATAGTCGGGCCCGACCACCTCCATCTGAAGGCGGTTGTCGCGCAGGCCCAGCGTCAGGTCATAGGGCCCGCCGTCGGCCCCGGCGGGACGGAAGGCGTTCTCCTCGATCAGATCGTAGATGGCCACGCGCCGCTCGTGCTCGACCTCGGCGCTGGCGCCGGACAGGCCGTCCGGATCCAGGGCCACGGCCTTCAGCCGATGCGCGGCCGCCTCGCTCACGGGGCCTGCTCGTCCGCCGGATGGACCGGGGCCTTCTTGGCCTTCCACGAACTCGTCAGGTCGGCCAGCACCGCATCGACGCACTCGACATCGGCCCTCAGGTCCATGCCGCCGGCGAACACGAAGGTCAGCGAGCCGCCGGGCGGCTCGGCCGGCTGGAAGTCCAGCGCCAGCAGCTCCAGCATGATGTCGCGCTGGCGCGGCATGCCCCTCGCCTGGACATTGACCACGTCGCCCAGCTGCACCGCCGCCAGCACCCGCGCGCACTCCGCGTCCGCCTCCCAGCGGAACCGCGTCAGGGTCACGGTCAGCCGCCGCGCCTGCTTCTCCCAGGAGATGTCCTCGGCCCGCACCACCGCGTCCTGCAGCGCCGCCGAGATGATCATCAGGTCATCGGCGTCCTGCGCCAGCAGCCTCAGCGGGGGAATGTTGGCGCAAGGGTTGTCAGAGCTCATCCGGCTCCCCCTTGATCCGCCTGACCCGCGCCCCGCAGGCGCCCAGCTTCTCCTCCAGCCGCTCGAAGCCGCGGTCCAGGTGATAGACGCGGCTGACCACCGTCTCGCCCTCGGCCGCCAGGCCGGCGATGACCAGGCTGACCGAGGCCCTCAGGTCCGTCGCCATCACCTGGGCGCCGTGCAGCGCGTCCACGCCCCGCACCACCGCCTCGCCGCCCTGCACCGTGATGTCGGCGCCCAGCCGCGCCAGTTCCGGCACGTGCATGAAGCGGTTCTCGAAGATCGTCTCGCGGATGTGGCTCTCGCCGTCGGCCAGCGTCATCAGCGCCATGAATTGCGCCTGCAGGTCGGTGGCGAAGCCTGGGAAGACCTCGGTCTCGACGTCCACGGCCTTCAGCCGCGCGCCGTTCCTGCGCACGATGACGCCGTCATTGGTGTCCTCGACCTCGACGCCGGCCTCACGCAGCTTGTCCGACAGGGCGTCGATCAGACCCGGCCGCGCGCGCGTCAGCCGCACCTCGCCGCCCGCCATGGCCGCGGCCACCGCATAGGTGCCCATCTCGATCCGGTCCGGGATCACCGACCAGGTCGTCCCGTTCAGCTTCTTGACGCCCTCGATGCGCAGGGTGTCGGTCCCGATGCCCGAGACCTTAGCCCCCATGGCGTTCAGGCATTCGGCCAGGTCGCCGATCTCCGGCTCGCGCGCAGCGTTCTTAATGACGGTCTCGCCCGAGGCCAGCACGGCCGCCAGCAGCGCATGCTCGGTCGCGCCGACCGACACCACCGGAAACTCGATCTCCGCTCCGGTCAGACCGCGCGGCGCGGTCGCATAGACATAGCCCTCATGCAGCTCGATCCGCGCGCCCAGCGCCTCCAGCGCCTTGAGGTGCAGGTCCACCGGCCGCGCCCCGATGGTGCACCCGCCCGGCAGGCTCACCTTGGCGTGGCCCGTCCGCGCCAGCAGCGGCCCGAGCACATTGAAGGAGGCCCGCATCTGCCGGACCAGGTCATAGGGGGCGAACGAGCTGGCGATGTCCGCGGCGCACAGCTCGGTGATCTGCTCACCGTCCTCGTCGCGCTCTTCGACGGTCACGCCCAGCCGCTTCAGCAGCTTGCCCAGGAACCGCGTGTCCGCCAGCCGCGGCATGTTGGTCAGGGTCAGGCATTCGTCGGTCAGCAGGGCCGCGGCCATCAGCTTGATGGCCGAGTTCTTGGCGCCGCTGATCGGGATTTCGCCCTCCAGCCGGGCGCCGCCGACGATGGCGATACGGTCCATACGATCCTGTCCTGCGCCGGACGAAGAAGGCGTCCGGGGGCAGGCAGCTTCTACATCAGCCGCCCCCGTGCGCAAGGCGACCCTCAGTCGTCCTTCGCCTCGACGCTCTTCGGCGCCTTGCGCCTGCGCAGATTCGCCCGCAACGCCCTGGCCAGCGCCTCCTGGCGCGCGGTCTTCACATCCTTCGGCGGCGGCGGACCGCCCGGTTTGTCGCTCATCCCCAAGAGATAGCGCTTTTCGCTTGGCCCTTCGAACGCTTCTCGCTATAGGGCCGCTTCCTCAGATTTCGCCGCCGTAGCTCAGTGGTAGAGCGCATCCTTGGTAAGGCTGAGGTCGGCAGTTCAATCCTGCCCGGCGGCACCATCTATCCTACTGTTTCTCCTTGATTATGTAGCACCCCCTGTTGGGGGCGGGATTGGCGTTGACGCACATTGGACACACCAAGTGGGCAATGCTTTATAATCATTCAGCTGGCGGCCGTCACCACCGCCGACTCTGCCGACATCGCCAGGTCAGAATCTTTGCGAAGACCCGAATGGCACGCTGAGTGCTCATATGTCGGTCGAGCTTGCTGAGGCTAGATCGCTGGCGAGAAGCGCGGGGCTGCTGCCTCCAGCGCACCGTCGAAGCATGCCGCAACGACACGTACCAGCCGCCGGGCGCCTTCAGGCACCACCACCCGTCTTGCGAACACTTTGCATAATCCATTCTCACTGAGTCGGCGGGCAGCAGCCAATCCTTCGTCGAGCGTGCTTGGCGCAAGCCCGAACTTCAGCGCAGTCGCCCCGACATCGACATTTAAGCTACACATCAGTTGCTCGATCACGGCCGCGCGCAGGCGGTCCTGCAGGCCGATCTCAAGCCAGCTCTGGACCGGGAGATTTCCTTTCGAGACTGCCTCTCGCCAACGCCGGAGCGCTGGCGCGTTCTGCACCATGCCGGTGACCACCTGACCAATAGCCGACGGCCCCAATGGCAGCAGAGTCGATGCGCCGTCGTCGGTGTATCCTTGAAAATTGCGCCGAAGCGCCCCGGTGCTTGCGGCCACAGCTAAAGGATCATTCGGCCAGGCGTAGTGGTCCATCCCGATACGGACATAGCCGGCCGCAAACAGCGTTTCGTCGATAACCTCTGCCTGCGTCCACCGCGCGGCGGTATCGGGCAGCTCGTTCGACGCGATCATTCTCTGGTGCTTCTTCAACCACGGCACATGCGCGTAGCCGAATACCGCTATCCGATCAGGCCTCAGCTCAGCCGCCTGGCGCGCAGACTGCTCGACGCTTTCCTCACGCTGTCCGGGCAACCCGTACATGAGGTCGATGTTGACTCGCAAGACACCGGCACCTCGCAGCGACGCTATCGCGTTTTGGACTACTTCATACGGCTGCGGGCGGTTGATGCGGGCCTGAACCTCTGGATCGAACGTCTGCGCGCCCAGACTGGCGCGGGATACACCGGCGACGCCACAGGCTTCGGCGAAGCTCTCGGTGCAGTAGGTCGGGTCCAGCTCGATGGCCACCTCGGCCCCCTGGCCGATTCCGAGCGAGCAGCGCACGTGCTGTAGGAGCTTGCGAAAGTCTCCAGCGCTCAGCGAATTGGGACTCCCGCCGCCGAAGTGCAGGTGGGATAAGCCCCCGTGCTCACCGAGGCGTCCTGCCCACAAGTCAACTTCGCGCCGGAGCCAGCCGAGATAGCTTTCCACGCGATCGTAGTCGTGGAAGACGCTGGTGCTGCACCCACAGTACCAGCAGAGGCGTCGGCAGAAGGGGACGTGCACGTAGGCCGAAAGTCGCTCGTCCGGTCGCGGACGCTCGAGTTCCGCTTCCAGCGCTGCCAGGGCGGTGGGCTCAATAGCGCGAAAGCCGGTCGCGGGCGGATAGCTGGTGTAGCGCGGCAGACGACGCTCGGCATGAGCCGCCCAAGCTGGCGGCAACGCGCGGCGGGGTCTGGACGAACTTGGCTCCGGCATGGCCGCAATAGATGATCCTTCCCGCCGCCGCTCACATTGACAGGGCTCTGCGTGAGACTTGATCCATGACAAGGGGGGCGCCGATCGCGTCGGTTAGGTAGGGCGCATGTCGCTCAACACTCCCCTCCCTTCACCCGTCGAGATGTCGCGGGAGCACTCCGCCGAGGCGCTGACAGGCGCCTTCTTCCCGGGAGCGGACTCCCAGAATGGCGTGCGTCTGCGCGAGCAGATGTCAGCGATGCTGGATCACTGGTTCCAATGGCGGGATCATCGGTTTTCAGCGCCCGCCAGCGAGAACCACGAGCGTCTCACCTCCCAGCACGACTTGCGGCTGGTCGAGCGGCTCAACGCTCTCCAGGAGGCGCTGACCGAGGAAACGCCCACGTTCACGCCCCGGTATCTGGCCCACATGAAAGCGGATCTTTCGCTGCCGGCGATCCTGGGCTGGTTCGCGGCCATGCTGCACAATCCGAACACCACCTCGCCGGAAGCCAGCCGGGTGGGCAGCCGGATCGAACGTGAGGCGATCCGGCATCTTGGCGAGATGATGGGCTTCGGCGCGCAGGTCGAAGGTCACTTCACCTCAGGCGGCACGATCGCCAACTTTGAGGCGGTCTGGCGAGCCCGCTATCGGATGGATCGATGGCTGGCGCTGGCCCTGTGCATCAGCCAGCAGACCGGCGCCTCACTCGACTTCTTCGACGCGGCCCACATGGGCTGGCCCCGCTTCAGGGACCTGAGCGACAGATACGATATCAATGAGGAAGCGATAGACGCCGCCAGCGCGCTGGCCTCGAACCCTTGCGACATCATACGGCGGCTTTCGATCGCATCCGGACAGCCGTACCGCGGCCCCGTGCTGCTGGTTCCTGGCAATCGGCACTACTCTTGGGAAAAGGCGGCCGATGTCTTCGGGCTCGGGCGCGAGGCCGTCTGGAGCGTCGAACTCGATGAGGGGGGCAGGATGGACATCGACAAGTTCATCCAAACCATCCAGCGCGCCCATCGCGAGCGCAGGCCCATCCTGGCGGCGGTCGCGGTCGCGGGAACCACCGAGACCGGAGCCCTTGATCCGATCGACGCCATCTTTGACCATCTCGATGCCCTGACGGAAACGCGAGGCTGGTCGATCTGGCGGCACGTGGACGCCGCCTACGGCGGATTCTTCCGCACGCTCGTGCATAGGCCTGGCGACGAGGGCATCGGAGCCCGGGCCAGGTCTTCGCTCGAGGCCATAAAGCGGGCCGACTCGATCACGATCGATCCCCACAAGCTCAGTTACGTCCCTTACGCCTGTGGTGCGTTCCTGACAGCGGACGCGCAGCGCTACGCCGTCTCGTCCTTCGACGCGCCCTATCTGGATCGGCCCGAGTTGGGGCCCGGCAAGTGGGCCTCGACCCTCGAGGGGTCGCGATCGGCCGCCGGCGCGGCGGCCACCTGGTTGACCGCCGAGACCCTGGGATTCGATGAAAACGGCCTGGGAAGCCTTCTGAAAGGCGCGCTGGACGCCACCGCCTTCCTCAGGGCCCTGATCCTAAGGGTCGCGCCAGCAGCCCGGTTCGTACCCGCCGACTCGAACATCCTGTGTTTCTCCATCGCGCGCGAGGGCGACGCCCTGAGCGAGTCGAACCGCCTGACGGAAGCCGTTTTCCGGCATTTCCAGTCTTCCCCGGGATTTTCGGTGTCGAAGACGACCTTCGCCGCGGGCTGGGAAGCGCTGCGCACGGAACATGTCAAAGGCTACAAAGGACATCTGGATGCCGACGAGATGCTCGTCATACGGTGCGTCGTGATGAACCCCTATTGGTGTCAGCCGAGTGTTCGTGATCGTGTCGGGGGGCTATTTGCGGACGAGTTGCGGGCTGCGGTCGAAGGCGCCCTGAATGATGGATCGGGCTCACCCCAATGCTGAAAATCACCTTCTACGGCGAAATCGGAAGCCGGCTCGGGTCGGAGCGCCTGATGGAGCTGGCGTCGCCCGTGACCACCGTCGGTGACCTTCGCCAGGCGCTTGCTAACGATGACGAGGCGGCGGCGAGCCTGTTACGGCCGACCATCCGGGCCGCCGTCGACAACTGCGTCGTGCGCGATGACGCCGAGGTCAGGGACGGGCAGGAAGTCTGCTTCTTCTCGATTGTCTCGGGGGGCTGACCATTGCCCGTTGAAGCCCGGCTGGAGCTCGATCAGTTCACGCCAGCCAAGGAACTCGAGCGCTTTATCGCAGGACGCGTCGATGACGGCGCCGTCGTGTCGTTCGTCGGCCTCGCCCGAAATACGGATTCCCGCGGAGCCCCCGTCGATATGCTCGAGCTTCAATGGCATCCCGTCATGACGCAGCGATCCCTGGACGTCATCGCGGCGGAGGCGCTTTCACGCTTTGGCGTCAGCGATGTGGCCGTGGTTCACAGAGGGGGCAGAGTGACGCCGGGCGAGCCCATTGTCTTCGTCGCCTGCGCCGCGCCACGCCGCAGGGAAGCGTTCCTGGCCGCCGATTGCCTGATGGACCGCCTCAAGACCGAAGCGATGTTCTGGAAGCGCGAGATCGGCCCGGGGGGCGAGCGGTGGATCGAGCCCTCGCCTCGCGACCTGGCCGACGCGGCGCGGTGGAGTGACTAGCATGGCCGGCATTCAACAAGACCTTCCGTTCTACCCCCTCAATATCGCCGTACTGACGGTGTCGGATACGCGCGACGAGCGCACGGACACGTCGGGGGCCTTGCTGGCGCAGCGGCTTCAGACGGCCGGCCATGTCCTGGCGGCGCGAGCCATCGTCAAGGACGAGGTAACCGACATCCGGTCCCAGGTTTCGGCATGGGTCGACGATCCCGGCGTGGATGTGGTCCTCACGACGGGCGGCACCGGCTTTTCGCCACGCGACGTCACCCCGGAAGCCCTTAAGCCCCTCTTCCGCCGAGAGCTCGACGGGTTCTCGGTCGTGTTCCACATGGCGAGCCTGAAGACCGTCGGCGTGGCGACCCTTCAGTCGAGAGCTTTCGCCGGCCAGGCTGACGACACCTTCGTGTTCTGCGTTCCCGGCTCGACCGGTGCCTGCAGGGACGCCTGGGACATGGTGCTGGCCGAGGAACTCGACAGCCGGTTCAGGCCGTGCTCGCTCGTCGGCCAGATCCCGCGCTACCGAGGCATCTGTCCATGACCCTGACCCACCTGGATGACAAAGGCCGCGCGCGAATGGTCGATGTCGGCGGCAAGGCTCACTCCCCGCGGCGCGCCGTCGCTCAGGGCTTCGTTGCGTGCGCGTCCGAAACGCTCGAGGCCGTGCTGGCGGGAACCACGCCGAAAGGCGCGGTCATCTCCACCGCCGAACTCGCGGGCGTGATGGCGGCCAAACGGACAGCCGATCTTATTCCGCTTTGCCATCCGCTTCTGCTCGAGAAGGTGGCCGTGCAGGTAACGCCCCAGGCAGACGGCCCGGGATTTTCGGTTCGAGCCGAAGTCTCCCTCACCGGCGCGACGGGGGTCGAGATGGAGGCCCTCACGTCCGTATCGGTGGCCTGCCTGACCCTCTACGACATGCTCAAGGCGATCGACCGGGGGATGGTCATTCGAGACGTTCGGCTCGTTTCCAAAGAGGGCGGCAAGTCAGGTTCCTGGGGCCCCGGCGCTTAGTACGCCACGGCTGTGCCAGATTGCGTCTCGACCCAAAACTCGCCAAAGCGAGCGGCGACGGCCAATGGGATCCGAAACCGTCGCCGCCTCACCTCGGCAAGCGCTTGTTGAAGCGAGAGCCGGCGGGAACGCCAACCCGCGGGGTCGTTGATGTCGGCGCCCGGAAAAACCGTAGCAGCTCCCAGATCGTCTCCCAGTGTCAGTGGCCATGTCCGGACTTGATGAATGACAATCAGGCCGACATGCGCTGCCTATAAGGTTTTCCCTATGCAGCACGCAGGATTGATCAGCCTGGGCGAGGCCGTCAGCCGGATCACCGCGCAGGCGCAGCCGCTGGGTATCGAGACCATAGACGTTCAGAGCGCCTTTGGGAGGGTGCTCGGCCTTCCCCTTACGGCGGCCATCGACTCGCCCAGAACGGCCGTTTCGGCCATGGACGGGTTCGCGGTTCATGACGCGGATATCCAGCGTCCGAACGCACGCCTGGCTGTGAGCCAGGAGATCTTCGCGGGGGTATCGGAGACGCCGGCCGCCTTGGAGCGCGGAACATGCGCGAGAATCTTTACCGGGGCGCCGACGCCCGACGGCGCTGATCGCGTCGTGATTCAGGAAGACGTCGAGCGCATTGGCGATGAGGCCGTCTTCTCCGGACCGGCCGGCGCCAGGCGCAACATCCGCCCGGCGGGCGCCGATTTCCGGGCCGGCGCCCAGTTGCTGGACGCCGGACGCCTCCTGGATCATCGCTCCATCGTGACCGCCGCCGCGGCGGACCGGGCTACGATCGCCGTCTATCGGCGCCCCACAATTCTCGTTGTGAGCACAGGAGATGAACTGGTCGCGCCGGGTCGAGCCGCGGACCAGCCCGGCAAAATCCCCGAAAGCCTGTCGCTGGGCGTGGAGGCGCTCGCCGCTCAATGGGGCGGCGATGTCCTGGGCCGCCTGCGGCTGGCGGATGATCCGGACGCGCTTCGCCTCGCGGCCATGCGCTGCCTGGAACGCGCGGATCTCACGGTCGTGACGGGCGGCGCCTCGGTCGGAGACCGGGACTTCGCCAAGCAGATGTTTGAAGGCGCCGATGTGGAGATGCAGTTCTCCAAGGTGGCGATCAAGCCCGGCAAGCCCGTCTGGTTCGCGCGGGTGAACAACCGCCTCGTTCTCGGCCTGCCCGGCAATCCGACCTCGGCGATGGTAACCGCACGGCTTTTCCTGGCGCCTCTTGTAGCGGGACTTGCCGGCCGGTCCCCGCAGTCGGCACTTGCCTGGCGCGACATGGTCCTCGCCGCCGATCTTGATGCCAGCGGAGACCGAGAGACTCTTGAGAGAGGCAAGGTGGAAGCCGAAGGCGTGCGTTCGCTCTCAGACCAGGACTCCGCGAGTCAGCGCGCCTTGGCAATGGCCGATGTGTTGATCCGGCGTCCGCCCGGCGATGACGCCAGGCAAGCAGGCGCCCAGGTCTCGGTCCTAGATTTCTAGGCCGCCCTCTCTTGGGCGAAACGAGGGAACAGAAGCTCGTTTTCTATCTTCATGTGCAGGCTCAGATCGGCGTGGAGCTTCGCGCAGGCTTTGTACAAATGACGCCATTTGGAGCAGGCATCCACCGGAGCCTGAAAGGCTTGGGTCAGGTGGATCATCTCCGCCAGTTGAAGCTCGAGGTCATGATGATCCATCAACATGCGCTGGATCGGACCTGAAATCATCGGGTGTCCGCCTGCGAGCATCAGGGGGAACAGCACAACTTCTTCCTTCTGCTGATGATGTTCAAGTTCGTCTGCGATGAGGGCGAGCAGATCGAGCAGGCCGATCGGGCACGCTTCATGGGTGGTGTGCTGACGCTCAACTGCCTCGGCCAGCCTCTGCGCCTCGGGAAACTCCTGCCGGTGGACAGCGTGAAAGCGTTCCAGGACAAGCTCGATCAGCGCTGGCGTCTCACGCCAGCGTGCGTCTTCGAAGAGTTCCGCAGCGCTCATTCAACGCTCCCTTTCTCAGGACAGTACGCGGGCCAACGCCCCGTCCGCTTGACGCCGATCAACCCGCACCTTGACCAACGCTGAACCCTGCGACAGTCGCCACACCCTTCGGAATGTCGCAGGGAATCAGGGAGTCGTGCCGCCCTTCAAGGAGCACACTTATGGCGTTCGACAGCCCTCTGGCCGGCGAAATCTGGAATGGAAAATACCGCTACAAGCCGGTCTCCGGCGCTGGAGACGCCAGCGTCGAGGAAACTTGGGACCGCATTGCAGTCGCCCTTGCCCATGCTGAAGCGCCAAAGGATCGCGCCCGCTGGAGCGCCAGATTCCGTAAGGCCCTCGATGGGCATCGATTTCTGCCGGCGGGGCGGATCATCGCCGGCGCTGGCACTGATCGTAACGTCACCCTCTTCAATTGCTTCGTCATGGGCACTGTTCCCGACGATCTGAACGGCATTTTCGAGCATCTTCGGGAAGCCGCCGTCACCATGCAGCGCGGGGGCGGGGTCGGCATGGACTTCTCGACGGTCCGCCCAAGCGGCGCCCCTGTCCAGGGCGTTGGTGCGGAAGCCTCGGGACCGCTCAGCTTCATGGATGTCTGGGACGCCATGTGTCGGACAATCATGTCGGCCGGTCAGCGGCGAGGCGCCATGATGGGCTGCCTGCGGATAGATCATCCGGACATCGAGGCGTTCATCGACGCCAAGCGCGACCCAGGGCGGCTTCGCAACTTCAACATCTCGGTTCTGGTCACCGACGCCTTCATGAAGGCGCTGGACGCCGATGATGACTGGCCGCTTCTGTACGTGGGAAAGATCTATCGCACAGTGCGCGCCAAGGATCTGTGGGAGCGCCTGATGCGCGCCACCTACGACGCGGCCGAGCCTGGCGTGATCTTTGTCGATCGGGTCAACGCCAACAACAATCTTGCGCACTGCGAGGTCATCGCCGCGTCAAACCCGTGTGGCGAGCAGATGCTGCCGCCGTACGGCGCCTGCCTGCTTGGCTCGCTAAATCTCGCCCGTCTTGTTGAGCGGCCTTTTGAACCGGGCGCATCGCTGGAGGAGGCCGCGCTCGCGGAACTGACCGCCACGGCCGTGAGGATGCTCGATAACGTCATCGACGTTTCACGTTTTCCGCTCCCCGTTCAGGAGGCCGAAGCCAGGTCCAAGCGGCGGATCGGCCTGGGCGTGACCGGCCTCGCCGACGCGCTGATCTTCTGCGGGGCCCGGTACGGTTCGGACGAGGCGGTGAAACTCACCCAGCGCTGGCTCGGCGTCATCAAGCGGGAAGCCTACCGGGCCTCGGCGCGGCTGGCCCAGGAGAAGGGCCCGTGCGCGAGCTACGATCCGTGCATGCTCGATCGTCCCAATCTGCTGGACCTCGATGGAGAAACGCGCGCCTTGATCGAGAAGCACGGCCTGCGGAATGGATGCCTGACTTCGATAGCTCCGACCGGAACGACATCGCTGCTGGCGGGAAATGTGTCCTCCGGCATCGAGCCCGTGTTCGCCTTCGAGTATACCCGCAAGGTCTTGCAGCCCGACGGGTCGCGCAAGGAAGAGCGGGTCGAGGACTACGCCCTGTCGGTGTGGAGACGCGTCCACGGCGATGACGCCTCGCTTCAGGACGCCGGCGAGGCTTTCGTCAGCGCGCAGACCCTGGAGCCCGCTGACCATCTGAAGATGCAAGCCGCCGCCCAGGCCCTGGTCGACAGTTCGATCTCCAAGACCATCAACTGCCCGGAGGATATCTCCTTCGAGGCGTTCGCCGACGTCTACCGTGAAGGCTACCGGCTGGGCTGCAAGGGACTGACCACCTACAGGCCGAATGCGATCACAGGCTCGGTGCTCAGCGTCGCCCCTGACTCGAATGGGCTTCAATCCGGCGACAACGCCGTCCCGGAGCTGGTCCTCGAGCCGCGACCAGAGCGCCTCGAAGGCGCCACCTACAAGATCAAATGGCCGCTCGACGCCCACGCGGTCTACGTGACCATCAACGATGTCGATGATGCAGGGGTTGGAAACCGACCGTTCGAGATTTTCGTCAACTCGAAGAACATGGCGCATTACGCCTGGACCGTCGCGCTCACGAGAATGATCTCGGCGGTGTTCAGGCGCGGCGGCGACGTGAGTTTCGTCGCCGATGAGCTGCGCGCCGTCTTTGACCCTGCGGGAGGCGCCTGGGTCGACGGCAAATACACGCCTTCCCTGCCGGCAGCCATCGGCGGGATCATCGCCCGACACCTTCACGAGCCGGCGGTCGTCAAGGACGCCCCATCGGACGTCGCGACACAGGGCGGACCGAGCACGCCGAGAGGGGCGGCATGCCCACAATGCGGCCGCGCCACCCTGCTCCCTCGCGAGGGCTGCGACAGCTGCTCGGAATGCGGCTATTCGCGATGCGGATAAGGCGCGGGCTGGCCGAGGCCCGCCGGAATGGACGGGCGAGTTCAACGCTCTCCGAAATGCTCTACCAGACCCGCGGACCGGCCGAAGCGGTGTTGACCGCGTCCCTGCGGCGGCTCGCCCGCGCGAAGCCCGACGCCTTCGATCGGCTGGGCCCCGTGCGCAAGGGCGCCGTCCGGGTCGCTCCCACCGATCTGCCGATCGCGTTCGAGATCCTTCCCAACGGGACTGCCGGCTCCGTCCGGGTTGTCCGGCCCGCCGCGCCGGTTCCCGCCGACACGGCGCGCATATCGGGGCCGCTCAAGACCCTGCTGGCGATCTTCGATGGCGGCGGCGATGCCGACAGCGCCTTCTTTCAGCGTCAGATTCAGGTGGAAGGCGACACCGCCGCGGTCCTGGCTCTCCATAACGCGCTGGAAGCCTGCGAGGTCACCCTCGCGGACCTGATCGGCGTCCCGACGAGGCTTCGGCCGCTTGCTGAACGATTGGGGAAAATCTTCCTGCGAGGCGATCGGCCATGAGGACGACCATTCCCGAGCTTGTCTGCCCCGCCGGCTCGCCGGCGATGCTGCGAGCCGCGATCCTGGCCGGAGCCGACAGCGTCTATTGCGGCTTCAGGGACGAGACCAACGCCCGCAACTTTCCCGGCCTCAACTTCTCCGTTTCCGAACTGAAGGAGGCGGTCGCCTGGGCGCATGATCGAAACGCCAAGGTGCTCCTCGCGCTGAATACCTTCGCGCGCGCGGACGCCACCGATCTCTGGCGGGCGTCCGCCGATGCGGCGGCGACGACCGGCGTCGACGCCGTGATCGCGGCGGACCTGGCGGTTCTGGCGCACATGAAGGCCGCCCATCCAGACCTCCGGCTGCACCTTTCCGTCCAGGCCGCGGCGGGTACGCCCGAGGCCATCGCGTTCTACGCCCGAGAATACGGAGTCCAGCGGGTCGTTCTGCCCCGGGTGCTGAGCGTTGAAGAAATCGCCGCGCTCGTGCGGGAAATCTCTGTCGAGGTCGAGGCCTTCGTCTACGGCGGCCTGTGCGTGATGGCCGAAGGACGGTGCGCGCTCTCCTCCTACGTTTCCGGGCGGTCGCCTAATCTGTCAGGCGTCTGTTCGCCGCCGGAAGCGGTGTCATTTTCCGAGGACGCCGGCGAGCGGACGGTTCGCCTCGCCAGCCTCGCCGTGGACCGGCTGTCGCCGGACTCTCCGGGAGGCTATCCCACCTTGTGCAAGGGTCGCTTCAAGGCCGCCGCCGGACCGGCGGGATATCTGTTCGAGGACCCCGTCAGCCTGAACGCGATGACGCTTCTGGACGGCCTGGCCCGCGCCGGCGTGACGGCGGTGAAGGTCGAGGGCCGCCAGAGAGGGCGGGCGTACGTCGCGCGCGTCGCCGCCGCGTTCCGGTCAGCCATAAACGCCTTGGCCAAGGGCGAGTCGCCCGCGGCTTTCGAGGCGCTACTGGGTGATCTGGCCGAGGGCGCGCGCGAGACGACCGGGGCGTACAGGAAACAGTGGCGATGACGCCTTCCCCCATCAGCCTGTCGCTGGGCCCCCTGCTGTTCAACTGGCCCGCCGATCGGATACGCGACTTCTATCGGCGTATCGCTGATGAAGCGCCGATCAACGACGTCTATCTGGGAGAGGTCGTTTGCGGGAAGCGCCAACCCCTGCTCCAGGGGGCTCTCGCGGACGCCGCGGAACGGCTGGAGTCAGCCGGCCTGCGCATAATCTGGTCGACCTACGCCTTGCCCGCCACGCCGCGGGAGCGGCGTCTCACGGCCGAGCTGGCTCAAGGCGATGGCTTGCTCGAAGCCAACGACATGTCGGCCATCCTGGATCGCTCGCCGGCGCCCTTTGTCGCGGGGCCGTTGCTCAACATCTACAGCGGCCCGGCGGCCGCGGAACTGGTGGGCCGCGGTTGCGTCAGGATCTGTCCCAACATCGAATTGTCCCTCGCGGCGATCTCGTCGATCTCGAGGGACTGCCCAGGCGTCGAAATCGAACTCTTCGGATTTGGACGCGCTCCACTCGCGATCTCGGGCCGCTGCGCTCAGGCGAGGTTCGCGGGCCTGCACAAGGACTCGTGTCGATACGTCTGCGACCAGCACCCCGACGGGATGACGGTTTCGACCCTCGAAGAAGCCCCCTTCCTCGCGGTCAACGGCGTGCAGACCTTGTCCCATGGCGTCCAGACGATCGATGTTCCTGTCACGGCGTTGCGCGCGGCGGGCGTCACGAACGTGAGGCTTTCCCCGCACGCCATGGACATGGTCGCAGTATCGCGGGCCTTTCGCGACTATCTGGACGGCGTGATCGGCCACGATGAGCTCCAGCACCGTCTCCGCGTCGCCGGCCCGCCCGGCCCCCTGGTGAGCGGCTACCTTCACGGAGCGCCTGGGATGATGGTCGCCCTCGCATGAGCCGCTCCGATACGCCGCCCGGTCTTGCGGAGCTCAGGAGAAGGATCGATCGGATCGACCGGTCGATGATCCGGCTGCTGGCGGCTCGGCAGAGAAGCGTGCGCCGTATCGCGGAAGCCAAGCGCCGGCTCGACCACATCGTGGACCCGGCACGCGAGGCCGAGGTCATGGCCAACGTCGTCCGCAGCGCCATGGCGTTCGGCGCGGATCCCTCGGTCGCGTCGGCCGTTTGGCGCGTCCTGCTGGAGTGTTCGGTGAAACAGCAGATCCAGTCATTACGACCCCCAATTGACGAGCGGCAAGAGCCGACCGGCCGGACATCAACCTGAAAGGCGAACGCGCCCTGTATCTTGCGGCGCATCACCCATTGGAGGATTTCCGTGAGCACCGCTTCGGCCATGCGGGCCTACAAGGGCCACCCGTTCTTCAGCATCGGTTTGAGGCCGTTCTTTCTCCTCAGCGCCATCTGGGCTGGCGTGTCTGTGCCAATATGGCTGGCCGCCTTCAGTCACGGCGGCGCGATCGATCTCTCGTGGCACGTCCATGAGATGCTGTTCGGCTACACCGGCGGCGTCATCGTCGGCTTCCTGATGACCGCCGTGCCCAACTGGACGGGACGCATGCCCGTCGTCGGGGCGCCACTGGCGGCCATGACCGTTTTGTGGACCGTAGGTCGCCTGGCGATGCTGGCCGGCGCGGTGTCGCCCGACTTTACTCCCAGGATCTGGCTGTCCTCGATCGACATCCTTTTTCTGATGGCGATGGCGGCGATGGTCTGGCGGGAAGTCGTCGTCGGGCGAAACTGGCGCAACGTCCCGGTCGCGGTGATGGTGTCGGTCCTGGCGTTGTCGAATGTCGGCTTTCATCTCGAGGTGGGCCTCACCGGCCTGGCGCCTGTATCGACCCGGATCGCCTTGAGCGTTGTCGCCATGATGATCGCGCTGATCGGCGGACGCACCACGCCGAGCTTCACGCGGAACTGGCAGCTGAAACGCGGCGGCCCCCTGCCCGCCCTGCCTGATCGTCTCGACCAAGCCGTACTCGTCCTCACCCTCGTGGCGCTTGTGAGTTGGAACGTGTCGCCGGAGAGTTCCTGGGCCGGCTCGCTCCTGGCCGCCGCCGGTTTGTTCAATCTGCTGAGGCTCGCGCGCTGGAAGGGTTATGCGACCCTCGCCGAACCGCTCGTCCTGATCCTGCACATGGGCTATTTCTGGCTGGCCTGCGGATTGGGGCTGATCGGGCTCGCCGTGCTCGCGCCGTCCGTCATCCCCCAGTCGGCCGGCATCCACGCCCTTACCGCGGGTGGGATCGGCGTCATGACGCTGGCCGTCATGACGCGGGCGAGCCGCGGGCATACGGGACGGCCCCTGACTGCCGGCGCTGCGGGCGTGATCATCTATCTGATGATCAATGTCGCCGCGCTCCTGCGGGTAACAGGCGGAATCTGGCTGGATGCCCACATGCCCTTCCTCATCGCGTCGGGCACATGCTGGAGCGCCGCCTTCCTGGCGTTCGCCCTGGCTTACGGCGGGATGCTGATCGGGCCGCGTCCCGCCAGTCAGAGGTGACGGGCGGCCGCGGCCGCCTTGATGAGGGCGACCACGGATCGGCCTACCGTCAACCCGAGGTCGCGGCAGGCGATGGCGCTGATCAGGGCTTTCAGCCTTAGGCCCGGCCCCTCAAGGTCCAAGAGAACCCCGTCGGATCGCCGCTCGATGGTCGCGATGGAGACGGGCAACCGGTTCTGAAAGCTGACGTGTTCTGGGTCAGTCAGCGCGATCGCCACGTCGCGGGCGTCTATGACCACGCGAACGCGCCCCCCAGCGGGCACATGCAGCGGCGGGGTCTGGAAATGCGTCCCCCCGAGATCGATCGAGGTCGGCGGTCCGCCGCCCTCCCCGGCCAGTGCCAGTCCTTCCAGGATCGAGATCGGAGCATTGATGCCGGCGGCGGCGGCGGCTTCGGGCCGGGCGAGCGCATCGCTGGGGGCCCCGGCCCCGAAGACCTTGCCATCCACCACGAGCACGACCTCGTCGGCCAGGCGGGCCACGTCTTCGACGTCGTGCGTGACGAAGAGCAGCGGCAGGCCCGAAGCCGCGAGTCGATCGAGATACGGAAGGATGTCCTCGCGAAGGGCGCCGTCCAGGCCCGACAGCGGTTCGTCGAGGATAAGGAGGCGAGGATCGCTGAGAAGCGCACGCCCGATGGCGACCCGACGGGCTTCCCCGCCCGAGAGGCCTCCCACGGGCCTTTCGAGGAGCGGCGCCAGCCCCAGCAGATCGACAACCTCCGGGAACGGCGTAGACGCAGCCCGCCTAAAGCGCGCACCGTAGAGCAGATTGGCCGTGACCCCCAGATGGGGAAACAGTCGGGAGTCCTGAAAGACGTATCCGATGCGCCGTTCCCACGCCGGAACATGGATCCCTCGCTCCGTGTCCAGCAGGACGGTCTCACCGACCGCGACAAGGCCGCTTGAGGGCCTGATGAGCCCGGCGACAAGGTCCGCGACGGTCGACTTCCCCGCGCCGGAGCGGCCGAAGAGGGCGACGGCCTTGCCCCGAGAGACGAAATCCATCTCAAGGGCGAAGCCGCCCCGCTGGATCCTGGCTCGGACCTCAAGCATGGCGTTGGATGGACGCCGTGGCGCGCCTGACCATGATTTCCGAGATCACCAGCGCGGTGATCGAGACCGTCGCGGCGATGACGATGAGCCGCAGGGCTTCCCCCTCTCCGCCCGGGACCTGAGTGAGGCCATAGATGGCCAAGGGCAGGGTCTGGGTTTCACCAGGTATGTTCGACACGAAGGTGATGGTGGCTCCAAACTCCCCGAACGCCTTGGCGAAGGCGAGAACGGCGCCGGCGGCCACGCCCGGTAGGGCGAGCGGGAGGGACACGGTCGCGAACGTCGCCAGCGGCCGTGCGCCCAAGGTGGTCGCGGCCTGCTCAAGGCGCGGATCTCCCAGATCGAACGCGAGCTTCATGGACCGGACCATCAGCGGAAAGCCCATGATGGCCGAGGCCAGAACCGCACCCGTCCAGTCAAACGCGAAGACAATGCCCAACGGCTCCAGAATCTCGCCGATCGGTCCCTTGCGACCGAAGATCACAAGCAGGCCGTAGCCGGTGACGACCGGGGGAAGCACGAGCGGAAGGTGAACCGCGCCTGCCAGGAGCGACCGTCCCGGGAAGCAAACGCGAGAGAGCAGCCACGAGATCGCCACGCCGAGAGGCAAGCTCGCGGCGACGGCGCAGCCGGCCACCTTGAGGGACAAGCCGACAATCTGGAGTTCCGGGGCGCTCAACACTTAGGGCGCGCCCACGAAACCCGCCCCGGCGAACCACGCCTGGCCGGCCGGTCCCGCCAGATAGTCCACGAAGGCTTGGGTCTCGGGATGGACCACTCCGCCTGCGGCCACCGCGACAGCCGAGTAGAGGATCGGATCGTGGGATGTCGCGGGGAACTCATAGAGCACCTTCACGCGCTCCTCGACGGCCGCGTCCGTGGCGTAGACGACGCCAAGCGCGGCCTCCTCGCGGGCGACATAGGCCAGCGCCACACGAACATTTTCGGCCGGCGCGATACGGTCTTCGACCTCGGCCATCAGCCCGTGCGCGCCCAGCGTCTGCCGCGCATAGGCGCCCGCGGGAACCTCGGGTAACGCGAGCGCGATTCGGCCCTCCCGGTCCCTAGTCAGCATCTCGCGCAATCCTCCTTCGTTCAGCGCTAGAGCGGCTTCCTCCGCACCGACTGGCGCTATCAGGACCAGGCGGTTCGACGCAACGATGCGCTGGGAGCCTCGCAGGATCAGCCCTCGCTCGGCCAGCCAGTCCGTCCATTGGTCGTCGGCGGCCACGAACACGTGGGCTGGCGCGCCCTGTCCGATCTGACGCGCGAGCTGTGCGGTACCGGCGAAGACGCAGTTCGTTTCCAGACGCCGCAGTTGCTCGAACTCCTCTGCGGCGGCCTGCATGACCCGGGCGAGACTGGCGGCCGCGAAGATCGTGAGCGGTTCGGTCGACCGGCGCGCGCAGGCGGCCCCGGCGAAAAGGCCGGCCGCCGTAGCGGCCAGAACGGAACGTCGGCTGAGGCGGCGCGGCGAGGAATCAGATTGGGGCATGACAGGTCGAGGAGCTCAGCTTCGCTTCCTTATGAACACCCCGCGAACGGCCGTATTTGACATTCGTCAAGCGCGCCTCTCCGGGCGGTCAATGACCTTGCAGGGCCAGCGGCTAGATTGGGCTTCAACTCGCTCCGAGCTCGTTCGACCTAAAGCCTAAAGCCACGGTCGCCGAGCCGGGTCCAGGATGGACCAAGGGCTGGCGCGGAAACGCTCCAACCTCCCGTGCTTGGAAAGGAGCTTCCATGGCCTTTGACGGCGCCCGGCTGGCCGATGGTTTCGGCCGTCGATTCCGATATCTCAGACTGTCGGTCACCGAGGTCTGCAACTTCCGTTGCACCTACTGCCTGCCCGACGGGTGGAAGCGCGATGGCCCGCTCTCGTTCCTCACGGTCGAGGAGATCGGCCGTCTCGTGCGGGCGTTTTCCGCCATGGGCGTCGCCAAGGTGCGCCTGACGGGGGGCGAACCGACGGTCCGCAGGGACTTCGCCGATATCGTCGAGACGGTGTCCGGCACGCCCGGCGTCGACAAGGTCGCCGTGACGACGAACGGCTGGAATCTCTCGCGCTTCGTCAGCGACTGGCATGCGGCCGGCCTGACCCACCTCAACATAAGCCTGGATGCTCTGGACGCCGAAACCTTCCATCGCATCACGGGCAAGGACAAAATCCGTGAGGTGATGGCGGGCCTCGACGCCGCGCTCGCGACGCCCTTTCAGGCCGTCAAGGTCAACGCCGTGCTCCTGCGCGAGAGCGCCGAGGCCGGATTCGCGGACTGGGCGGAGTTCGTCCGGCGCCGGCCCTTGTCAGTGCGCTTCATCGAACTCATGCGCACCGCCGATAATGCTGACTATTTCGCCGACCACCACGTCGGAGGAGACGTCCTGAGAGCCTGGCTCGCGCGCGAGGGCTGGGCGCCCGTCGCCAGAACCGCCGACGGCGGTCCGGCGCAGGAATACCGTCATCCGGATTTCCTCGGCTCCATCGGCCTGATCGCCCCGTACGCCCCGGGCTTTTGCGATAGCTGCAATCGGCTGAGGGTGACCGCGCGAGGCAAGCTGCGCCTCTGTCTTTTTGGGGAAGGAGGCGTCGAACTCCGTCCGCTGCTGGGCCTTGACGACAATGGCGAGGAACTCGCGCACTGTATCGCCGCGGCCTTGAGCGGAAAACCGAGGGCTCATCAACTCGCGTCAAGCGACCCCGGCGATCTTGGCAACCTGTCCCAGTTGGGCGGCTAGGCGCCTAGGCGTAGGCGTAGGTGCGCTCGGGGGCTGTCCAGCGTTCCGCTTCCGCCTTGCCGACCAGCGTATCAGCCGCCGGCATGTGATTGTCGATGAGGGGCGTTGGACGAGCCAATCTCTCCAGGGCCTCTGGACGCCCGATGGTGACCAGCGGTCCTTTCACAACCACGCCGTAGGTCGAGAGGCTCGAGAAGGCGCGCGAGAGATTTTCGGGCGTCATGCCCAAGAGCGACGCCAGAACCCGCTTCTCGTGCGGCAGCTGGATGGTTTCCGGCTGTCCCTGACGCACGCGCTGGGTGATCAGGTAGTTGGCGAGCCGTTCGATGCCGCCGCGCAGCTTCTGGTTCTTCACGCCGCGCACGAGCCCTCGGTAGCAGCCCGATAGTTCCTGAGCGACGGCGAAACAGAAGTCGGGATCCTGTTTCATAGTGCGGCGCAGGGCTTCGCCGGACAGCATCAGGATTTCAGATCGCTCTAGCGTATGCGCTGACATCAATGCGTCAGCGTCAAGCACGACGGCGGCGAGTATGAAGGTCGAAACGGGCCGCAACACGGCCAAAGTCGTTTCCTTCTGTTTCCAGGAACCCTGCAACTCCACCGTGCCGTCGAGCAGGACATACAGGAAGTCTACGGTATCTCCTTCCAGGAGCAGCGTGGTTCCGCTTGGGAACCTCTGGAGAAAGGCACCTCCCGTGACATCCCGAAACGTCTCGGGGGTCGTGTTGCGGAAAAGCGGCAGGGCCTTCACCCGGTCTAGGTCGGATGCACGCATTGTCATGGGTCGGATTCCTGAGGTCGGCTTGACTTAGCTTGACTGATGTCAAGCCAAGCTCAGTGACCACGTCGGACGACCAGCGGCCTTGATTTTGATCAAATCAGTCACCGCTAACCCGCAACCGCCCGCTTGATGACTTTAAAGCATTGATATTAAATCGCTTTCAACAAACTGAGATACGTTCGCAATTGATATCAATCAAGGGGGTCTGACCGCTCTCCAACTACGTCTGGGCCGTGGCCTCCAGAGGGCGACGACGAGCAAAGACGATGGCTAACGGGGAACTCAGACAACCGGCTGCGCCAGGGGCAACCTCGGCACTTTGGTTCAGCACTTTTGGCTTCACGGCGTGCTTTGCGGTCTGGACCATTTTTTCGATCATCGGCGTCCAAATAAAGAGCGAGCTGGATCTGTCGGAGACCCAGTTCGGGCTGCTGGTCGGCACGCCCATCCTGACGGGATCGCTGATAAGGGTCGTTCTCGGCGTGTGGGCGGACCAACTGGGCGGTCGTCGCGTCAATCTGATCGTGATGCTGCTCGCGTCAGGCGCGACCTTCCTCCTTTCGTACGCCGAGACCTACCCCCAGTTCCTTGCGGCGGCCTTGGGCGTAGGGATCGCGGGGGGCGCATTCGCGGTCGGCGTCTCATACGTATCAAAATTCTTTCCGCGTGAGCGCCAGGGCACGGCTCTGGGCATCTTCGGGGCGGGCAATGTCGGCTCGGCCGTCACCAAATTCGCGGCTCCCTTCGTGATGATCGCCTATGGCTGGGAAGCTGTGGCTCAAGGCTGGGCCGTCGCGCTGGGCGTGATCGCACTTGTTGTGTTTTTCCTCACCCGTGACGACCCGGCCGTCATCGAACGTAGAAGGACCGGCCAGAAAGCCGAAGCGGCCTGGATGCAGCTCGCGCCCCTGCGAGACATTCGCGTTTGGCGCTTCGCGCTCTACTACTTCTTCGTCTTCGGCGCCTTTGTCGCCCTCGCCCTCTGGCTGCCCCGCTATCTGACCGGTGTTTACGGTCTGGGCATTGCAGCTGCAGGGATGATGGCAGCCGCCTACTCGATACCCGGCTCTCTTTTCCGAGTGTTTGGCGGGTGGCTGTCGGACAGGATCGGCGCTCGAAGGGTCATGTACCTGACCTTCGTCCTCAGCCTCATCTGCACGTTCCTGCTGTCCTATCCGGCGACGTCATATGTGGTCGAAGGCGTGCGTGGTCCGATCGAGTTTCGGCTCGAGATCGGCGTCGTGGGTTTCACGATACTCGTCTTCCTGCTCGGTTTCGCCATGAGCCTCGGCAAGGCCGCGGTCTACAAACACATCCCTGTCTACTACCCGTCGCACGTGGGCTCAGTCGGCGGTCTGGTCGGAATGATCGGAGGCTTGGGCGGTTTCGTGCTCCCGATCGTTTTCGGGATGCTCAATGACCTGACCGGCGTGTGGACCAGCTGCTTCATGCTGCTCTTCCTGCTGGTCGGCATCGCCTTGATCTGGATGCACCTGGCCGTGCGCCGGATGGAACTCTCTCGTCAGCCCGGTCTGGCCCAGCTCCCTCAATTCCCTGAACTCGCTGGACTGGAGCCCGTAGGCGACCGTCGGCCTCACCCGCAAAGCTAGGACCCTCTGATGTCCAAAATCCTCCATGACTGGCGTCCCGAAGACCGAGCTTTCTGGAATTCAGGCGGCCGAGCTGTGGCCAATCGTAATCTGGCGATCTCGGTTCCGAACCTCTTGCTGGCATTCTCAGTCTGGATGCTGTGGTCGACGCTCGCCACCCGGCTCAACTCGGTGGGCTTTGAGTTTTCCACCGCGCAGCTGTTCTGGTTGACGGCCCTGCCAGCATTGTCCGGCGCGACCCTCCGGATCTTCTACAGCTTCATGGTGCCCATTTTCGGAGGGCGGCGCTGGACCGCATTGTCCACCCTCTCCCTGCTGGCGCCCTCCATCGGTGTTGGTCTAGCGGTCCAAAACCCGCAGACCCCCTATAGCGTCTTCGTGGTGCTGGCCCTTGCGTGTGGTCTAGGCGGCGGCGCCTTCGCTTCATCAATGGCGAATATCGGCTTCTTCTTTCCCAAAGCGGAGAAGGGAAACGCGCTAGCCATCAATGCCGGCTTCGGAAATCTCGGGGTCAGCGCCCTGCAGTTCCTCGCCCCGGTTGTTACTGGCATCGCTGTCTTTGCGCCAATCGTAGGGGCGCCTCAAACGATCGCAACAGAAGCGGGCCAGGAGCAGGTTTGGCTGCAGAACGCCGGCTTCTTCTGGGCGCCCTTGATTGTCGTCGCGGCCGGCATGGCGTGGTTCGGCATGAACGACATTGCCTCGGCCCGCGCGTCCTTTCGCGAGCAGGCCGTGGTCTTCAAGCGCAAACACAACTGGCTGATGTGCTTTCTCTATATCGGCACCTTCGGCTCATTCATTGGGTTTTCAGCCGCCTTTCCGTTGCTCGGCCGGACGCTTTTTCCCGAGGTAAATATCCTCCAGATCGCATTTCTGGGACCGCTAGTGGGCGCCGCATCACGCGCCTTGACGGGCTGGGCGTCGGATCGCTGGGGCGGCCATAACATCACCCAGGGTGTCTTCATCGCCCTGATGGTCGGCGTGGCCTTCGTCCTTCACAGCATCGGGGCATTCGGCTCCTCCCCTAACTTCCCTCTCTTCTTTGCGAGCTTCATCTGGCTGTTTTTCTGGACGGGCGTCGGGAACGCTTCGACCTTTCAGATGATCCCGGCCCTTGTGCGCGCCGACATCCCCCGGCTGATGCCGGACGCAACGTCGGAGGAGCGGCTCAAGGCTGCCGAACTGGAGTCGGCCGCAATCGTCGGATTCTCGTCCGCCATCGGCGCCTACGGCGGCTTCTTCATTCCGCTGGCGTTCGCGAGCTCAATGGCGGCGACCGGCGACCCGGCTATCGCGCTGTACGTCTTCCTCGGCTTCTACCTGACCTGCGCTGCAGTGAACTGGGCCTTTTACGCCCGCAAACACTCGCTTCTGAACTCCACTCCTACCCGGGCGGCCTGACCATGAGCCATACTCTCGACCGTCTCGCATTCTTCACACGCAAGACCGAACTGTTCTCGGGTCGGCACGGCGTCATGAACGATGACGACCGAACCTGGGAGGAGGCCTATCGGTCGCGCTGGCAGCACGACAAGATCGTGCGCTCGACACATGGAGTGAACTGCACGGGCTCCTGCTCGTGGAAGATCTACGTCAAGGGCGGGATCGTCACTTGGGAAACCCAGCAGACCGATTACCCCCGCACGCGGCCTGAGCTGCCTAACCACGAACCGCGCGGCTGCGCCCGGGGCGCGAGCTACAGCTGGTACCTGTATTCGGCCAACCGGGTGAAATATCCGCTCATCCGGTCGCGGCTCCTGAAGCACTGGCGCGCAGCCCGTGCCACCATGAATCCCGTTGCCGCCTGGGCCTCCATCCAAGAGGATTCGGCTGCACGAGCCGACTATGTACAGATGCGCGGCCGGGGCGGCTTCGTGCGCGCGACTTGGGATGAGGTCAATGAGCTCATCGCCGCGGCTAACGCTTACACGGTCAAGAAATGGGGCCCGGATCGCGTCTTCGGCTTTTCGCCCATCCCCGCCATGTCCATGCTCTCCTACGCAGCTGGCGCACGTTACCTGCAGCTCATGGGTGGCGTCTGCGGGTCCTTCTACGACTGGTACTGCGACCTGCCTCCTGCCTCTCCTCAGACATGGGGCGAGCAGACGGACGTCTCGGAGTCTGCGGACTGGTACAACTCGGGCTTCCTGCTGCTCTGGGGATCCAACGTCCCCCAGACACGGACCCCTGACGCCCATTTCTATACCGAGGCGCGCTATCGGGGCGCCAAGTCGGCCGTGATCTGCCCGGACTATTCGGAAGCGTCGAAGTTCTCGGACATTTGGCTGGCGGTCAAACAAGGCACCGATGCGGCTCTCGGCATGGCCTTCGGACACGTCATCCTGAAGGAGTTCCACGTCGATCGCGAGGTCCCCTACTTCCGGGACTATCTGCGCCAGTACTCGGATCTGCCAATGCTGGTGCGGCTGGTCCCGCAGGACGGAGCTCTCGTGCCGGAGCGGATGCTGCGCGCGGCCGACTTCCCCCGCGCCCTCGGCGAGAAGAACAATCCCGACTGGAAGACCGTCGCCCTCGACGAGCGGTCGGACAAGGTCGTGGCGCCAAACGGCTCGGCCGGTTTCCGCTGGGGCGAGGACGGGAAGTGGAATCTGGAGGAGAAGGCGTCGGGTGAGGACGTCACGCTACGCCTCGGCCTCAAGGGCGCCCACGACGACGTAAAGGGCGTCCGCTTCCCGTATTTCGCCAACACGGCGGCCAATGGCTTCGCCTCGACGGATCACCCGAACGTCCTGGTGCGGAACGTCCCGGTCAAGCGGATGAAGCTGAAGGACGGCGAGGCGTGGGTGACCACCGCCTACGACCTGTTCCTGGCCAACTACGGGGTCGACCAAGGTTTCGGCGGGGACCACATGCCCGTCGATTTCGATGATCCCGAGCCCTATTCGCCGGCTTGGGCCGAGGCGATCACCTCGGTGCCGCGCGACCAGATCATCGCGGTGGCCCGCGGCTTCGCCGGCAATGCCGAAAAGACCAATGGGCGTTCGATGGTGATCATCGGCGCGGCCATGAACCATTGGTTCCACATGGACATGAACTACCGCGCTGTCATCAACATGCTGGTGATGTGCGGTTGCGTGGGCCAGTCCGGAGGCGGGTGGGCGCACTACGTGGGCCAGGAGAAGCTCCGACCGCAATCCGGGTGGGCCCCGGTGGCCTTCGGGCTCGACTGGAACCGCCCCCCGCGCCAGCAGAACTCGACATCCTTCTTTTACGCGCACACCGACCAGTGGCGCTACGAAACCGTGGCCATCTCCGAGATCTTATCGCCCACGGCGCCGAGCGGCGACTGGGGAGGCTCGATGATCGACTTCAACGCTCGAGCCGAACGCATGGGCTGGCTGCCTTCGGCCCCCGCGCTCAGGACTAATCCGCTGGAAGTGGCCCGCGCCGCCGAGGCGGCTGGCGTCGATCCGCGGGACTACACGGTCCAGCGGCTGAAGGACCGGTCGCTACAGATGTCCTGCATGGATCCGGACGATCCGGCCAACTGGCCCCGCAACATGTTTGTGTGGCGCTCCAACCTTCTGGGGTCCTCAGGCAAGGGGCACGAGTATTTCCTGAAGCATCTACTGGGCGCTTCGCACGGGGTCCAGGGCAAGGATCTCGGCGAGACCGGAGGCGTCCAGCCCCAGGAGGTCGCCTGGCGCGAGGTTGCGCCGGAAGGCAAGCTCGACCTGCTTGTCACCCTCGACTTCCGGATGTCCACGACGGCCGTCTACTCCGACATCGTGCTGCCGACGGCCACCTGGTACGAGAAGAACGACCTCAATACGTCAGACATGCACCCCTTCATCCACCCGCTGACCGCTGCGGTGGACCCGGCCTGGGAGTCGCGTAGCGACTGGGACATCTTCAGAGGCCTCGCCAAGACCTTTTCCGACGTCTGTCCGGAAGTCCTGGGCGTGGAGAAGGATGTCGTGCTGACGCCAATCCAGCACGACAGTCCGGCCGAACTCGCGCAGGCCTATGACGTCAAGGACTGGTGGAAGGGAGAATGCGATCCCATCCCCAACCGGACGATGCCGCAGATCACCGTGGTCGAGCGCGACTATCCGAACCTCTACAAGAAGTTCACCTCGCTCGGTCCGCTCATGACCAAGGTCGGCAATGGCGGCAAGGGCCTGAGCTGGAACACCGAGCACGAGGTCAAGCTTCTCGGCGCCCTCAACGGCAAGGTGCTCGACGAGGGCGTCTCGGAGGGCCTGCCGCGGATGGAGACCGCCGTCCAGGCGGCCGAGGCGGTGCTGATGCTGGCGCCGGAAACCAACGGCGAGGTCTCGGTCAGATCGTGGGCCGCCCTGTCCAAACACACCGGCCGCGACCACGGCCATCTGGCGGAGCCCAAGGAAGAGGAGAAGATCCGGTTCGCCGACATCGTGGCCCAGCCGCGCAAGATCATCTCGTCGCCGATCTGGTCGGGCCTGGAATCCGAACACGTCTGCTATGCGGCCAACTACACCAACGTCCACGAGCGCATACCCTGGCGGACCCTGTCTGGCCGGCAGGAGCTGTATCAGGATCATCCCTGGATGCGCGCCTTTGGTGAGGCCCTGTGCGTTTACCGCCCGCCGCTCGACCTGAAGACCCTCAGCATCAGGGGCCGCAAGCCCAACGGCGAGACGGAGATCGAGCTCAACTTCATCACGCCGCACCAGAAATGGGGGATCCACTCCACCTATTCCGACAACCTGATGATGCTGACGCTGAATCGCGGCGGCCCCGTCATCTGGATCTCGGAAACGGACGCCCAGCGGGCCGGCATCGTCGATAACGACTGGGTCGAGCTCTTCAACCTGAACGGTGCGATCGCGGCGCGGGCGGTGGTGTCTCAGCGGATCCGTGAGGGAACCACCTTCATGTATCACGCCCAGGAGAAGATCGTGAACACGCCGGGATCCGAGATCACCGGCCAGCGCGGCGGCATCCACAACTCGGTGACCCGCATCGTCCTCAAGCCGACCCACATGATCGGCGGCTACGTGCAGCTCGCCTACGGCTTCAACTATTACGGAACAGTCGGCTCGAACCGCGACGAGTTCGTGGTCGTGCGCAAGATGCGCGAGATCGACTGGCTGGACCAACCCCTCGAAAGCTCGGAGGCAGCCCAATGAAGGTCCGCGCCCAGATCGGCATGGTGCTGAACCTCGACAAGTGCATCGGGTGTCACACCTGCTCGGTCACCTGCAAGCACGTCTGGACCAATCGCGAGGGCGTCGAATACGCCTGGTTCAACAACGTCGAGACCAAGCCCGGCGTCGGCTATCCCAAGGACTGGGAGAACCAGAAGCGCTGGAATGGCGGCTGGCGCCGCAAGAAGAACGGCTCCATCGAGCCGCGGATCGGCGCCAAGTGGCGGATCCTGGCGAAGATTTTCGCCAACCCCGATCTGCCCGAGATCGACGACTACTATGAGCCGTTCGACTTCGACTACGCGCACCTCCAGACCGCGCCAGAGATGAAGCATTTCCCGACGGCCCGGCCGCGCTCGGCGATCACCGGCCAGCGCCTGGAGAAAATCGAATGGGGGCCGAACTGGGAGGAAATCCTCGGGGGCGAGTTCTCCAGGCGGTCGCAGGACTATAATTTCGAGGGCGTCCAGAAGGAGATCTACGGGGCCTTCGAAAACACCTTCATGATGTACCTGCCCAGGCTGTGCGAGCACTGCCTGAACCCGACCTGCGTCGCGGCCTGTCCTTCGGGCGCGATCTACAAGCGCGAGGAGGACGGCATCGTCCTCATCGATCAGGACAAGTGCCGGGGCTGGCGCATGTGCGTCTCGGCCTGTCCCTACAAGAAAATCTACTACAACTGGGAAAGCGGGAAGTCCGAGAAGTGCACCTTCTGCTATCCGCGCGTCGAGGCCGGGATGCCGACGGTGTGCTCCGAGACCTGCGTCGGGCGCATCCGCTATCTCGGCGTGCTCCTGTATGACGCGGACCGGATCGAGGCCGCCGCCTCCACGCCCGATGAGGCGGATCTCTATCAGGCCCAGCTGGACGTCTTCCTCGACCCCAACGACCCGGCGGTGATCGCCCAGGCGCGGGCCGACGGCGTTCCGGAGGCGTGGATCGAGGGCGCGCGCCGCAGTCCGATATGGAAGATGGCGATGGAGTGGAAGGTCGCCTTCCCGCTTCATCCGGAATACCGAACCCTGCCGATGGTCTGGTACGTGCCGCCGCTGTCGCCGATCCAGAACGCGGCCGCCGCCGGCGCGCTGGAAATGGACGGCGAGATGCCCGACGTCCGCTCACTTCGCATCCCGGTCAAGTACCTCGCCAACCTGCTGACCGCAGGCGTCGAGGAGCCCGTCGTCGAGGCGCTCGAGCGGATGATGGCCATGCGCGCCTACATGCGCGCCCGGTCCGTCGAGGGCCGCATCGATCACAAGATCGCCGAGAAGGTCGGCCTCACGGCAGCTCAGATCGACGAGATGTATCAGATTATGGCGATCGCGAATTTCGAGGATCGCTTCGTCATCCCGACCACCCACCGGGAAGCGGCTGAAGACGCCTACGACCTGCGCTCCAGCTGCGGCTTCACCTTCGGCAACGGCTGCTCGGGCGGCCGGACCGAGCTTGGGCTTTTTGGAAAGAACGAGCGCTCGCGCGCCAAACCCGTCGCAAAGGTCTCCTGATATGGCCCTGATCTACCGCGCCCTGGGCCTGATGCTGGCCTATCCCGATGAGCGTCAGCGCGCCCTGATGCCGTCGATCCTCGATGCGGTGAACTCGGAGCCCCGGCTTCCCGGCCCGGTGTCACGCGCGCTCGTCAGCCTTACAGAGCGGCTGGCGAACACCGACACCTACCTGCTGCAGGAAGACTATGTGCAGCTCTTCGACCGGACCCGCACCCTGTGTCTGAACCTCTATGAGCACGTCCACGGGGAAAGCCGCGACAGAGGTCAGGCGATGGCCGCACTGGTCGAACTCTATGCGCAACACGGCCTGGAACTGTCGGCTCGCGAGCTTCCCGACCATCTTCCCGTCTTCCTGGATTTTCTCTCGGTGCTCCCGGATGAGCACGCCGCTTCGCTGCTTGGAGAGGCGTCCCATGTGCTCGAGGCGTTGGCCGAGAGACTGCACAAGCGCTCCAGCCCCTATCGGGCCGTCTTTGGCGCGCTGGTCGCCCTGTCCGACGCGACCCCTGATTCCCAGGCCGTTCAGACGCTCATCCAGGAGCCCGAGGACGATCCGGATGATCTGTCCGCGCTCGACAGGGCCTGGGAGGAAACCGCGGTCACCTTCGGCCCCTCCGAGGATGACGGCTGCCCGAAAGCCGAAGCCATGCTGCGCGCGATGAACGGAGAGCCGCGTCCGGGCCGGGCCGGCGGCCAGGCCGCATAGAGGAGCCGAACGATGAACATCAACTTCCTGGCCTTCGGCGTCTATCCGTATATCGCCCTGGCCGTACTCGTCATCGGCTCGATCCTGCGGTTTGACCGGGAGCAATACACCTGGCGGACTGGCTCGTCGCAGCTGCTGCGCCGCCGTCAGTTGGTGACGGGCTCGATCCTGTTCCACCTCGGCATCCTGGCCATCTTCGGCGGCCATCTGGTCGGTCTGCTGACGCCTGTGGTCGTCTGGGACACGCTGGGGGTCAGTCATGGCTTCAAGCAGATGCTGGCCATCGTGGCCGGCGGGGTGGCCGGGATCTTCTGCCTGACCGGCGGCCTGCTGCTCCTGCATAGGCGTCTGTTCGACGCCCGCATCCGCGCCACCTCGAGCTTCGGGGACACCGCCATCCTGGCGATCCTCCTGCTTCAGCTCTGCCTGGGGCTGGCCACCATTCCCCTGTCGCTCGGGCACCGGGACGGCGAGGAAATGATCAAGTTCATGAACTGGGCGCAGGGCATCTTCACCTTCAATCCCGCCGCCTCGACCTACGTCGCCGAGGTCCACTGGATCTTCAAGGCGCACCTGACGCTGGGTCTGACGATCCTGCTGGTCTTCCCGTTCACCCGTCTGGTCCACATGCTCTCGGCTCCGATCTGGTACCTCAACCGGCGGGGGTGGCAGCTGGTTCGCAGCAAGCGATCGCTCCCCATCGATCGCCGCATTACGGGGGCCCGTCGATGACGGTCGCTCGGTCCCAGGTGATCAACGGCGTCCAGATTCCCGAACGCCTGATAGCGGAAGAAGCCCAGAACCACCCCGCGGGCGGGGCTGAAGAAGCGCGTCGCACCGCAGGCCATGCCCTGGCGATCCGGGCGCTTCTGCTGGACCGCGCCCATGGCCTCGGCCTCAAGCCGGAGGCCGAGATCGGCGATGACGGTCGCGAGGAGACGCCCGAGGAAGCCCTGATCCGGGCGGTTCTCGATGCGGAAGTCGCCGTGACGAGGCCGGACGAGTCCGAATGCCGACGCGTCTATGACACGCGGCGGGACGCCTTCCGCACGCCGACGCTCAGCGAAGCCGCGCATATCCTTTGTGCGCCAGAAGACGACAGCGAAGATGCTTGGGAGCAGGCGCGCCAGCGAGCGGCCTACCTGATCGAAGAACTTCTGGCCTCGCCAGGACGGTTCGTCCCCTTGGCCAAGGCGCACTCGGCCTGTTCATCGGCGACCGTCGGCGGCTCCCTCGGGCAGTTGAGCCCCGGAGACCTCGCCGGCCCGGTCGAGGCGGGACTTGGCCGGCTTCAGCCCGGCGAGATCGGGGCCGAGCCGGTCCGGTCGCGCTTTGGCTGGCATGTGATCAAGCTGGAACGCACGATCGACGGACGCGAACTGCCTTTCGAACACGTCCGGGATCAAATCGCCCTTCATCTGGAAAGCCGCGCCTGGATGGCCGCGGCGACGCGGTACGTCGCAAGCCTGGCGGCGGACGCCCGCGAACAAGGCGTGGGCCTCACGCTTTACGAAGACGGCCGTGTCGGCGAGGCGGGCCTCTCCCTCGGAGACCTGATCCAGGACAGGGAAGGGCTGGCTGAAAGGGTCGAGGCCTGGCTCGACGGAGCCGACCCGGATCTCGCCGCCCGAGTTCGGACCGCCGCCCAGGCCGAAGGGAGGACGTTCGCGGATCTTGTCCGCGGCGAACTCGCCGACTTCGTTTCAAAAGCGGACGACGAACGCTGGACCCAGATGATTTCCGTCGCCCAGGGCGCCGAGGATCCCGCGCTGAACTGTGTGCGGTCCATCCTCAAGGGCCGCCTCGAGCCGGCCGTCCGCTCCTACACGCTCATTCGGAGGGCCTGACATGCGCCTGTTCCTACTCGCCGCCGCCATCGCCATCGCCACGCCCGGCATGGCGGCCGCCCAAGCACCTTCGGCTCCCCCCACCCCTCCCGGCGCGGCCAGCACGGGCGGTGGTTCCGCGGCGATCCTCTTCGACAGTCGCGTCCGGTTCGAAGGCGTCAGCCAGGACGGGCTCGAAGACGCAAACGCGCTGACGGCGAGACTGCGTCTGGGGTGGCGCAGCCAAGCCGTCTCGGGGTTCACCTTCCTTGTGGAGGGGGAAGCGGTTCAGGCCCTCGCCGACGACTTCAACGACACGATCCACGGCCCGCCAACGCAGGCGGTTGTCGCGGACCCGGACGCCGCTGAACTGAACCGGCTGCAGGTGACCTGGACTGGATTACCTCGGACGGAGGTCACGCTGGGGCGCCAGCGGATCGTCCTGGGCAACGCCCGGTTCGTAGGCAATGTCGGCTTCCGCCAGAACGAACAGACCTTTGACGCGGCGCGCGTGACGACCACCGCTCTTGAACCCTTTACCCTGACCTACGCCTACATTGATCGGGTGCACCGGGTCTTCGGCGACGACAGTCCTGCGGGTGAGTGGCGATCGGACAGCCACATCCTCAATGTCGAGGCCCCCACGCCGGTCGGCCGGCTCACGCTCTACGGCTACCAGCTCGCGTTCGAAGATGCGCCCGCGCAATCGTCGACGACCTATGGCGCTCGCCTGGTCGGGGAGCGCGTCATCAGCGGTCCCTGGCGGGCGACGTGGACCGCCGAGCTCGCGCGCCAGACTGACAACCACGCGAGCAACGCGTCCTTCGACCTCGACTACAGTCTGGTTTCCGCGGGGCTGGCCCGCGGGCCGTTCACCATGGCCCTCGCCCGTGAGCGGCTCGATGGAAATGGCGCCCGCGCCTTCCAGACGCCGCTGGCGACGCTGCATGCCTTCCAGGGCTGGGCCGACGTCTTTCTCACGACCCCGGCGGCGGGGCTGACCGATGAATCGATCGCGGTCGGCTACACCTGGGCCGAGCCGCCCATCGGACAGGCGATCGCGATCCTGGGTTCCTGGCGCGATTTCTCGGACGCGCAGGACACGGTCTCCTATGGACAGGAGTTCGATGTCTCCGCCCGCCTGACCCTCGATGAGCGGTGGGCGTTCGAACTGAAGTCCGCTGTCTTTGATGGAGACGGCGGCTTCGCGGATCGCAGCAAGGTCTGGGCATCCCTTGAATACCGTTTCTGAAGGCGAAACGAGACGCGTCCTGGCGCCCGCCCCGCCCGGGCGCACCATCGAGGCGCTCCCCGCCGGACTGCTGGGGGAGCCCCTGACGTGGCTGTTCGCCGAGCACTATCGGCACCGGCAGCTGTGCTCGCTCGTGGAGCGGGTTGGAACCGCGACGGTCCTGCTCCGCGACGAGGTGGAGGAGGCGCTCAACTTCCTGCGGTTCGATCTGCCGCTGCACATCATCGACGAAGAGGACGATCTCTTTCCGCTCCTGAGACGTCGCTGCACGGCCGAGGACGAACTGGGCAAGGCGCTGGGGGCGCTGTCCGCCGACCATCGCGAGGACATAGAGGCCGCGGCCCGTCTGATCGATCTCATGGAACGGGCCTTGGAGAGCGGAGATCCGCCCGGCGGCAATCTCGCCGACCGGCGACACTTCAAGGAATTCGCCAGCCGGGAGCGTCGTCACATCGCTCTCGAGAACGCCGTCGTTTTGCCGATCGCGCGCCTGAGGCTGACGCCTGCCGACCTGCTGAATCTGGCCCGGCGTATGGCGGCCCGAAGAGGCTTTGCCGTCGCGCTTCCCGCCGTCCCACCGGGCAGAGAATGATTTCGAAGCTTCTGGACAACAACCTGAGTTGGGCGGCCGGCAAGACGCATGACGATCCCCACTACTTCCTGCGCCTGAGCGAGGGGCAGCGTCCGGAGTATTTGTGGATCGGATGCTCCGACAGCCGGGTGCCCGCTAACGAGGTGGTGGGCATGCAGCCCGGCGAGCTGTTCGTCCATCGCAACGTCGCCAATCTGGCCCCGATCGGCGATCTCAATCTGATGGCGGTGCTCCAGTTCGCGATCGAGTCCCTCGAGGTTCGGCATATCATCGTCTGTGGCCATTACGGTTGCGGAGGAATCCGCGCGGCGATGGACAACGCGCGCCACGGGGTTCTCGATCACTGGCTTCAGCGAGTGCAGCGGATCTGCGAGGATCACCGCGCTGAGTTGCAGGCAATCCACGACCCAGATATGCGCGCCAATCTGGTAGCGGAACTGAATGTCCTCGCGCAGGTGCGCTCGCTGGCACGCAACCCCTATGTGACCGACGCCTGGCGCCGAAGGCAACCGCTCGCGCTTCACGGGTGGGTTTACTCGATCCGTGATGGGCTGCTCCGGGATCTCGAAACGACAATCGGCGGCCGCTCCGACGCCGACGTGCTCTTCTCATCGGCCCAGCCTTCCCGGCGACGCCAACAGCCGAAATTCCCAGGATGATGCGCTTCGGCACTGCAATCCTTGCTGGTGGCCGAGGTGTGCGCATAGGGGGTGCAAAGCCATCGAGGATGCTCGGAGGGATGAGCCTGTTGGAGCGGGCGACGGAGCGAGCCTTGTTTTGGGGGGCGCCCACCGCCATCGTAGTGCGAACTGGAGACCAAGTGGTCAAAGGCGCCAGGCTGCTCAACGATCACCCGAATATCCCCGGCCCTCTCGCCGGCCTGCGGGCGGCGATCATCTGGGCAGCTGAGCTAGATCTCCAAGCTGTGCTCACGATACCTTGCGACATGCCGTTCTTGCCGGCCGATTTACCCTGGCGCTTGGGAGGGAGCCTGACTGAAGGCTTCGATGTGGCGACCGCCATCAGCGACGGCCGGCGTCACCCGATCTGCAGTCTATGGAGACCCGGGGTTTTGGGCGCTATCGACGCGATGGTCTCTAGATCGAAGTACTCACTTCACGGCGTTGCGGATAGTGTCGGAGCCGCCGAGGTATGTTGGCCGGTAAATGGCATCGACCCCTTCTTCAATATCAATTCGCAGGCAGACATGTACAGGGCTGCAAGAATAATTGCCATGGCGGAGAAATATTGAAGACATCAATCCACACCTCTCTTGAGTACAAGATCAGCACCTCTTTTCATCGTCGACCCCGCGGTCGAGGCGCGCCCTCGCTGCTCAGCGTTGTGGAGCCTTTCCTACATCCCAGTAGGAAAGCCCGAGGCCCTGTTCTGCGCACATTCTCTATCATCATCACCGGCCGCGGCCAGGGCCAAACCTCAAAGTGCAGCACCGTGTCTCCAAGAGCCACTGCACGAGCTTGTTGACCTCGTCTGCCTTCGGCGGAACCGGAAAGCCCAGCCGGCGCAGCTCCCACCTAGCGAGCCTCCAGCAATCCGCAGGATCGGTCCACCGTCCGCCGGTCATGGCCCAGAGCATCGCGCGGTCCTTGCGGATGACACGCGGAGCGCCAGGGCCGGTGGCCCACCGGCCGCGAGGCTCTAGCGGCGGGCGGAGCGGAGCGCGCTGGTACTCCCAGTCGTTGATCGCCATGCGCGACAGGTTGGGACGAAGGACCTCCGCCAACTCTGAAGCCAGCATGAGATCCCAGACTAGACCAGGCGTGGCCGCGTAGATCTCCCTTGCCAGTTGCGGGCGGAGCAAGTGCTTTGGAGAGGTGGGGCGGCGTAACGCCGCCCCTTCCTCGACGATCAGACCATTCACTTCAGTCACTATTTCGATCCGAAAAAAAACAGGAAGGGTGCTTAGAGAGACCTAGGCCGCCCTCTTGCCCTTCGATTGTGCGAGGTCCAAAACGACTGACTGACGTGAATAGTGATTGCGTAGCTCCGCAGCCGTGGCCTCCTTCCAGTGGTCGAGGTTGCGAACCGCCCAGACGCGGCGGTTCGGCGCGGTTGTATAGTTCGCAGGAAGCTGCCCCACGGACGCTGCGCGCAGCCTAGTCAGAGCCTTGCGTACCCGGGAGACATTAGTTGATGAGAACCCGGCGAGCCGCAGGAGGGGCACAAGCTCTTCCGGCCAGACCAAGTCGATGTCGAACGGCTCGGTCCTCTCTTGGATCGCCTGTTTCAGGTATTGCTCCATCTCAGGCTGCGAGAACTCGATCACCTTGGCTTTGGCCTCCGTCATGGGCGCCGGAGCCTTGGCATTGAAGTCCGCGATGTTGCGCGCCAGCAGCTCGGCCTTGAGAGCGGGGACCTCGGCGTCGAGAGCCTGGTAGAGCTCAGCGTAAAACTCTACCGGTTGCTTCCGCTCGCCATACTCGGGGATCCAGAACCGGCGATCGCCAGGTTCCAGGCGGAAGGGTAGCTGCTCGTTCGAGATGGCGAAAACCAAGTCCGGTGTGCGGGCCTGATAGAAGGGGATGCCCTTCTCCTCGACCTGGATGTGGCGGGCGGTCACCAACTCTTTGATCCGCGTCGCTACCTCTGAACGCTCTTCGTGTGAGGTCTCCTCGAAGACCAGAACCTGCGTGTTGGTCAGGTCGGCCCAGAAGCGACCGGCGAGGCTGCTGCCCTGCGCGACCCTGCAGTTGTGATCGCCCACCAGCGCTTTAACGATGTGCTCGATAGTCGACTTGCCCGAGCCCTGGATGCCGCGAATGACCGGCATGTGGTTCACTTTTTCGCCCGGGCGCTGGACGAGGAACGCCAACAGATCGAGCAGGTGGTCGCGATCCTTGGCCTCCGGAAGGAGCGTTTCGAGCAGGGTCTCGATGTGCGCCCACGATCCGGGGCGGGGATCAACTCCGCCCGGCCTCCAAAGGTTGAGCCGTTCGTCTTCAACCAGCTCGCCGGCCGGGACGTAGGTCGTGCCTTTCACCTTCAGCGCGCCGTACCACTGGCTCATGGCCTTGTGGGCAGACACGTCCAGTTTGTGGGCATAGAGCGTGCTCAGGGCTGAGGGGATGAAGGTCTCACGCCCGTCCAGGTCGATGTAACCTTTCCGGTTTGCGACAAAAGCGTACTGCCGCGCGACCTCTACCAAGCCCTCAACCTGGTAGCCCAGCGCGATCGGACTGTGGCAGGTCTGCGAGAAGGGGCAGCGCTGGCATCCCTCGAACTGCAGTTCCTCGCGGATGTTGTCGCACGTGCGCGCTTTGCCGAACCCAAGGCTGCGTTCGATCTTGGCTTGTGTCTCACTCTCGTCGTAGCCGGGATAGGGCCGCGACATGGCGTGCGCGTGCGCTACGCCATCCTCGCAGTGGACCACGATGTCCAGGGCTGCCTTCCACTCGGGCTCAGCCAGGACTTCGGCGTTGTCGAAGGCGTGCGCGATGAAGGCGCACCCCGCGCGGATCGACTCCACACTGGGCTTGTCGTCCCGCTCCTGCTCGTGGTCCCGCTTCTTCGACCTGGGCGCCGATGAGCTGGGCTTGACCGCCTTCGGCAGGGGTTCGCCGAACTTGCGCAGATCGGCAAGACTGAGCCGGGGCCCGTCCTCGCCCCACGCGCTGGTGGCGCGCGGAGGATCGTACTTGTGATTGAGGGTGTGGGGTAGGCGGGTCAGACGCGAGAGGTCGGATGTCGTGTCGAGATCCCAGCCGAACCGTTCCTTCGCAGCCTGCCTGAGGCGTAGCTGGAAGTTAAGGGCCGAGTCCTTCGCGTCCAACCGTTCCTCGGGAGAGGCGAACACGATCGGCTCTTCGAGGACCCAGAGCGCCAACAGGCCGCCGCCCGTCAGCAAGGCGCGCGTGTAAGGCGGATAACCGGAAGCCTCAATGAGGCGGTCCAGGTCCTCGGGCGTCTGCGGTAGCTTTTCGTCCGCTTTCTTGTGCTTGCCCCAGGCCCCATCGAAGTCCAGCGACAGGAAGCACAGGGCGGACGCATCCGCGTCCTGCGGCTTCTTGTTCATCGGCGTACGCACGACGCAGGAGTTCAGATAGACGTTCTCGGACTCGCGGAGCGACAAGACAAAGTGCGCCGCGTGATCGAGCGCGCCCAAATCGAACGACCGGCCCCCCATGCCGCGGCCGGCAGGCCAGCTAAGGACGATGTGCCCCTCAACGCCGGCATAGAGGAACTCAAGGTGCTCGCGGATCTCGCGAAGCGCCTGTTCGGGAGGGACGTCATTCAGTTGCGGGGGAGGAAGCTGCTCGATAGTCATCAGCGGGCCTCCTGCGTATTGGAGGCCTCACCGAAGATCGCTTCGAGATCGTGGCGGCTGTACAGGGTGCGCCGGCCGGATCCGACACAGCGGGGGCCTACTCCCTTGGCGCGGAGCTGGGCGAGTTTGTTGCGAGACAGTCCGAACTCACGCTCGATCTGGCTCTGATTAAGGTAGACGTTGGGGGTCACGTGCGTGTCCCTGAGGTTCAGCGGACCGCCTCAATAGGGCTTCTGCGTCGGCCTGCATCAACGGATGTCGAAGGTCTACTGGAAGAAACCTCTCGTCGAACGCAGATTTCTTGAATTGAGTAGCCGTCTACATGGACAGGCGGCTCGGCGGCCGGTCAGACCGCCGAGCCTCGGTCCTAGACGGCCCCGCGAGGCTTCTGGCCGGTGACGCGGCACAGGAACCAGACCAGGGCCTGGGGCCGCGGCGTCTGGAGCGCCAGGAGGTACTCCTCCGCCAGCTTGAGGAAGTAGAGGGACCCCGGGTCGGCCCGGGACATGTCCTCCGGCTCAACATGCATCTCGCAGCGGGCGGCCAGGTGCTCGGCCAGCCACCACACCAGGCGGGCTTCGGTTTGCAGCCAGAGCTCGGGCTCCTTGGCCCAGACAGTGCCTTCCAGCTTCTTGAAGGCGTCAAAGTCGATCATTCGTACTAACTCCAAAGTTTCAAAGCCGCGTCTATCGCGGCCTTGAGGTTATGGAGCATCCGGACCCCTGTATTCGGTCAGTCCGGGCGAAGGAGTACACCCTTTTTCGCACACCAAATCAGGCCACTTAGCCGGACTGTCCTAAAATCCCTCGGGGGCGATCTCGGATTTTGGGGTGCTATCATATTAGGCGCTTGGCGTGGGTCGCTTCACACTGGCCAGCCTGTCAGGCTGGATCTCGCCCCTGCTCGCGGCAGCCTCGTCCGCGCTGAGCAAACGTGCTGTCTCGATGCCGAGGAGTGAGGCGGCGGAAAGCAAGAGGTGCGCCCAGGTGCTGCGGCTAGCGAACAGCATGCCGAATGGGGCCAATGTTCCGCCTCTGTTGAGGTACCCGTGCGCGATCGGGCGGCCTGCGCCTTCGTCGATCCGGCGAAGAAGATCAACCAGCGGTTCGGCCCTCGTATGAACAGCCAGCACCCGCGATGGGCCGTGCGGGGACACGCCGGGGCACCCTCCCAGTGTCGTCAGGTCAATGTCTTCTTCCTGACGAGGGCAGACAAACGTCGCCGACACGTCATGCGACTGACTGGTCGCGCCGCCTGGAAAATGTCCGCCTCTGGACAAAAGAGAGGGACGAGAACAAGGGGATGTCAGAACCGGGGCTGTGGCTGGTGTCATGATGCGTCATGAGGCGATAGGCGCGCGCAAGCGCGGTCCTAAAACGGTCGCGGTCATCAGCCGGAAGGGCGGCTCGGGAAAGACCACCATCGCCACGAGCATCGCCATTGGCCTGAGCCGCCGGGGGCTAAGGACGCTTTTAGCGGATACCGACCCCCAAGGCACCGCCACTGAGGTCCTGAAGCATCGTTCAGCCGGCGCGCCGAGCTATCGGGTCTCTTCCGGCGCGAAGCTCTACACCCTGAAGCTGGAGCTGGAACGCGAAGGGTATGACGCCTTGGTGGTCGACACGCCGGGGGTGCTCCAGGATGAAGCCTCGCTCGCCATCAGCGGGTCGGACCTCACCCTGCTGGTGGTGCGTCCCAGCTACCTTGACCTTGCGGCGGCGGCCTACACCGCGCGCCTGATTACTCAGCTGCGTAAACCGGGCCTTGTCGTGCTCAATCAGGCTCCGCCGGCGCGTGGCGGCAGGGAAACATCCAAGGTCGAGCGCGCGCTCGAAGCGCTCAAGCTGCTGCAGCTTCCTATTTCTCCCGTGATCGTTCACTCACGCGCCGCCTTCCAGTCCTCCGCCGAGCGGGGACTGTCGGTAGAGGAGACGTGGCAAGACCTGATGGCGGCTGGAGAAATCGCTTCGCTCACGGAGCTTGTCCTCATCAACCTCCGGGATTATGCCTCGCCAGAGCTCAGGGGAGCCTAGGCTCAGGCCCAAGGCCGTGACCGCACCTCCGGAGGCACATGCTCGACGAAAGACTAGTTGTCCTTTTCTTGGACGACGACGAGATGGTGCGCACGGTCGTCGAGGCGATCCTCGACGATCGGGGACATATGGTTCGCAGCGCAAGCTCCGCCGGGGCCGCGCTTGAGATACTCGCAAGCGACACAGGTTCGGAGATTGATCTAGTTCTCTCGGATGAGATGATGCCGGAAATGCGCGGGTCTGAACTCCTTGGCGTCATTGCCGAGCGCTGGCCGGACCTGCCAGCAGCGATCATCAGCGGTTACTCAGAGCGCTTGGCCGAAAGAGGACTGCCGCGGCTGAGCAAGCCGTTTACGTCGGACGACGTGGGTAGAGTTGTTGGAGCTCCTGCTAGGGTCGCAATAGCCGACCAAGCGACGCAACAGCGCACGGGTGGGCATCCGAGTGCTGTTCGAGGAACCGCTTTTTTCTCCCGAAGCGGTCCCTTGCAAGACACTTGGCTTGCGAAACCTGGGATTTGATCGGCCTGGGTGAAGACAGGCCCCTGCGGTTGCTCCCATTTTCTGAAGCATGTGGACTGCAAAGTTCGCCATGGGACCGGTGAACGTCGTTCAACGTCACCGTTTTGCGAGCAGGCTATGACGAGCCAAGATGCGTCTCGACACGAACCATGAGGCGGCATGGCCCGCGACGCACTCTCTCAAGAGTTCTCTGCGGCGCAGCGCCAGCGTGAACGGGTGGCTGCGCTTCTCGCCATCGAACTTGCGGTGGCCGGAACTGCTGTTCATGAGGATATCCTAATCCCGCTAGTCCTGCATCGCCTGAGGAGAGCTTCGGCTGTCGCCGAACCTGTGCCGTCCCAACTATTCGTCGTGGAGACGCTGCGGTTATTTTCCAGCTCCGCAGCCGGAGCGGATGAAGCCCCGCTCTTTCGTCTTCAGGCCGGCCCGATACCGGGCATGTGGGATCTCCTTCCAGACTATCGCCCGCAATTGAGCCCGGGCGCTTAGCTCCGCTTCAGAGGAAAGCCCGAGGCGCTACCCGCCAGAGATTCGCTGAACGATGTTCAATCTGATTGCTGGCTCCGCCCCCGGTGACCGGATAGCAGACTGTGACGCAGTGGAGGGCAAGAGATGGGTGTGGTTTCAGAGTTCCGCGAGTTCGCTGCCCGTGGCAACATGGTCGACTTGGCCGTCGGTGTCATAATCGGCGCCGCGTTCGGCAAGATCGTCACCAGTCTCGTGGATGACGTTATCATGCCCCCGATCGGACTATTGATCGGCGGTGTCGACTTCTCTCAGCTCAAGTTTGTCCTGGAGGAAGCGAATGCGCTGACCGGTCAGGCGGAGGTCGCCATTGCCTACGGTGCGTTCCTGAACACTCTCTTCCAGTTTCTCATCGTCGCGGCAGTTGTTTTCGCGATGGTGAAGGGCCTCAATCGTCTTCGCCGACCGCCGGTCGAGCCGGCGGAACCGACTCTGACTCCCGATCAGGAACTGCTGACGGAAATCCGAGATCTTCTCCGCACGCGATAGTCAAGCCTGGTCGATTCACCACAACATCCCGAGCGCGGCGACAGCCGGGCGCATCGCGGGCAGGAGTGGGTCATGACGAATGCAGGCGGGCGTTGGCGCGCGACTATCACATGAATCCCGGCAGCCTCACCCTGCTCGCCTTCGCCTTCGCCACCAGCGACGTGCTTCTTGAGATTGATACGACCGGAGAGGTTACCACGGCCCTTGGCGCGGTCGCCCAGTTGGCGCCTGAGCCGCTCCCTGAGGAGTGGCTGGGAGTATTTCGTCGGGAAGATACACTCACGCTTCGCTCGGCGTTTCGAACGCTACGAGATGGCCAAAGGGCAGGGCCCTACGCCGTCGTGAGCGCATCGGGCAAATCCTGTTTGGTGTCCCTGTGTCGACTCCCATCCAACGGAGGGCGCGTCGCCTGCGTCATCGCCTTTGCTCCTCCCCCTGACCTTTCGGGAAGCGGGGAGTTCGGCCTACTGAACGCCGACGAGTTCCGCGTAGCTTTTGAGAAGTTGATGGCTTCTGGCGAGGTCCATCAGGGCCACACGGAAATCTCAGTCGTTCAAATTCCTGGCTTTGACAACCTTGCGGCCCAGCCTCAAGCGGAGATCAGCGCCGCCATCCGAGCCGAAGCGGTCTTCGGCGTCGGCGCTGCTCGGCTGGGCGCGGATACATTCGGCGTGATCCGGTCCCGCAATAATGGCGGAGAGACGCTAGAAGCACGCCTGAACAGCGAGCTAAAGACCTTCGGAACCCAGGCAAGGTCGCTCGGACAGGTTCGACGCGACGACAAAAGCTCATCGAGTTCTCATCAACTTAGAGCGCTACAACTGGCTCTCAGGGACATGGCTGCCGACGATGTTCCCACGGCTGGCTTTTTCGCGGTCCTGGAGACGCGGATGAAGACGACCGTGCAGGTCGCAGAGCGTCTCGCCGCCCGATTAAGGGAAGAACGGTTTTCACTTGAGTTCCAGCCTATCGTCGACCTCACCAGTCGCCGCATTCACCACTTCGAGGCGCTTCTCAGACTCTCCGGGGAAGACACTTTCGCCGCGGTGCGCGCAGCCGAGGCCATGGACATGGCGCCTGATCTGGACCTGGGCGTCGTGCGTTCGGTGATCAGGCGGCTCCGCCAGGAGCCGCCCAGCATCCTTGTGGCGGTAAACCTCTCCGCCGCCACCCTTGGCTCTGCTGGGGCCCACGACGCAATCCTCGGCGCTCTCGACGGGGCGAAGGACCTGTCCCAACGCCTGCTGATCGAGATAACAGAGAGCGAGACCCTGAAGGATTTAGATCAGGCCAACAGACGTATCCAGGATTTCCGTCAGCGCGGTCACTCGGTTTATCTGGATGACTTCGGCGCCGGGGCGGCATCGATCTCGTATTTGCAGATGCTGGAGGTCGATGGAGTGAAGATCGATGGCCGTTACATCAGGGACATCACAAAGTCGAACCGCGACAGGACTCTGGTCAAACACATCGTCAGGCTGTGTGCGGACTTCGGAACTCGTTGCGTCGCCGAGGTAGTCGAGACCGAGGAGGTCCACGCGGTTCTTGTCGAAGCCGGCGTGACTTACGGCCAAGGATGGCTTTACGGGCGCCCTTCTGCGGTGATGTTGTCCGCCGCGACCAATGCAGGATCAGTCCCCCGCCGACGTGGACTCCTTGACGAGTGGAGGTAGCCCCCATCCTATTCGCGATGAAGGGGGCCACAGTCCTCCCGGAACCATTCCGCGTTGCTGAGCAACGACATTCAAGGCCATGTACTCCATTGGGCTCGATCGCGCCTTTACGCGTGAACAATGTTCACCGGTAGTAATATCGCAACGGCGCACACCCGCGTCGATCTTTCTCGGTGTGCGATAGACCCCGCCTATCTCACGGGTTCGGTACGGGACCCTGACGAGGCCGCGCACTCGCGGCTAGAGGACATTCAACGTCGGATCGCGCTGGCCGAGGAGTGGGTCATTTCCCGGGGCGCGAAGGGGCGCACAGCGGTGCTGGACGATGAGGACTTACGGGTGCTCCCCAAAGGGCTCACTGGTCGTTCCTTGGCCGGCGCGAGCTTTCGGCGAATCTGCGGTGTGGGCATGGATTTTTCAGGCGCAGTCCTGGTCGGAGCTGTGTTTAACGAATCTGATCTGCGCGATGCCGACTTCAGCAGAAGCGACCTGCGCGGCGCTTCGTTCCAGGACTGCAGGCTGGACCACGCCCGCTTCGACCTATCGGATCTCCGCTCCATTGAGACAGCCAAGGGGCGCTGCGCCGTGTCATTCTTCGGCTCCAAGCTGGTTCAGACCCGTTTCGACGGCGCCAAGGTCGACATGGGTTCAGACCACACCCCTCCTTCGCCAACCTTCGGTGACTCAATGGCGCGAAGCCGACAAGAGAGGCTCCAAGGTGCAAAGGAAGAATGTCCTGACGGATATCGCACCATTCATCCGTAGGTCATTCGTACTGCAAACGCATTGAACCGCGAAATTACATCCGCGCGGTCAATTTGGCCTAGCGCGAGTCCTTTAACCAGCTGGCTATAGTAGCCGAGCATAGCGGGGAACAAGTCATCATAGGCGCCTAATTCGTCGGTTCTGGCAGCGACGACTATCCGTTCGACCAGAGTAAACAGTTTGCCTATTCCGGCGTTTCCCGCGGGCGGATTCACGTTCGCCCCCATCAAGTAAAGTTTGTAGCGCGGATAATCCATGTCCAGGTCGAGGGTCGCGAGCAAGGCGTCCCTGAGCCGGTCGGCCACGGTTCCCTGCGGCTTTCGGAGTTCCCTCAGCATGATCTCGACTCGCGTGGTCAAGTCCCGCTCGACGAGCGCGGACACGAGCTCATCTATAGTTCCGCAGATGTTGATCACGGTGCCAACACTGACGCCCACGCGACCTGCTACCGCCCTCACTGTAACGGCCTCAACCCCCCCGCCGCGCGCGAGGTCGCGGGCCGCGTCGATCATCCGTTCATGCAATTCGCGTTTGCAGCCCATCGCGGCTCCTCCCCCGAGCACGCTGACCGACCCAAGCTAATCTCACATTGACCTCCGTCAAAGGTCGCGTCGAGACGACCGGGGCTCGTCCGTGAAGAGGATTGGCGGAGCGCCGATGGGCGCCTTCGTTTCCTAGTCCGCAAAGATCGACTGCCGCCCGTTTCCTAGCGCCCCTGGCGCCGCAAGGGCATTGACCTCCTGGCGCCTAGCGGCGAGTCGCGGACCCGCTGCCTCCACGCCCGTGGCGTCAGACCTGACGGGAGGCGATGAGTGGTCCCGATATTCCAAGTGCGTGCCCCATCAAAGGTTCTCGGGTGCCTTCTAGAGGTTCGACCCCACCGGCCTGAAGGTCCATGCGGGTTCCGTACCGGCGGGTCTGTTGCGACTCCCCGCCGCTCACCGTCCGCGGGACAGACCGCCGAGAATGCCTCTGAAGATGGCCCGTCCGACCGAAGAGCCTACCGAGCGCGCGACTGATTTGGTGAAGGCCTCGGCGGTCGACTGCCGGGTGGAGCGGCGCGGAGCCGGCGCGCGCGGCTCGGCGCGGGGCCGAGAGGCCCGGGCGCGGGGCTGCTGTTCGTAGGCGTCGTCCAGGCGGTCCATGCGCGGGTCGCGCGCCGGCTTGTCCTTTTCCGCAGTCGCCTTTTCAGCCCGGCCCGCCAGCATTTCCTGGGCCGACTCCCTATCGACGGCGGTGTCATAGACCCCGCGCACAGGGCTGGCGCCCATCACCGCCTGGCGCTCGGCGTCCGTGGCGGGCCCGAGCCGCGAGGCCGGCGGCCGGATCAAGGTGCGGGCGACCACCGTCGGCGCGCCTTTTTCGTCCAGCAGCGAAACGAGCGCCTCGCCGACGCCGAGCTGCTGGATGGCCTCGGCGGTGTCGAAGGCCGGATTGGTGCGGAAGCTGTCCGAGGCGGCCTTAAGCCCGCGCTGCTCGGCCGGGGTGTAGGCCCGGAGCGCGTGCTGGATGCGGTTGCCGAGCTGGGACAGGACCGTGTCCGGGATGTCGGCCGGGTTCTGGGTGACGAAATAGACGCCGACGCCCTTGGAGCGGATCAGCCGCACCACCTGCTCGACCTTCTCGACCAGGGCGCGCGGCGTGTCTCGGAACAGCAGGTGCGCCTCGTCGAAGAAGAAGACCAGCCGCGGCTTCTCCGGGTCGCCGACCTCGGGCAGCTGCTCGAACAGCTCCGACAGCAGCCACAGCAGGAAGGTCGAATAAAGCCGGGGGCTCGAGATCAGCGTGGTGGCGTCCAGCACATTCACCTGGCCCTTGCCGTCCAGGCCCGTGCGGATCATGTCCTCGAGCTTCAGCGCCGGCTCCCCGAAGAAGGCCTGTCCTCCCTGGTCCTCGAGCTGCAGGATGGCCCGCTGGATGGCCGCGACCGAGGCCGGGGCGACATTGCCATAGGTGCGGCCGATTTCGTCGGCGTTCTGCGACACATGCGCCAGGATGGCCCGCACGTCGTCGAGGTCGAGCAGCAGCAGGCCCTCGTCGTCGGCCACCCGGAAGG